>QCKO01000004.1 GCA_003215315.1 Prochlorococcus sp. AG-409-P19 | reverse complement strand
ACCTAATGATTATGAAGAAATTAAGAAAACTTTTAGGCCCTCTCATGCAGATGCTACTTACCAGAAGAAATATGGAATACAAGCATCAAGTGGAGGTGGAAGGGCGTCAGCCAGAGAAACAATTGGAAGAGTTGCTGCTGGTGCTGTAGCAAAACAGCTTCTTTTTAAAGCTAATAGGACTGAAGTCTTGGCATGGGTGAAAAGAATTCATGATATCGAAGCAAATGTGTGTACAGAGGAGGTTAATTATGAGGCTATTGAATCAAATATTGTGAGGTGTCCTGATCAGGCAATTGCAGATTTGATGATAAAGAGAGTTGAATCTTTGAGTAAAGAAGGGGACTCCTGCGGAGGAGTTATTGAATGTATTGTTCGCAATCCGCCTGTAGGCCTAGGGATGCCAGTCTTTGACAAATTGGAAGCAGATTTAGCCAAAGCTTTGATGTCATTACCAGCTACTAAGGGCTTTGAAGTTGGATCAGGTTTTGGAGGAACTTTATTGAAAGGGAGTGAACATAATGATCCTTTTTTGCCGTCGAGAAATGGAGAAATTAGAACATTAACGAATAATTCAGGTGGTATTCAAGGGGGAATAAGTAATGGAGAGGAGATAATATTAAGGATTGCTTTTAAGCCCACAGCAACGATTCGTAAAAGTCAAAAGACTATTGATGAAGATGGCAAAGAAGCAACTTTAGTTGCAAAGGGTCGTCATGACCCTTGTGTTTTACCTAGAGCAGTCCCTATGGTTGAAGCTATGGTTGCATTGGTTTTGGCTGATCATTTATTGAGGCATAAAGGTCAATGCTCCATATGGTAAAAACTGTTTTTTTTCGAGAATATTATTTATAAAGTAATGTCTTTGCTATTTTTTAAAATTATTTTTTTAAATGTAGTTATTAAACCATTCCTTAAGATCATGATGTATTCCATAGTTCTTTAATATTTCTCTTCCAAGAGCTATTGCTCCATAACCACCTTCTTTTATCCATGGGTTTATATCTTTCGCTGTTAATCCACCTGCTGCTATGACAAATGGTTTTTGATTAAATGGAGTTACTATAGTTTTTAAGTAATTGATACCCAAAAGTGAGGCAGGAAAAACCTTGATCACCTTGTAGCCAAAATTAATAGCCTTATTAAACTCAGAGGGTGAATAAACACCTGGGATAAGAAGTTGACCAATTTCAATAGATTTAATTTGTAAATTAGTTTCCCAAAAAGGTGACATTGCATAAGAAAGATTTAGATTTTTTACTGCTTTTAAAGCCTCATGGCTTGTCACTGATGCGGCTCCTAAATTAATATTAGGAAAATTATTTCTTATACTATAAACAATCTCTCCCCAATTAGGATTAGTATTCCATCCTATCTCAATATGCTTGACTCCTACATCTGATAGATTATTAATTAATCTGAATAATTTATTTTTTTTATTAATATTTTCATGTAAATCTTTTTCTGGCCTGATAACTATTATTACTGGTTGACTCCTAAGAGAATTAATCAGTTCTTTTTGGTCTCTGATGTTTGATTCAGATAATTTATGCGTATTCTGCAACTTTTACTTCATGGCGAATTAATAAATCTTGAAACTCGTTTGAATCAACAGTTTCTGATTCCATGAGCATTGCTGTTAGCTCTTCAAGTACAACCCTATTATCTGTTAAAGCTTTTTTGGCTCTTTTATACGCGATTTCAACTAAGACTGAAACTTCAGAATCAATTGTCGCCGCAGTATCTTCTGAGAAATCTCTTTCAGAAGCAATATCCCTACCAAGGAACATACCTCCTTGAGACCTGCCTAGGGCAACTGGTCCAAGTTTGTCGCTCATTCCAAACTTAGTTACCATTTGCCTTGCTACTTGAGCAACTTGCTTCAAATCATTAGAAGCCCCAGTTGTTACTTCATCTTCTCCATAAATAATTTCCTCTGCAACTCTTCCTCCTAGTGCTACTGCCATTTGATTCTGTAGATATGATCTTGAATAGAGTCCTGACTCCATTCTTTCTTCACTAGGGGTAAAAAATGTTAATCCTCCTGCTTGACCTCTAGGAATAATGGAAATTTTTTGTACAGGATCATAATCAGGCATTACAGCGCCAACAACAGCATGGCCCGCTTCATGATAAGCCACTAATCTTTTGCGCTTTTCACTAATTACTCTGTCTTTCTTTTCAGGCCCAACCATTACACGTTCAATAGCATCTCCTATTTCATCATTACTTACTTCTTTCAAGTCTCTTCTTGCAGCAAGGATTGCTGCCTCATTTAACAAGTTTGCTAAATCTGCCCCTGTAAAACCAGGCGTTCTTCTGGCTATTTGATCAAGATCAACGCCTTTAGATAGTGTTTTGTCTCTTGCATGAACATTAAGAATTTGTAGCCGTCCTGAATAATCTGGTCTGTCAACAGTTACTTGTCGATCAAATCTACCTGGACGCATTAGAGCAGAGTCTAAAACGTCAGGTCTATTAGTCGCAGCAACAATAATGATGCCTGTATTTCCTTCAAAACCATCCATTTCTGTTAGAAGCTGATTTAAGGTTTGCTCTCTTTCATCATTTCCTCCTCCTAGACCAGCGCCTCTTTGACGACCTACCGCATCAATTTCATCTATGAAAACTATGCAAGGCGCATTTTTTTTGGCTTGTTCAAAAAGATCTCTGACTCGACTGGCTCCAACACCAACAAACATTTCAACAAATTCCGAACCAGATATTGAAAAGAAAGGAACAGATGCTTCTCCAGCTACAGCTTTGGCTAAAAGAGTTTTACCTGTACCAGGTGGTCCCACTAATAAAACACCTTTGGGGATTTTTGCACCGACTGCGGTAAATCGATCAGGGTTCTTTAAGAAATCAACTACTTCAGTTAATTCGAGCTTTGCACCTTCAATCCCTGCTACATCTCCGAAAGTTACTTTTGTTTCTGGCTCCATTTGTAATCTTGCTTTGCTTTTCCCGAAATTCATAGCGGGGTTTCCACCGCCTCCTGAACCAGCTCGTCTAAAAAGAAAAAATAGTCCTCCTAGCAAAAGGATCGGAAAAATTAGACTTGTTACTGCTTGTTGAAGAGGGTTGGCTTGTGTGGTTGGCTGAACAGCTATGTCCACTTCATTATCAGTAAGCATTTGCAACAGATCTTTATCAGGTGCAAGATTGACAAAGGCTCTTGAACCATCGCTTTCAACTATTTGGGCAGTGCCTTTGTCAGGAGATATGAGGACTCTGCTGACTTGTTTTTCTTGAACAGCTTCAATGAAATCGCTATATCTCAAGGTTCTTGTGGTGTTAGAAGGGCTTGGCTTTTGAAAAAAGCCACTTCCAATAAAAATTACTACTACAACGATGAGGATGTAGAGCAAAATGTTTCGCCAGCGTTTGTTCAAGGTTCGTTCCCTTTAATAAAGCAATGTTAATAGGCTCAAGCCCCTCTATGCGGCTCTAAGCACATCAACTACGCTTTTAAAAGCAAACCATTCAGGAATTTGCTCGCCGCTGCGTAACATTTTTCTAAATTGAGTACCGCTTAGTTTCTTTATATGAAGCCCTAGTGCTTCTGCATGTGCAGCTGTTACATAGCCTTCTTCTTCTGTGTAGACAAGATTTAGAGATGGCACTGTGTCCATTCCCAATTCTTTCGAACATTCTTTTGCAAATTCTTGAGCTTCATAAGGCTCATAAAAGTCTTCGCCTGTAATGCTTGACTTGCAACCGGCCATATCTCTTCCAATTATGAAATGCGTACAACCATAATTCCTTCTGATAATCATATGCTGTAACGCTTCCCTTGGACCAGCCATATGCATTGAATATGGTAGATATGACCATCTGATATTTGGATTGTTTACCTCAGCGGCTAATTTTTCATATGTTTGAAATCTTACTGATCCTGGGATGTCATCTTGTTGAGTAGGTCCACATGTTGGATGTACAAGTACAACTGCATTATTGCTTACATTTTTAGCTTTAAGAGCTCTGGTGAAAAGTTCATAATGAGCTCTATGAATAGGATTTCTGCATTGAAATGCAACAACATCCTCTCCTTTTGGCAAGGTTTCCCTTACTTCTTTTGGGGTTTTGCACGGGAAAACTCTACTTGGTAATTTTAAGCCTTGAATTTTTCCACCTAAATAAAAGCGTTTTCTCTCCATTGTGATCATTCGTACAGCTGGATGTTCTAGGGATGTTGTTCCATAACAATTTTTTGCCTCAATAACTTTGTCAGGCTCCCACTTGCTTTCGATTTCAAGGATTGCTAAATCTTGTCCTTTGTATGTAAGGAGCACTGAATCTCCAATCTGTAATTCATGATTATCTGTATCAAGGACCAGAGGTAAACCAAAAAGCAATCCAGAAGCCGTTCTATTGGTTGTAACAACAGAATTATAATCTTCTTCGTTCATGAACCCTCTTAGAGGAGAGAATCCCCCTACTAGTAAGAGTTCAATGTCACAAGCATTCCTGTCAGAACATTCTAAAGATTCATTAGTTTTTGATTTAATTTCTTCCTGATGGTGCTCTAAAACCATCAGATCTATGAGCTCTTCCCCATATGGGGGAATTAAGCCATTTTTGCTTTTATTAGATTCTTGGCTATTAATCATATTGAAAAAAGATCTTCGCCAAATTCTCCCAGATAGAGTGTCCTTGAAAGGAAATTAGTTTTCTCTCTAGAATTTTTTTCAATAAAAAAGGGAGGTCGTATAAACCTCCCTTTTTTATTGTTCTTTTAAAGATTTCTAATCTTTTTAGGCTTTTCGACCGTAGAACTTACCAGTGATTTTGATGTCAACAGGATCTTTGGATCCGAGATCATTATCAGAAGGCTGAACTGCAACAAATGTTCCAGTAAATTCTTCTGTGTCAGAGTCAACACTATCAACAGTAAGGGTTATTACACCTTTACCACCAAGGTCATTTTTAACATTTTCTCTTGCAAGGTCTTCATCGTCACCACCAAGAGCTACAAGACCTTGAGCATATTCAACTCCGGTTGCTTTGGCTCGACTCTTTGGATCAAGGAAGTCAGCGGAACGGTAACTAGGAGTTGTTGTTGGGCCAGAGAATTCTGCACCTGGTTCAATTGCTTTTCCTTTTTTGGAATCAGCAATCATTTCTTTCACAGAAAATGCGAAAGGAAACTCTTCACCGTTTGGAGCAAGAACTGTAATTAGAGAGAAATCAATACCACCTTTTTCAGTGAATTTTCCTCCTGAGAGGTCTCCATACACTTCATCAATACTGGTATTAAAGCGAGGGCTAATGATTTTTGCAGCAGCAAAATCAGATTTCTTTCGCTTAGTTCCAGGAAGTTTTACAAATACTTCAGTTGGTTGAAGGCAGAGCCCTTTGAATTGGCCATCTGCATTTATGGATCCATTAGATCCATCTGGGAGAGTAGTGCATTCTCCTGCTTGGCCAGTATTGACTATGTTCCCAAATCGGGCATTACCCCTTTCGGGACCCTTTACGAAAGCTGCAGAGACACTAGTTGGAGCAGCGGCAAATGTGAGACAAAAAGCTAACACCAGGGCTAGCAGAGGACGAAATCGCATGAGAGGACGCCGAATGGCTAAATAACTGCGGTAGGAACCGCCCAATTAATTCAGTTGGGATAATACAGGGGGCAAATGCCTCAAATCACAAGCCTTCTGCAGCTCTCAACAACCCGTAGCTTATTAGAAGGCAGAATTAGAGATGCATTTTTGCTCAAATGCCTTTGATATCAATGCATTTCAGTGTTGGATAAGGAAAAATAAAAAAAATTGTTTATTTATAAATTGTCAAGAATTTAATAATTCATATTGGATAATTTCATCAAGGAGTTCATGAGCAAGAGTCAATTTGGTTGTAATTGGGAAAACTTTTGATTTTTTATTTGGTTTTAGGAGAACACCGCTATTGAAATTTTCTTCAAAGCCTTGATTTTCTCTATCAATTGGATTTGCCATCATGAAATCGCAAGCTTTCGCTACCCTTTTAGCTTCTCCCAGTATTTGGATCTCTCTATCTGATCCAGTAAGGGCTGTAAAACCCATAACAATTTGATATTTGTTTTTTTTGGAATTAATTTCTGCAAGTAGATCAGGTGTTTTTTTCATCCCTTTTTCAAAAGACTTTATTAATTGATCTTTTGAAGGTTTCTGGTTTGTGAGATTTTCTTTCATTTTTATATCTGCTACAGCAGCAGCCATAATGATGACATTCATCTCAGGTTGTAATTCCTTGATTGCTCTTTGCATCTCTGAAGTACTTGTTACTGATGACGCATTTAATCCTTCTAAAAAACTTTCCTCTATTTTGAGTGGCCCATGAATCAGATTTACGTTCGCTCCTCGCAATTTTGATGCATGAGCAATCAGAAGACCCATTTTGCCGCTACTGCGATTGCTCAGATATCTTGCTGAATCAAGCTTTTCAATGGTTGGACCAGCTGTAACTAATAATTGCAACCCTTGAAAATCTTTTTTGAAAAGAATTTTTTTGTTTATATAAATGAATGCTGTTCTAATAGCTAATTGGATTACCTCAATACTTATCATTTTCCCTTCACCAATACGATCACAAGCTAGCAGTCCAGCACTGGGACCTAAACAAATAAGGTTTTCAGATTGTGTAACTAATTCCCAGTTCCTTTGAACATATTTATTTTTCCACATTGAAGTGTTCATAGCAGCAGCAAAAATTATTGGTTTTTCGCTGGCTAATAAAACGCTTGCCAAGAGGCCCTCTGCATTGCCATGAACGTATTTAGATAATGTTGTTGCACTTAGAGGTGCTACAACAATTAATTCTGCCCATTCTGCTAATTCAATATGCAATGGTTTTGTTTGAGATTGGTTCCATTGGTCTTGATCTTGATAACAAATATTTCTGCTTAAGGTTGATACTGCTAGAGGACTTATTAATTGAGCTGCACTTGGTGTTAGTACACATCTCACTTCTGCACCTGCTTTGATAAGGTTGCTAACCAGGTTTGTGGTTTTTACTGCGGCAATACTTCCTGTTGCAGCAACTAATATTTTTTTACTTTGGAGTGAGTCTTGTACTTTTGCATTCATGTCGTTTCTCCTTTAATTAAGGCGAGTATTTAATCTGAATTAATTATTTGGATCTAATCTCTTCATTCTTACCTATTGGAGGTTTTTTCTCTTTCAAGCGGGTATCAGTCAAAAATACATAAGGTAATAATTGTTTTATCTTAGAACTCTATTGCGATGATTGAGTTCTTATGATTTTTCTTCTAGATTCAAAATATTAGGGGGATTAGCTCAGATGGTAGAGCGCTGTGATCGCACCGCAGAGGCCAGGGGTTCGAATCCCCTATTCTCCACAAAATTTTCTTAATTTCCATAGAACATGTATTACCTCAAAAGGATTTGAACAAAATGAAGAGAATTATCCTTCAAGCGGCACAAGAGTATTTGGCTGGCTATTTTGATTTCTTCTCCAAGAGTAGACAGTGTTGCATTGAGCTCTTCATCAGGAAAATTTATTGCCATAGGCAGGAGAGGTTCGAAGTCTCATACGTCAGTTAGAGGCTCTTTTGAATGTATCAGAGGGTTAAAATAAGTTGAACAAAAGATCTCTAACGGATTAAAGATTGCCATTCTAAATTTAATTAGGATTCTTATTTTTTGTTGTTTATGATTAAAATAATAATGAGAATTGTATTTTTTTAGTTATCATATAAAATACTTTTAATTAAAAAAATGAGCAGTTTTAGAATTGCTGCCTTTGAAAATGGCTTCAAGAATGCAATCAACAAAATTGTATAGGTATTCATCAGAGTTTCTGATTAACTTGGGATATTGGGCTGCCAATCCATGGAGAAGGTATTCATTACTGGCAATTATTTTTCTATTAGGTTTTTTCATTGGTAGTTCTTTGGGCATGATTAATGGAGTGTTAGCCTTGTTCGATCCTGTTGGTGCTTTGGTTACATTGCTCATGCTTGAGTTGATGATTAAAATAAGAACATTTTGTAAGCAAAATCGAAAACCTTTGATCATTTTAGGTATCCTTGATTTCTTTCGAATGGGAACAATTTATGGACTATTTACTGAAGCTTTAAAGCTATTATAATTATTTATATTAGATTGCTATTTGTTTTTCATTGTCGCAAGTAAATAAAGTAAAGCCATTCTTGTTGGGATTCCATTTATGACTTGTTTATCGATAAGACTGATTGATTGATCTTCAACTATTTGACTACTTATTTCTATCCCTCTATTTACAGGCCCTGGATGAAGAATTGGGATTGATTTCTTGCACCATTTTAATTTTTCATGAGTAATGCCATAATTTTTGTGATAAGAATCAAAATCGCTAAGTAAATTTTGTTTCATTCTTTCTTTTTGAATTCTTAAAGTCATCACAGCATCAGTATCCTCTAGTGCATCTTTTAAGGATCTAATTATAGTTACTTTTCCTCTATTTTTAATTGGGTCATATTTTTGTCCAGGAGGAGGGCTATTTACAAATTCTGAGAACTCATCTGGGAGTATACTTAATGGACCACAAAGTATTACATTCGCACCACATCCCGTAAGTGCCCAAATGTTTGATCTTGCAACTCTAGAATGAAGAATATCACCAACAATGGTGATGGTTTTATTTTTCAAATCATTAGTTGAAGGATTCATTGGATTGAAAAAATTAGCTAAAGTAAAAAGATCTAGAAGCCCTTGACTGGGATGACTATGAAGTCCATCACCGCCATTTAGAATTGAAGCTTTAAGCCCATTCTTATCTATATAATTTGCTAATTCAGCTGGAACATTAGTTGAACTATGACGAACAATAAGTATATTTGAACCCATTGAAATATATGTTAAGGCAGTATCTAGAGGTGTTTCACCTTTGCTTAATGAGCTATTCGTAGGAGAAAAACTTTGAACATCTGCTGATAGCCTTTTTGCTGCTAGCTCAAAACTGCTTCTTGTTCTTGTGCTTGGTTCGAAGAATAAAGTTGTAAGTAATTTACCCTGCAATGCAGGTATCTTGCCTGAGCTAGAGGTTGGAACTTGTTTAAATCTATTGGTCAGTTCTAAAACAGTTTCATAATCATCTATTGAAAAGGAAGCAAGATCAATTATGTGATTATGTGCCCAGCTTTTCATAGGGTCTCCCTTAAAGAAGGTCTCCAAGAATCGTTCAGTGAAGGAGTTAAGTCTCCTTTTACCCTTTTGCTAATGCTTCTACTATTTTGGATGTACCAGCGCCAAGGTAAATGCTTAGCTTTCGTAATACCAATTCTAGTTGTTTGAATAATTTTTCCAAACTCTTTGGTCGTAAAGCCTTTACTAATCCATAAACCATTATTGATTGATACTTCTAAGTTGTCATGATTTCTATTTAAACCATACCTCTTAGTTAGTAAGCCTGGTCCTGCTGCAGACTTTTCATGCTCATTTGGAATAGCTAAAGACCTTATAAGCACACCATTAGCCCAATTTTTTTTTCCTGTGACCACATTTAAACAGTAATGGATTCCAAAAGTTATGTACACATAAAATCTTCCAGGCTCTGCAAAAAGAGTTTCATTTCTATGAGTTCGGCTTTTATGACCATGGCATGATGGCTCTTCTTGAGAGTAAGCCTCTGTTTCGACAATTATTCCTTTTATTAAAAGATTTTCTGATTCCTTTTTTATTAATTGGCAACCCAGCAAATCAGGTGCAACAAGATGTGCAGGACGATAGAAAAATTCTTTTTTAAGCGGTGAATGTGTTATTTGGAAAAATTGGGTGAATTTTATTGAGTTGTTCTTTACTTATAACTCATTTTTTTTGCAAGAGACAATTAAAAATTAATGCTAATGAAGCATTTTTCTTACTCAAACGTATCCTAATGTAATTTCTAGATGTTTATTTCCCTTGGAAGCTAAGAAAAAAGACTTTTCAAATATACGTTTAGATCTGCGTAGTTGGAAAGAGGTGAATGATTATCTCAAGATTAATAAGGGCATTATTTTACCGATTGGATCAATTGAGCAACATGGACCAACTGGGGCAATCGGTACAGATTCATTGACAGCGGAATCCATTGCGAGAGAAGTTGGATTGCTTACAGGTGTACTTGTTGCACCTTGTCAGGTTTTTGGGATGGCTGAGCATCATTTAGGTTTTCCAGGAACTATGAGTCTTCGTCCTAAAACACTAATATCAGTGGTTCATGATTTGGTTTTATCTTTAGCAAGAAACGGTTTTGAAAGAATCTTTTTTGTTAATGGTCATGGAGGAAATATTGCAATTTTAAAGGCTGCTTTCCATGAGGCTTACTCATCAGCAATTGCTCAGCACTTAGATGTAGCTTCAAATCTGAGGTGTAAGGTTGCTAGTTGGTTTATGGTTCCAGAGGTATATGCTGAAGCAAGAAAACTCTATGGTGATCATGAAGGTCAACACGCTACTCCTAGTGAAATATCATTGACGTTATACCTTCAGCCTACTTTGCTTGAAAAACATTTACCTCTTCCAAGGGCAAAACCAGCGGGAAAGATCAACAGCTTTTTGGATTTTCGTAGGAGGCATCCAGATGGGCGAATGGGTTCAGAGCCTTATTTGGCCAAGCCAGAGCATGGTGCTATTTTTCTTAAGAAAGCATCTAAAGCTTTAAGCAAAGATCTTATTGAATTCCTCTCTTGAATTATGCCTAAAATAACCCCATCTGATTTGAGTAAAGTTGCAGCTTTAGCTAGATTGCAAATACCTAATGAGCAGATTCAAGTTTATACAAAACAACTTGAGGAAATTTTATCTTATGTAGAGCAACTCCAAAAAGTTGATACAGAAGGAATACCACCAACAACTAGGGCTGTTGAAGTGGTTAATGCGGTAAGAGAAGATTTAGTTAAGCAAACAGAAGTTCGTGAAGAAATTATGGATCAAGCACCACTAAGAGAAGGAGACTTCTTTAGAGTTCCAAGAATTTTGTAGAAATAACATTTTAATTATGATTAATTGTTCGGATTGCACTTCTATGTATTAATTGGATATATTTTTTTCTCCATAGATATCTTGGTATTATCCTTGCAAAAGTTCTCATTTTGCTGCGTTTTGTCTTATGACTCCGAATTCCAAGAACTATGTCATAAAGAAAATTAAATCCATCTTTCCTTGTCTCAAATATACCCATTCTTTGAGGCGAACCTTTTTGATCTAATAGAGGTTTTGTTTTCTCGTAAGCAGGTTTATATTCAAACCATGGTATTGAAGGCCATAGATGATGTATTAAATGATAGTTCTGACCCATAATTAATAAATTCATTACTCTACTAGGGTAAACTCTTGCATTCTTCCATCTGTTTCTCGATTGAAAAGGCCTATGAGGTAAGTAATCAAAAAATATTCCAAGAGTTACTCCCACCATAAGAGCAGGACCAAACCATAAATTATAAATTACATTCATAAAACCAAATTTAATTCCTGCAATTACGATAGAAATAAATAAACCTCTTTCTATTCCCCATTGCATTAGTTCATATTTACGCCAAAGCTTCCTTTCAAAAAAGAAATATTCGTGGTAAAAGAATCTAGGCGCTATTAGCCAGACAGGACCAAATGTACTGACAATATGATCCGGATCATTTTTGGGGTCATTTACATATTTGTGGTGTTCTAGATGAACTCTCGTGAATACTGGAAAACTAAAACCTAATAAAATGGCAGCTCCATGGCCCATCAATTGATTAATCCATTTGTTTGGATGCGCTGAGTTGTGGCATGCGTCATGTATTACGGTGCCTTCCATATGAAGCGATAGAAAAGCAATTCCGACTAAAAGAGGTAAAGGCCATTCTCCTTGATACCACTGCCAAATACTTAGAGCTGCGAGAACATAACCACCAATAAATAGCCCTACAGTTACATTAAGAGTCCCTGGAGGATCAAGGTAATCCTTGATCTCATTTGTCCAGTCATTTGATGACTTCATGTTTTTCGTGGCCTTGTTATGTTGAGACCTCGATAAGCACTGTGTCATTGCTTAATGGAATGTTGCTATAGGACGATGAATACTTTCAGGATAAGAAAAAATGCCCACCGGGAGACTTGAACTCCCACGACCGAAGTCACTGGTACCTAAAACCAGCGCGTCTACCAATTCCGCCAGGTGGGCTAGAGAATCTGAAAATTATCATAATCCAGAGAGGTACCAAAATCATTTTTTAGTAAGTATTAATTTTTGGTAAATTTAAAATTTATATAAACTAAAAGAGATTAAGTTTGTAATTATCTAAATAAAGTTTGATGGAATATTTACTTGATGATCTCTTTCAGAATAGTGGATGTTAATTTCTTTATATGCTGAAATTGCACTTTATCTAGTTTCTAGAAAATTATTATAGGTTATAAACTATATTTCTTTGGCCAAGAATAGCGATCCTATTAAGATAAATTTTAAAAAAAGAGATCCATTAATGAATAATCATATTTTTTTTGCATTTGATTTTTTCTCAGGATGCTCATAAGAATTGTCTTTTCTGGCTTTCATATAGAGAAGCTAGTTATAGTAAAACAATAGAAAATGGTAAATTAAAGACACTAATGATCTCATTGATACTTGGATGCGTTTCAATTCTTCTGGGATTTTTAATATTGCTATTGCCTTTGCTTTTGACTGAATTAAGCAGACCTAGAGATGGTTTATTAGGCAGCCTTTTCTTGGCACAAGGTTTAGTTCTTTATCTTGATAGTGACCTTTTTAAAGGATCGCCATTGATAGTACTAGTTGTTGGAGTAATTATTTTCAGCAAAATGTTACTTGAGATTGCAGAAAGTAGATGGGAGCGACTTGCGGTGGAAGAAAAAAATCGTATTAGATCCCTTGAAAGATGGTATACATCTTTTAGCCAATTGGCCTCCGTTTTGAAAGAAATGGTTAAAAGCATTTTTCAATTACATAAAATATTAGCAATTCAACCAAAGAAAAAAGTCATTACAAAAAAATGGGTTCGCCCTGAAATTAATGAAGCTACGCAGCAACAGGGTTTTGATAGAGAAGAAAAAAAGAGATTAGAGAGTTAGTTAGCTGCCTTTGAAATTTTAACGGAAAAGATCAGATCCCTCTCTAGTAATATGATCATTAGGGACCATAATTGTAATTGATTAATAGCTAAAGTGAATCAGGAGCATAAAAAGGACGGAGAAAATCGTCCGTCTTATAAAAACACTCTCAACCTTTTACAAACGAATTTTGGTATGAGAGCAAATGCAATTCAGCGAGAGCCAGAGTTGCAGGCTTTTTGGAAAGATCAGAAAATTGATTTTGAACTTGGGTTGGAAAATACAGGAGAACCTTTTACTTTGCATGATGGCCCTCCATATGCCAATGGGCCTCTTCATATGGGGCACGCTCTTAATAAAATCCTCAAAGACATAATAAATAAATATCAAATAATGAAAGGCCGAAAGGTTCGTTATATCCCTGGTTGGGATTGTCATGGATTACCAATAGAATTGAAAGTCCTTCAATCATTAGAAAAATCGAAGAGATCTGAGTTGTCTCCATTAGCCCTACGTAAGAAAGCAGCTGAATATGCAAAGAAACAAGTCAAAAGTCAGATGCAAGGTTTTAAAAGGTGGGGTATTTGGGGTGATTGGGATAACCCATATTTAACTCTTCAGAAACAATATGAAGCCTCACAAATTAAAGTATTTGGTCAAATGGCGTTAAAAGGTTTTATATATAGAGGATTAAAACCTGTTCATTGGAGCCCTAGCTCAAGGACTGCTTTAGCTGAAGCAGAATTAGAATATCCAGCTGGTCATATTAGTCAAAGTATTTATGTTGGATTTCCAGTTGCAAAATTACCAGAGAATTTAATTGATAACCTTAGCCAACAAGGATTGGAATTAAATAAAGACAATAAGATTGATAATATTAAACTTGCCATTTGGACTACTACTCCCTGGACATTACCAGGCAATATGGCGATTTCGATTAATAAGAATTTGGAATATGTCTTTGCCTCAGATGTTGATAATAGACTATTTATTTTGGCTTCTACTTTATTAGAAGAAGTTTCTGAAAAGATTCAGATTAAGTTAGTACAAAGAGCACTTGTAAAAGGAGAATTACTTGAAGGAATCATCTATCATCATCCATTGATGAAACGAACTTCCCCAGTAGTTTCAGGAGGTGATTATATTACTGTTGAATCTGGTACAGGCCTTGTTCATACTGCACCTGGTCATGGTATTGATGATTTTAATACAGGAATAAAATATGGACTTGAGATATTTTGTCCAGTTAATGAAAAGGGTTTGTTTACCAAAAAGGCAGGTAAGTTTGAAGGCCTGAATGTTTTAAAAGATGCTAATGATGTAATTATAAGTGATTTGGCCGAAGCAGGTGCTTTGTTAGCTGAAGTACCTTATGAGCATAAATATCCATACGATTGGAGAACTAAAAAACCAACCATTTTTAGAGCTACCGAGCAATGGTTTGCTTCTGTAGAAGGCTTTAGAAAATCTGCTTTGGATGCAATTAAAGAAGTTGAATGGTTGCCAGATTCAGGTCAAAATAGAATAGAGTCAATGGTTAAAGAAAGAGGTGATTGGTGTATTTCTAGGCAACGTACTTGGGGTGTACCGATTCCAGTTTTCTATCAAAAAGATGGTAAGGATATTTTACTTAATGAGACAACTATATCTCATATAAAAGATTTATTTTCTAAGCATGGAGCTGATATTTGGTGGGAATTAGATGAATCTCAACTTTTGCCACCTAAATATTCACACGAATCTGATCTTTGGAGGAAAGGTACAGATACAATGGACGTCTGGTTTGACTCTGGTTCTAGTTGGTCCTCTGTTATTGATGAGGAATCTGATATAAATTACCCTGCGGATTTGTATCTTGAAGGTTCCGATCAGCATAGAGGCTGGTTTCAATCTTCTTTGTTAACATCTGTGGCTGTTAACCAGAAAGCGCCATTCAAGAGTGTACTAACTCATGGCTTTGTATTAGATGAGAATGGAAGAAAAATGAGTAAGTCATTGGGGAATATTGTTGACCCTTTAATGATTATTAATGGAGGCCCAAATAAAAAAAATCAGCCTGCATATGGTGCAGATGTTCTTAGGTTATGGGTGAGCTCTGTTGATTATTCAGTTGATGTTCCAATTGGTCAAAGTATTTTAAAACAAATTTCAGATGTTTATCGCAAGGTAAGAAATACATCCAGATATTTATTAGGAAACCTTTATGACTTTGAACCTTTAAGTGATGCAATAGATGTGCAGAAGTTACCATTGTTAGATCGCTGGATGCTTCATAGGACAGCTCAAGTAATTGATGAAGTGACCTTGGCTTTTAATAAATACGAATTTTATAAGTTTTTTCAAATAATTCAAAATTTTTGTGTAGTCGAGCTTTCTAACTTTTATCTAGATATAGCTAAAGATAGACTATATGTAAGTTTAAATTCTGATTTTAGAAGAAGAAGTTGCCAAACTGTTTTGTCATTAATTATTGAACGACTTTCTGCCTTGATTGCACCAGTAATGTCGCATATGGCAGAGGATATATGGCAAAATATTCCTTATTCACTAAATCATATTTCGGTTTTTAAAACATCTTGGCCAACACCACCAGATTCATGGCGTGATGATGATTTAACTAATCATATTTCTGAACTTCGTGAATTTAGAGGTGTTATCAATAAAATGTTAGAGGAATGTAGGAATAAACAGGAATTAGGCTCATCTCTTGAAGCTGCTATAAGAATACAAATTTCTTATGAGCCACTTTTAAAAGCAATTGAATGGCTTAGTAAAAATGGTAACAAAGAAGTGGATTTATTAAGAGATTGGCTTCTTGTTTCTCATTTGCAGATAGGCGGCGAACCATGGGCAGAAATTTTAGTTGAAGAGGAAAATAAGTTTGGGACTATAGAAGTTTCTAGAGCTAGGGGGAGAAAATGTGAAAGGTGTTGGCATTATGAAACTATAGAAAGCCAAGATCTGAGTAATGATTTTATTTGTCAAAGATGTTCGGAAATTTTGAGTATTTATCAAAGGAGATAAACTTTACTCTCTGATTGATTTTTTAAAAGTCGCCTGCAATTCTTCCTTGTTTAGGTAGTTTTAAGAATAACCATTGTAAAAAACCAATTATATATATCATTAATGTAAAGTATCCTACGAAACCAGCTAAGGCAGAATTCCAATTTCCACCTAACAAGAACTTTATAAGAACTTGAGGAATTTTATCTAATTGGTTAGGCAATTCTGTCCAATAATAACAATATTTGCTATTCTCTGAGTGGAGACAGTCGAATGATAAAAGATGTAAACTTGAAAAAAGTAGACCCCAAAATGTTAAACACCATCTCCAGATTTTTGTTGTTAATGCGATTCCATTATTTATAGACATTTCTTTGAGCTCTTCATTTAGATCTATCCAAAACCAAAGAGTTATCATTATTAGTAATGATGAGATTAATGATGTCAAATAACCTAGTGAATCTCCACTTATTAATAGCAAAATACTGATCGCTAAAAGACTTGCAACTTTAAAATAAATGGATATGAATCTTTGTATAGGACTTTCTTTTTTTGCAACAGACCAGGCGAAAATTATTAAAGGTACTCCAAATGCAAATGTGGCGGCTAATCGGTATGAAAGCCAAGCAAGGCTTTGGAAAAGTTCTTCTGACACAGGGATAATCAAATCTTTAATTAAGAATCTAGCGTTTTAATGATGTATTTTACCACCAGAAAGCTATAGAACCATGACAAAAATTGGATTAATCTAGTCACTAAGGGAAAGCATTTTCAAGAGAAAATATTGACAGAAAGATATTCTTATTGTTTTTGAGTGAATAGTATTCAAGAATCATCTTTTTCTCATTTCCATGTTTTTTATATACTTGATTGACTTTATTGGTAGATAATAAAAAAATATTATTGTGCTTGATCTTGCGCCAACATGTTAATCCACTAAGCCGTTTCTTTCAGCAGCCATTTGCGTTGCCTTTGTCATCTGATTTGTTTGAGGATGATAGTTTGCCAATTCATTTAGACATTGGGTCTGCTAGGGGACGGTTTTTAATTGATATGGCCAAGATGAATAAAGATTGGAATCATCTTGGGATTGAGATAAGGGAGTTATTAGTAATTGCTGCAGAGAAAGAAAGGAAAGAATTGGATTTAAACAATATTAAATTCTTGTTTTGCAATGCAAATATCAGCTTGCTTGATTGGTTGGAATCTTTAAATCATGATCAATTGCAAAGAGTATCTATTCAATTTCCAGACCCTTGGTTTAAAAGGAGGCATTTTAAAAGAAGAGTTTTGCAACCAGATCTATTAACTTCTATAGCAAAAGCTCTAAGCCCTTCTAGAGAACTTTTTATACAGAGTGATATATATGAAGTAATACAATCCATGATAGTTGTTATTGAGGAGAGTAATTTCTTTAAAAGGATTATTTATGGTGAATCTGAGTGGTTATATGAGAATCCTTATGATGTTTGTTCAGAGAGAGAACTATATGTACTCAATCAAGAAAAGAAAGTTTATAGAGCTATGTTTCAAAGAAACTTGGTTCAGTGTTCTTCCTAAGAAAATCTATTGTTTGTATAGTTTGAAAAAATGTTATTAGAATATATAATGAATAACTAAAAATCATCAGTACTTTTAATGGGTCAAACACCAGTCAATAAAACTCAACTAAGCAATTTTCAAAGAATATTATTGCTTTCATTAAGCATAGCTTTTGTTGCGATCTTTTTTGTTTTTAGGAATAGCTTTGGTGCCAATAGTTCTCTTGAAACTTTAGCTCGAAACTCTCTCCTGCCTGAAGAAGCATTGATGAATGGTAAGCCAACAATAATAGAATTTTATGCTGATTGGTGTGAGGTTTGTCAGGAAATGGCACCATCGATTGAATCTATGAATAACATAAATAAAAGTAAGGTGAATCTAGTTTTACTAAATGTAGACAATCCAAGGTGGGCAGATCTTATTGATAAATATGATGTTAATGGTATACCACAATTAAACCTTTTTGATAAGAATGGTATAGATAATGGAGTTTCTATTGGCTTTAGAAGTGAAAACGAACTTATGAGTATTTTTAATGCATTAATTAATGAAGATCAATTACCTTCGTTCTCTGGTTTGCGAAAAGAAAGTTATATTAAATCCCTTCAATCCTCAGCAAAAGATAATCAAATCATTGTTTCTCCCAGAAGTCATTCTTGAAATATCACCATCCTAATGCAGCCGATACTACAGGAAATATTTGTTTGAAAATCTTTTGGCATCCATTAGCAATTTCCATATGTTCCTTTTGAGTACCATGACCGGTTCGCAGCTTTATATAATGAATCCAGGATCGACAAGAGCCTGTCATATATATCTTTGTAGGAGTAGCAAGAGGTAATACAAATCGAGCACATTCTTTTGCTATACCATCTTTAAGCATCTCCTCATAGAGTAACTGACTGTCTTTAAAGTGATTTTTAATTTTCTCTTCAAAATAATTAGTTATTTCATCTGAAAGGTCAGGAATTGAATTTTGTCTATTTTTATTATCCTGCCGTCTTAGATTCGGAATCGGTATAGTCCCTAATTGAGTGCTGCTTGCATAACGCTGAGAAAATTCTTGGAAAGTAAAAGACCTATGTCTCAAAATTTGTGCGGCTATTCCTCTATTAGTTTCAATTTCTAGAGTCATATAAGCTTGTTCGAATACACTCCAATGTTCATGCTTAATACAGTATTGAAGTAACTTGGTGAAATTTTCATTTTGCTGATTGTTAGGGTTACTTACTCTAGCTATGTATGCCATATTCTTTTCGGCATCTGGAGTTGATGTGACTAAGTCAACAATGCTCATGATTAAACTTTGGCGAGAGTAACTTTTTCTGGTTGATGCTGATACTTACCTTTTCTATCTTTATAGGTTGTTTCACAAGGATCTCCTTCGAAAAATAATAATTGACAAATACCTTCATTTGCATATATTCGACAATCTGCACCGGAACTATTGCTGAATTCTAAAGTTAAATGTCCCTCCCAGCTAGCTTCAGCTGGTGTTGTATTAACTATGATTCCTAATCGAGCATAAGTGCTTTTACCGATGCAGATCACAGTTATATTTGCTGGTACTTTCATTTTCTCTAGAGCAACACCTAGGCCATATGAATGGGCTGGGAGTATGAAGTATTCTCCATAATTATCTTTATGAAGGACTGTTGCTTCTAGGTTTGCAGGATTAAATTGTTTTGGGTTCATTACTGTGCCAGGTACATGACGAAAAATTAGGAACTCTTTCGACGAAAGTCTTAAGTCATAGCCATAGGAAGAACATCCATAGCTGAGCACAGGAGAGGTATGAGAATCTGGATTTAGATGTCTGACAAGTTTTTCTTGAAATGGTACAAGCATTCCATTGGAGGCTTGTTGAGTAATCCAGCGATCATTTTTGAGCATTTAACTACAGCGTAATTCGGTTATTTGATCAGCCATTTCCAAAACTTGAGAAGGTATGGCTGGACCTGTCAAAATCACATCAGTTGATGGCGATCGATTCTTTAGCGTTGTGATGAGCTCAGTTTCTTTAATGAATCCATGAGCAATTGCTAGGCCTACCTCATCTAAAACTATTTTATTTATAAGATTATTCGTAAGCTTTTGCTTGCAACTTTGCCAAACTTCTTTTATGGCTTTTTGGTGCATTAAATCGGTAACTGAAGATTCAGTTTTAAGTCTATTGATGGGTAAGCATGTTTCTATTGATGGTCTGATCCATTCTAAATTTCCACAGAGTTGAACAGGTTTATCTGGACCTTGGTTTACGCCACCTTTTAAAAATTGCACAATTAAAACCCGACTTCCTAAACCAGCAGATCTCAGTGCTTCACTTAGTACTACTGAATAGCTGCCTCTGTAAATACCTGTATGAATCTGGATTTGTCCTTGTGTTGAAACTAAGTGAAGAGGAATGTCATCTTGTTGATGGATTAAGGGTATTGCTGGTTTAGAACTAATGTTGGCATTCATTAAAATTCTTGCGTCAGTAATCTTCTTTTTAATCTAGCGTCATAAATCATGAATTCAATATACTTCACACTATCTATAGCGTAATTAATCAATGTGTTCCTTCTTGTTTGCGAGGATTAAGAGGTTTGGATTTGTTGATACTGTTATGAATTCTTATTTCTGAGACAATCAAGTGTGAAAATCAAGTATTTATAAGGAGTTTCAGTGAAATTGTATTGGTTTAAAAAAATAAGGTCTAAAAAAGTCATTATGGCTACATATCGTTTTAAGTCTAATCCCTAATGTCTTTTGAACGAACTCGAGGCTATGGTCACTTCATACCGGGGATTTACTCGATACAACCAAGACAGCAATAGCCAAATGGCTTTTAATTCTAACCAGCAAGGATCTATTAATAATTCTACCCTCCTAGATGTAATTAGATCTCTGGAAGGAGCATCTTCCGAGATTGTTGAGAGATCTAAGACTATTTTTTTTCCTGGAGACCCTGCTGAGAAGGTTTATTTGATTAGACGAGGGGCAGTACGTTTGTCGAGGGTTTATGAAACTGGTGAAGAAATTACAGTTGCGTTATTGCGAGAGAATAGTTTGTTTGGTGTTCTTTCATTGTTGACTGGTGATAGGTCAGACCGTTTTTATCACGCTGTAGCTTTTACAAAAGTTGAGTTAATTACTGCACCTGCTACATCGGTTCGTAATGCTATAGAGGCCGATACTGGAGTAGGACTATTGTTATTACAGGGCTTATCAAGTCGTATTTTGCAGACCGAAACCATGATTGAAACATTAACTCATCGAGATATGTCTTCAAGATTGGTCAGTTTTTTATTGGTTTTATGTAGAGATTTTGGGGTCCCAGATGAAAATGGTATAACGATAGACTTAAAACTTTCTCATCAAGCAATTGCTGAAGCTATTGGATCTACTAGGGTAACCATTACAAGGTTGTTGGGAGAATTGAGGAATTCATCATTACTTGCAATTGATCGTAAGAAAATTACTATTTTTGATCCTATAGCTTTAGCTAAACGATTTAATTAAAGGTCTATCCTAAAAGCGATAATAAAGATAGTTTGATTAAAGGACTGTAATTAGAGCTGTGACAGGTTGGCCCCTAATTATTTTCTTACTGCTCCTTGGAGGTGTTTTATCTACTTTGGGAGACATGCTTGGAAGTCGAGTTGGCAAAGCTAGGTTGAGTGTTTTCAAGTTGAGGCCAAAAAGAACTGCAATATTGATAACAGTTTTGACAGGAAGCTTTATAAGTGCGATCTCGTTAGGAGGAATGATTCTTGCAAGTAGGCAGCTAAGAATTGGTTTGTTTAAATTAGAGGATATTCAAAAGCGATTGCAAGAGAGCCGATTGGCTTTGATTCCCTTGCAAGAAGAGCGTAATGTTTTAGAAGAGAAAATTAAGAACGGTGAAAAAGAATTAAAAATGCTTGAGAAGAATTTATATGCTTTAAGAAGCGGAGATGTAGTAATTAGTAGTGGTCAATCTTTAGTTACAAAAACAATTAAGATTGAAAATGATCAAGATATAAAAAAAGAAATAGAGTCAATTTTACAGCAGGCTAATTATTATGCTTTTACTCTTGCAAAACCTCAAGAAAAACCATATAGAAGGATATTACTTGTTCGGAAAGATCATATTGATAGACTTGAAGAGATCATTAGCGATCAGAGGACGTGGGTTGTCAATATTAGATCTGCTGGAAATATTTTAAGAGGTGAAAATTATGTATATGCTTTTCCTGAAGTTCGTTTGAATAAAAATATAGTTCGAAAGGGGGATTTGATTGCTAAAACTATTATCAGAACTGGTAACTTAGATGGCAACTCTATTAATAAAAAAATTAAACTTTTGCTTTCTTCTACTTTAGCTGAAGTAAAAAGGCGAGGATCTATGAGTTCTGATTTGAAATTAAATGCAAACCAAATAAATGAATTGGGTAATCAAATAATCTCAAAAGATGAGGGTGAATATGAAATTAAGGCTATTGCTTTGAAAAATAGTGATAGTGCTGATAAGGTTTCTATAACCCTTGAGTTAGGTTTGGTTAATAAAGATGTTGGCGAATAAAAATAATGGTTAAATTAATTTCTATTGATCCAGGAATCTATAAATGTGGGTTGCTACTTGTTGATCTGGCGGACGATACTATTTCAGATGGGAGAATTGTCTTGAAAGAATATGTTTTGGATTTACTATCTCTTTGGCATAAGGAGAACTTAATAGATCAAATAATCATAGGAAATGGTACTAGTAGTGATTATTGGTTTCAAAAATTGTTAGAAAATAAATATAGATCTTTATATTTGTCCAATGAAAAAAATACAACGATGAGAGCAAGATTTAGATATTGGGAAATATGGCCGCCAAAAAAAATATTTAGATTTATACCTAAAAGTATTCTTTTACCTGCAGATGATTTGGATCCTGTAGCTGCTTTGGTAATTGTAGAAGACTATTTGAAGAGAAAACTTGTTTGGCCTAGTTCAAGAATAATTAGAACTTGGCCCGAATAGTAAAGATATAGTCTCCACCAGTTTCAAGTTTATAATCAGTTCTAACTAGAAATTTTTCTAAAGCATCTTTTATTAAAGCTCTACCTAGTGGAGGCTCTAAATGTAGCTCTCCTTTACTAAATGCCCATGTAAAGCTCCATTCAAAATCCCCTGCATTTACTTTGCCTTTCACGTGCTTTTGACTGAAGCATTGTTGGTCAATTGTTATATAAGCAATCGTTGAGGGTTTGATATTCATGTTGTTATTTAGGGCTTTGATTCGATTTCAGAGTTTATAAATGTGCCAGCTTTTTCCCAGTTTTCATTCTGGAGGAAGTCAATGCCTCTAACTACTTTTTTGATAACTATCTTAAGTGTATCTAATTCCATTGAAGAAAAAGAACCTAGTACGTGCGAATTCGTTCTTATACGTCGTTCAGAAGGAATATTGCTAGGAGAACCAATGCCTATTTTGATTCTTTTGAAATGTTGTGTGCCAATATTTTCAATGATACTTTTCAATCCATTATGTCCCCCTGAGCTTCCTTTTGCCCTTAATCTGAGTTTCCCTAGTGGTAAGTCCATATCATCAGCAAGGACTAATAATTGGCTCTCTTTTAATCCATACCAGTCCATAGTAGCTCTTACAGCACGACCACTGTCATTCATATAAGTATCAGGTAGAAGTAAAAAACTTTTTTTATCTTCTTGGGCTAATTCACCAATAAATCCATGAAATTTCTTGTTTTTTTTAAATGTGACAAGATTTTTCGAAGCAAGCTCATATAACACCATAAAACCTACGTTATGGCGAGTATTGCTGTATTTTTTGCCTGGGTTCCCTAAACCGACTAAAAGCTTTATATGACTGGTTTTCATTCCTAAATCAAATTGAAAATAGAGAACTACTTACCAATTAATTGAATTTGAGTGAGATCAAATTTCTTTATTCTCATCTTTATCTTCATTGAAAGATTCAGATTCAGACATAGCTGTTTTGATCTCACGCTCGAATTCTGTTGAGGCTGTTTGTAGGCCTTTGAGAGTTTTCCCAAGGGTTTTGCCTAATTCTGGAAGGCGTTTGGGCCCGAAAATAATTAAAGCAATTGCTGCAATTACTGCTACTTCAGGCAATCCAACCCCAAAAACATTCATTAGCAAACCTCAATTGGTTTGGAATTTTTTATACCCCATTCCAATCAACTGAGAAACCCTGAAGGAGTAGTGATTGGTTATAAATTTGAAGCATAATGACAAGAAACACTAGCAGTAGTGCTCCTATAAATGCCATGACGGGCACAGCACCCCATCCAGGCACTACTTTTCCTTGACCGGAGTTGCCGATAGATTTCAGCAAGGTTCCTAGAGCTGTTTTTTGTCCCATGTCGATACTCGAGTCTCAGAATTTGTGAGAGTTCAGATATTGTATGAGACATAGCTCAGAATCTGGACATCACTGTTGAAAATTGTGATGGATTGTTCCTAAAATTTATTTTTTTAAGCCATAGAACAAAGTTTTGAAGGGTTCATCCTCTTGAAATTTCAAGAGTAAAAATTAATTTTGCTGTTTTGAGACGAAATTCGTGTTTAAGAAACAAAAAAAACTTAAAGATTGAGAGTTCTTTTTTAGGGAGGATTTTTGACTTTAAACATCTACTTCCCAGTATAGGTAACCGTTTTGAACTGAATCCTATGTCATCGTTCGATGCTGAATGAAGCATGATCTGTAACACCTTTCTATTTATCTGTATCGTTTTTGGTCTTCATAGGATAAGTTTAATTCTCTAATTAGTGGTTGGTATCCATGCTCGCCCTCAAGATTTCCGTATACACGGTCGTCTTCTTTTTTGTAGGCATCTTTCTATTCGGCTTTTTAGCTAGTGACCCAACCAGGACACCAGCGAGAAAGGATTTAGAAGCTCCACAGGACTAAAACCTCAGCAAAATTTGATGACACCAACTTGACTGGACTATGCCAGTTGAATTGATTGTTGAATAATGTAATTATCTTTTCGTCGGCAAGAGGACTTTGGCGACGAATAAGCATATTGCCTGGATACTTAGTTGTTCTACTCCAGGGTTATTTACCTTTTGCTCTCCATCAATGGTGGCCAGGGCAAGACAAATGCTTGTGCATAGTCAATTAAGCACAAATATCAAACTTGTTTCGCAAGAGTCAAAAGGATTTTCCGATTTGATAGATGAAACTGCTAAAAATTTTTTGGAACAAGTAAAAGAAATTTCATTAGACAATTTTTTAATTTCAACTGATAAGTCTGAGCTGGACAATTTAGCAGAAGATATAGAACTTCTTACTTTGAAAGTAACATCTGATATTCAATATGATTTGGAAGATAATACTTTTGTTGCGGAAGGCAATGCCAAAATAAGTGTAAGTGGAGGTATTTTAATTGCAGATAGGATTGAATTTTCTAGAAATAATAAAAAACTTACAGCAAAAGGAAATGTTAGCTTTGAAAAAGGCAATCAGTATTTTAGAGCAGGAAGATTTAATTATAGTTTTACCGAAAGAAAAGGAGAATTGATAGACGCATATGGAGTATTGAATGTTAGAAGTTTGAATCAAGATTTTAACTTCCCATCTGATCCAAATATTGAAGATAGGGTTCTAATTAATAATAAACTATATTTAAATGAAGGCTACGAAATTAATTTCCCAAATCTAAAGTCAAATATTAATAATATTAATAGTAATATAGATATAGATAATAAGATAAATAGCTGGAGGTTTCAATCTGCTTCCATAATAATTTTGCAAGATACTTGGGAATCTGAAGAGATTAATTTTACTAATGATCCATTTAACCCTATTCAGTTTTCTATTAAGGCAAAAGATGTTATTGCAAGCAAAAAGGATAATGTATTTGTGCTCACATCTAATAAAACTAGGTTAATTTTCGATAGAAGATTAACTATTCCAATAGGGGAAAAGACTTTTTATAGTGAAAAGCAGGATCAAGAAAATAAATGGAAACTTGGCTTTGATAGTAAGGATAGACAAGGTATTTATATTTCTAGAAGTTTAGACGATATAGATTTTGGACCAAATAATATAAAATTAAGCTTATCTCCTCAGTTCTTAATTCAAAGGTCGATAATAAGTGATCCTAATTTCTCTTCCGATTCTTTTGGATTAATTGCAGATATAAAAGGATCAGAATTAGGGTGGGATTTTATAATTAATAATAACTTCTCAACTTTGCAATTTGATCAAATAGATCAAGGGTATAGGTTTTCTGCAGACTTCAAGAGAGAATTAAGTTTACCAAAAATTAAAGATATGAGTCTGAATATTTTTTCGGCTTATAGGTACTTAGCCTGGAATGGAACTCTTGGAGAAACAGAGATTAACTCAGCAAATGGAGCATTCTTAGAGAAAAATGGTCAATTTAACTATAGGGATATAAAAAATAGTTATAATGTTAGATTAGGAGCTGCTGAATATTATTCAGAAGAATTAAATTCAAATCAATTAGCCTCTAATTTTAGATCTAGCTTTTTTGGATCTATAGCAAGTGAATATCAAATATGGAGAGATAGTTCTAAGGTTTCTGATGAATCGATATATGAATATTTACCAGATGTGATTGATTCTAATATTTCTTTTAAGACTTATATTAGCTTAGGACTTTTTAAATATAGTAATGGAGATTCTCAGTCTTTTATAATGTTGAGTGCTGGTCCTGAATTACGTCTGGGTAAATTAAAGAGAAGATTTTTGGACTATACAAAATTTTCAGTAATGCCGGCAATTAAAATTAAATCAGGCCAGAGTCCTTTTAAATTTGATAATTCAATTGATTTGAAAAGTATTAATTTCTCTATTAAGCAACAATTGTATGGACCAATTATTTTGAGTACAGATTTTGCGCTGAACATTGATTCTTTTTCTTCTAATTACGGTAAAATGTTTGGGACAAAAATGGGCATACTTTTGAAGAAAAGAGCATACGAATTAGGATTAGCCTATAACCCTGACAATGGTGGAGGTGGGATATTTTTCAGGTTAAATGGTTTTAACTTTGATAAGTCAAAAGTTAATTTGTTTTAAAAGTAAAAATTAGTAAAGTGTTAATTAGATTTAAATTGATTTAAATAAGGTATTGATCTCATTGTCTCTTCTAATTCATTTTTGTTTGAAATTAGTTGAGAAGTTGCATCCCATCGACCAGATATAAGCATATTGTGAGGACCTTTATCGAATTCCAAATCTATTTTATTTAGGTCATCTTTGATATATTTTTTTTCTATATTTACCTCCCAAGTATTTTGAGGATTTCTTCCAATTAGTTCTTGAAGTAATGAGATTTCTGGCTTAGATAGTACGCCACAGGGGATACCTAATGCTAGACAATTTCCAAAGAAAATCTCAGCAAAGCTTTGACCAACTATGCATCTTATACCCCATCTCATTAGAGCTTGAGGAGCATGTTCTCTACTTGAACCACATCCAAAGTTATCATTTACTACAAGAATAGACGCACCTTGATTTTCTTTTAAGTCAAAAGGGTGATTGCCAGCGAGCTCAAGTCGATCATCTGCAAATACTTGATCACCTAGAGCTGTAAAACTGACACATTTAAGAAATCTTGCTGGGATTATGCGATCAGTATCTATGTCATCTCCAGGTATGGAGATGCAACGACCTTTTATTAAAGTGATTCTTCCATCAGGAAAATTGGTTGTCATATCTGTGTGCAGTTTTAATTAGAGGGACTGAACATCTCTCTTACATCCGTTACTTCGCCTTTGATTGCGGCGGCTGCAACCATAGCTGGACTCATTAATAACGTTCGACCATTAGCAGAACCTTGCCTCCCTTTGAAATTTCTATTGCTTGAACTTGCACTTATTTGACGGCCTTCTAATTTGTCTGGATTCATTGCAAGACACATTGAGCATCCTGGTTCACGCCATTCAAAGCCTGCCTGTAAAAAAATATTGTGAAGCCCTAATTTCTCGGCTGCTTTTGCAACTTTCTCAGACCCTGGGACTACGAAAGCTTTTATTCCAGTTGCAACTTGGCGGCCCTGAGCAATTTTTGCAGCTGCTTGAAGATCGCTAAGCCTTCCATTGGTGCAGCTGCCAATAAAACAAACATCTATATTTAACCCTTTGATTGGATTTCCTGGTTTTAGATTCATATATTTACAAGCTTCTTTTGCAATAGGTCTTTCAGAAGGTTCAAGTGATTCTGGCGTTGGTATTGTTTCTTCTATTGAGATGCCTTGTCCTGGGGTAATGCCCCAAGTAACAGTAGGTGCAATTTTAGACGCATCAAATTTAACTTCATCATCGAAACGTGCTAAAGAATCACTGGCTAATGTTTTCCACCATTTGACAGCGTTATACCATTCTTCGCCTTTAGGTGAATGTATTTTGTCCTTTAGGTATTGGAAAGTTGTTTGATCAGGGTTGATATAACCACAACGAGCTCCGCCCTCAATTGCCATATTACATATAGTCATTCTTTCTTCCATAGAGAGTGCTTCTATAGCTGGACCTGCAAATTCATATGCATACCCCACTCCTCCTTTGACACCCAATGTTCGAATAACGTGCAAAATTAAATCTTTTGCATAGACGCCATGACTTAGTTTGTTTTTAACCCAAATACGCCTAACTTTTAATTTGTTCATGGCTAAGCTTTGGCTTGCAAGTACATCTCTTACTTGGCTTGTGCCTATACCAAAAGCAATAGCGCCAAATGCTCCATGTGTTGAAGTATGAGAATCACCACAAGCTACAGTCATTCCTGGTTGAGTTAGCCCAAGTTCTGGGGCCATAACATGGACGACTCCCTGATTACCACTGCCAATGCCATGGAGTTGAATTTTATGGCTTTTGCAATTTTTCTCTAATGTGCTGAGCATTTCCTCTGCAAGTGGATCTTCAAAAGGTCTTTGCTGACTAGTCGTTGGGACTATGTGATCAACAGTTGCTACTGTGCGTTCTGGACAACGGACTTTTATATTTTTTTCTTCTAGTGCAGCAAAAGCTTGTGGACTAGTAACTTCATGAATTAAATGAAGACCTACAAATAGTTGTGAAGATCCACCAGGTAACTTTGTTACCTGATGCATTTCCCAGACTTTGTCGTAGAGAGTGGCGGAACTCAAAATTCAAATTCAACAGAGAAACCTTAGCTGTCGGAGAGTAAAAATAAACGTAATTGGTCCAGTGCCTTTAAAACACTCAATTTTTGAATATCTTTTCTGGATCTATGAGATCCAAAACTTTCATGCCATGTTCGCATTCCAAATGGACCAGAGATACAGAATTGCACTATCCCGACTTCCTTTTCTTTAGTTCCTCCACTTGGTCCAGCTATACCACTTATTGCAATAGACCAATCAGATTTAAACTTGTCTTCGATTCCTTTTGCCATTAATTCCACAACTTCTGCTGAAACTGCGCCATGTTTTAACAATATTTCCTCGGGTACATTTAATAAATCATGCTTAATTTGGTTATTATATGCAACAATACCACCAAGGAAACATACTGAAGATCCTGGAATTGACGTAATTTCTGCACTAATTCCTCCTCCAGTACAAGATTCTGCCACGGCGAGCTTTTCATCTCTTTCGCTAAGCATTTTTAGTATTACTGATTGCAATGTTTCGTTTTCAGTCCCATATAGTTTATTACCCATTTTATTTTTAATTTTATTCTCAATTGGATTAATTAATTCGTTAACTTCTTGTTTATTTTTAGCCTTAGCTGTAATGCGTATTTTTACTTCTCCTAAGCTTGCATAAGGAGCTACAGTGGGATTTTGACTATTTAATAAATCCCCTAGATTTTCCGCAAGATTTGATTCACTAATTCCAGCAAAACGTAGGGTTTTACTAACAATCAATGTTTTTTCTTGGACATTATTTTTAAACCACGGTGCAGCTGAATCAGTCCACATTTGTTTTAGTTCACTTGGGACACCAGGGAATGTAAGTATTGTAAAACCAGGGATCGGAGACCATATAATTCCAGGTGCTGTTCCATATTTATTCGGAATAATTTCCGCATCATGAGGAACTTTAGCCTGTTTAGTGATGCTGTTTAGTGATTCATCTTGTTTGTTTTGTATTTTTGACTTTATATCACTTAATACTTCTTGACTCTCTATTAATTTAGAACCGAAAGCCGATGCAATTGTTTCAGTTGTAAGATCATCAACTGTTGGCCCTAAGCCTCCAGTGGTTATTAGAAACTTGCTGCGTCTTGAGCTTTCGAGTATTGCTTCTTTAAGTCGCAAATGGTTATCACCAATAATGCATTGACGAAAGTGAGGTATGCCAATATAAGCTAATTCTTGAGCAAGCCAATGTCCATTGGTATTGATAATATTTCCGAGTAACAATTCAGAGCCAATACAAAGTATTTCTGCCCCTATCAATTTCTTTTTACAGTTAGAATGATTCACGATATAAAGGATGGGTATTGCAAAGATTTTTTACTCGTAACTTAGCTTTGTCTTTAATCTCAATCTTGTCAGTATGAAGCAAAATATCTGCAATGATGTTTGCTATTTCCTCGAAATCTGATTCAATTAGCCCTCGAGTAGTTAGTGCTGCAGAACCAAGTCTTAGGCCACTTGTAACGAATGGTGATTCTGGATCAAAAGGAACTGTATTTTTGTTGGCAGTGATATTAACTTCACTTATAAGTTGATCGGCAACCTTTCCAGTCATATTAATAGATCTAAGATCTAAAAGAACGATGTGATTATCTGTTCCTTTGCTGACAACTGATATTCCCCTACTTTGAATTTGTTTTGCTAATGCTTTTGCATTTTTTACTATTTGGTTTGTATAAGTAGTGAATTGCGGTTGTAAGGCTTCCTCAAACGCCACTGCTTTTGCTGCAATAACATGTTCAAGCGGACCGCCTTGAGTTCCAGGAAATACAGCCTTGTCAAATTGTTTACCAAAGTCTTCATCTCTACAGAGTATTAATCCACCTCTTGGTCCCCTTAGTGTTTTGTGTGTAGTTGTAGTGACCACATCGCAGTAAGGAATAGGACTGGGATGAATTCCAGTGGCTACTAGGCCTGCAATATGAGCAATATCAGCAAGTAAAAAAGCATTTACTTCATCGGCGATGGCACGAAAAGCCTGAAAATCAATTGTTCTTGGATAAGCCGAATATCCACAAATAATTAATTTTGGGCGGGTTCTTAATGCTTGTTCTCGTATTTTGTTCATATCAAGAGTCTCAGTGTCTTTATCTACTTCGTAATGACAGGTCTCAAACCATTTGCCACTTACATTGACTGGTGACCCATGAGTGAGATGGCCTCCATGGGAAAGATCCATGCCCATTATTTTGTCTCCAGGCTTAAGCAGGCTTAGAAAAACTGCGAAGTTTGCCTGAGCACCACTATGAGGCTGAACATTTGCCCAAGATGCATTGAAAAGTTTTTTTGCTCTTTCAATTGCTAAAGTTTCGATTGCATCTATATGTTCACAGCCGCCGTAATAGCGTTTTTTTGGTAAGCCTTCTGCATATTTGTTCGTGAGCACAGAACCCTGCGCTTCCATGACAGCTCGAGAAGCGAAATTCTCACTTGCAATAAGTTCTAAATGCGTCTCTTGGCGTTTTAATTCTTCTTGGATGAATAAGCTAACCTTCTGATCTGATTCATTTAGAGGAGTGTTGATAGCCTTCACTGCATTAACTGGTACTAGGAAGATCGTAATGAAATCTTGGATATTGTGATCAAAAACTTTCTCTTATTTTCTCCTTGTTCAGGGAATACACAAAAAAATTAGATCTACAAAAAACGCGCCTGGAGAGATTCGAACTCCCGACCCTCTGATCCGTAGTCAGATGCTCTAATCCGCTGAGCTACAGGCGCATAAAAAAACAATATCAGATTACTTACAAGAAATTAATAAATTATATTGAGCATACTTTCAGTAAAATTAACTATAAGCAACTTTAATGTGTGAAAATTTAAATGTTTTTTCTGTGAAACACTAGGCTCTGATTACTTTTTATCTAGTATCTTGAAACTTTCGATTTATTAGAAATATATTAATGTCAGCATAAGAAGAATTTTTTATTTTTTTAATTACAGTCTTTGTATGAGAAGATTTCTTCGCTTCTTCACAAAAAAATCTTGGTACTTTGATGTCTACTCCCCTTCAATCATCGCAGTTGCGTGAGTTGGAAGTTTTATTGGCCGATCGAATTTATATTGCTGTTGGGAAATGGCATCTTTACTTAGGAGATGCTGGCCTTTCTAAAGATTTGGCGATTGAGTGTATGGCTAATCGAGATCAGGGCTCAAATGTCGCTGCTCGCAAGTCACTTGAAGCAATACAAGTCAGCTTTGGTGGAGGCGATACGCGATTGCCTTTGTCAAGATTGATTCCACCTGGTCAAATTTTTGATTTGCAAGAGATTTTGGAGCCCTATTGCGGATAAGGTTAGTTTTAACTGGTTTATTTTCCTTGCTAATTATTGAGGTAACTAATGCGCGAGAAGTTGTTCGACAGCGCATAGGTCGATTAGGTGAGCGCTTGGTTGGGAAAATTGTTGACCCAGATGAGCATGTAGAGCGCGAGCTCATCAAAGAAATGGAGCTAGCATTTCAGGAGTTTGGCATTGAGGCAAGAATTCTTTCAGTAAGTGGAATGTCTTTAGATGGAACTAATTCATTAGATATCTCTATGAAAGTTCGTTCAGAAAAGGATGTATACATTAAAGAAGATTGATTTTGTTTTTACCGATCCATAAAATATAATTAATCTCATCAATTTTTAACACTTTGCTGATAATTATAAATATAGTAAGGCAAGAGCATGAACAAATGATAATTTCACTCAATAACCAGGGGAAACTATTACCCCAAATTATCTGATTAGACAATATCCAAGATATAGATCCGCAAATCAAACCTGTTAGTATTAATTTTATATGGTCATTTAATAACTTCTTTACATCTAAACCTCTGATTTTCTTTTTTAATTCAAGCAAAAGAAATGAACAGGTTAATATATTAACAATCATTGTTGCTATGACCAGACCCGATGCACCACAATTAATTGGTAAAAGATTACCTGATGGAGTATTCGCACCTAGCAGGATCCAGTCAAATATGACATTTAGGATGATACCTATTGCGGAGATTTTGAGTGGTGTTTTTGAATCTTTCATTCCATAAAAAACTCTTACCAATAAATCTCTACCTAAATAAGCCGGCATGCCAAAACCATATGCTATGAGTAATTGGCTTACAAGAATGATTGCTGTATTGTCGAATGAACCTCTTGCGTATATGGCTCTAACTATTGGGCTTGCTAGTGAAATAAATATTGTTCCTAATGCAACCATTAAAATTGATGATAACATTAAGCTTTGTTGGATCTTACTTGTTAGCTGAGTATATTTGTTTTGCTTGATAAGTTGTGAAAAGTTTGGTAAGAGTGGGATTAGAAGTCCATTAGATATTATCCCTAATGGTGCTTGAATTAAAAAAGTTGCATAACTTAGTCCAGAAGCAGCACCTTTTATTATTGAAGCAAAGATTAGATCTGTGAAGACATTAATTTGTAACATGCTTGAAGAAAGTGTGGCTGGTATAACTATTCCAATAGCTTGTTTCACATCTGTATCAATATTAAAGGTTAATTTGAAGCTGAATAAGCGTTTTTTTATTAATGATGGTATTTGTATTAAATATTGAGCTAAAGCTCCAAGTAGTGTTGCTGAAGCTATGAAAATGCCTCCTCTTGTATCTATATTTAAATGGAAACTGGTATTATTTTTGGTCGCCCAGAAATAACATAGAAAGATACATATAGTTAAACTTGATAATAAGGGCGCAATTGATGGTATGAAAAACTCATCCTTTGCATTTAGAGTCCCAAAACTAATTCCAATAATGCCTGAAAGAAATATTACTGGAGACATTATTTTTAATTGGATGATTGCAATATCACTAATATTTTTATTTAGAGCTGGCCCTACTAGTCTTATGATTAAATCTGCATTTAAGAATATTATTATGCTAGTTACTAATAGGATTAATCCAATTAATGTATTTAATGAGTTTATAATTGATCTGCTTTGGCTAGTATTTTTTGAAGCTAATGTTGTGACTATAGAGTTGTGTAGAGGTCCATTGGAACCTCCAATTATTACTAGGAAAAAACCTGGCAAAATATATGCATAGTTGTAAGCATCATAAGCAGAACTTATACCGAAGGCCCAGGCAATGGTTAATTGCCTTATCATTCCTCCTGCCTTGCTAAGTAAGGTCCCTACCGTGACAATTGCAGCTATTTTTTTGATTGATCTTGTCATGTTATGCCTGTTGAGGTGTAAGGCATGTTGATTGGTAACTATGTTGTTTTAGTCGGTATTACATGATTCATCCAGTGCTAAAAGTCGGTTCTTCAATTATTGATTTTCCTTCTCTTACTGAAGGGACGCTAGTAAGACGATATAAACGTTTTTTAGCAGATATTGAATTGGATGATGGAGAAATAATAACTGCGCATTGTGCGAATACAGGACCAATGAAAGGGGTTCTTGTTCCTGGAGGAAGAGTAAGAGTTAGATATGCACCTTCGAGCAAGAGAAAACTATCTTGGACCTGGGAGCAAATGGAAGTTCATAGTGAAGTCAATCGTTCACTTTGTTGGGTTGGAATAAATACTGCTTTGCCTAATAAGCTCATTAAGGCTGCTATTGAAAGTGGATGTTTAACCAAAGAATTTGGCAAGATCGAAAGTATTAAATGCGAGGTTCCTTATGGATTGGAAAAGAAAAGTAGGATTGATTTAATGCTTAAACCAGATATATCTCTTCTTGATCAAAGGAAAATATATATTGAGGTTAAAAATACAACATGGTGTAGAGGAAATGTAGCTTTATTTCCCGATACAATTACAACTCGTGGTCAAAAACATTTGAGAGAATTAATGAGTGTTAGAGGGGAATCAAGGGCGGTATTAATTCCTTGTATTAGTAGAAATGACTTGAAATTTTTCTTGCCAGGAGATTGCGCTGATCCTTTGTATGGAAAGCTTTTTCGGCAAGCCTTGAATGAAGGAGTTGAAGTTATTCCTTGCTGTTTTGGTTTTTATGAAGACCATATAACCTGGGAAGGTATTAGGCCTCTCGGAACTATTGATTGAAAAATCAATCTTATTTTTGGGGACTTATAGGAAAGATCAAATAATGTATCGAGATATACATTATTGAGAATTGGTTCCCCTTTTTGTATCAACCCGTACATCTGAAGGTAGGAGATTTGGTCAATATTTATTTTGTACAGATTGGTGATTTGTCCAATCAGTTTTTCGCAGTAAGGAATTTTATGACCACTGCCTTGCATTCTCCTTCAAGGAGGAGCAGGACTCGATTACAAGACGCAAGTCTTTTGAACGGGCCAATGCTTTTACTTAGAAGTATCCGAGGACTTAGAACCAGTCAATCATTGATTTGGCTAGCAAGTGTGCCACTTGCATTGCTAGGCCTAGGGATTTTTACTTTTTCTGCTAGAGCTGGAGTTGGCTTGTCTGACTTAACAGGTCCTCAAGCAGCAACGTTTTTAGCTGACAATCTTTGGTTATTCGTTGCAACCATCCTTGTGATCTTTATGAATGCAGGCTTTGCGATGGTTGAAGCTGGTATGTGTCGTCAGAAAAATGCAGTAAATATTTTGGCTAAGAATTTGTTTGTTTTTGCTCTTGCCGTTACCGCTTATTGGTTTATCGGCTATTCAATAATGTATGGCGGTTCAGTTGTTGATGGATGGATTTATTTTCAGGGACTTTTTGTAGACCCTGATCCCTCTGGCGCACTTGAATGCGCAGCAGCTGGAGAAACTGGTTGCCTTGTTCCTGCTGTTGACTTTTTGTTCCAGGCAGCATTTGCGGGAACCGCTGCAACTATTGTTTCTGGATTGGTTGCTGAAAGGGTCAAATTTGGTGAATTTGTAGTCTTTTCTTTGGTTTTAACAGCTTTTATTTATCCTATTGCTGGTAGCTGGCAGTGGAATGGTGGTTGGTTAAGTGAATTAGGATTTATTGATTTTGCTGGTTCTTCTATTGTTCACTCTGTAGGAGGTTGGGCTGGTCTTGTTGGCGCAATGCTTTTAGGACCTCGTATTGGAAAATTCGTTGATGGTAAAGCTCAGGCAATGCCAGGACACAATATGGCAATTGCAACATTAGGAGCTTTGGTTCTATGGATTGGTTGGTATGGGTTTAACCCTGGTTCGGAATTAGCGATGGATCAGTATGTGGCTTATGTTGCTGTCACAACAACATTGGCTGCTGCTGGTGGAGCTATTGCTGCAACGGTTGTATCTACTGTTACTTCAGGTAAGCCAGATTTAACAATGATCATTAATGGCATACTTGCTGGATTAGTAAGTATTACTGCCGGATGCGGAAACATGACTTTTGCAGGTTCTTGGCTTGCTGGTGCAGCAGGTGGTGTAATAGTTGTTTTTGCAGTAGCTGCTCTTGATGCCGCAGGAATTGATGACCCTGTAGGAGCTTTTTCAGTGCATGGAGTCTGTGGTGTATGGGGAACAGTTGTAATTGGTCTTTGGGGAGTTGATGGAATGGATCCTGGCGCTGCAGGAATAGGCATTTTGAATGGAGGAGGCTTGAATCAATTCTTTATTCAAGCTTTAGGTGCTGCAGCCTATGGAATTTGGACAGTTGTAACTTGTTGGGTCGCTTGGAAACTGATAGGTGGTTTCTTTGGTGGTATTAGAGTATCTGAGGCAGAAGAGATTCAAGGTCTTGATATTGGTGAGCATGGTATGGAGGCTTATCCAGATTTTGCTTCTAGCTAGTTCATTTGTAAGAAGTTAAAGTTAAAAAAGCTCGGAAGTTTTCCGGGCTTTTTTAATGTATGCTCTACTGAGTTGAAAATTTTGAAGATTTTATTTTTTAGTTATTTTTAATGGATACTCAAGCTTTTAAACAAACTCTTCATAAATCGGATAGATACAACCGAAGAGGTTTTGGCTCGGCTAATAAAAGAGCAAAAGCACTTGCCCAGGCTTACCAAAGTGGATTAATTGGTTCTATCAGAGATAATGGAAATCTTCTAGAGTATGGAAGATTAAAAGTAAAGTTAGCAGAGGCATTTGGTTTTTGTTGGGGTGTAGAACGGGCAGTGGCGATGGCTTATGAAACTAGAAAGCATTACCCAGATGAAAGAATTTGGATAACTAATGAGATTATTCATAATCCTTCCGTTAATGATCATTTACGGAATATGAATGTACTTTTTATATCAGAGGAAAAAGGGGTCAAGGATTTTTCTGATGTTAAAGATGGAGATGTTGTGATACTTCCTGCATTTGGTGCAACTGTACAGGATATGCAGCTTTTGCATGAGAGAGGTTGTCATATTATTGATACAACTTGCCCATGGGTTTCAAAGGTTTGGCATACAGTTGAAAAGCATAAGAAACATACATTTACATCCATAATTCATGGGAAATATAAACATGAAGAAACACTTGCTACAAGTTCTTTTGCAGGCACTTATTTAGTTGTTTTTGACCTGGAAGAAGCTATTTTTGTTGCTAATTATATACTTGGTAATGGGAATCGCACGGATTTTTTGCAACGGTTTTCTAAGGCTTCTTCAAAAGGCTTTGACCCTGATAAAGATCTCCAACGATTAGGTGTTGCTAACCAAACAACAATGTTGAAGAGTGAGACAGAAGAAATTGGAAGGTTATTTGAAAAAACAATGTTAAAGAAATATGGCCCAGCGGAATTAAATAAACATTTCCTTGCTTTTAATACTATTTGTGATGCTACAGAAGAAAGGCAAGGTGCAATGTTCTCCTTGGTTGATGAACCACTTGATTTAATGGTAGTTATTGGCGGTTTTAATTCTTCCAATACAACTCATCTTCAAGAAATTGCTGTAAGTCGAGGTATTCGTTCATTTCATATTGATACGCCAGACCGTATAGGAGAAGAAGACAACACAATTACTCATATGCCTTTAGAAGGAGAATTGGTCACTGATAATCATTTTTTACCTGAGGGTTCTATAAATGTTGGTATTACTTCTGGTGCTTCAACTCCAGATAGAGTTGTTGAGCATGTAATTAATAAGCTTATGAAGCTTAGTGAAAAAAAAGTTAATTAGACTTTTATCACAAATTCGACCTAACTTCTCGTAGGATAGGGGTCTAATTTTTAGTCCAGATGGCTCAAGCTACAAACTCTCAAAATAAGGAAGCTGATTCTCAAAAAGTAGAAGTGGTTGTTCAAAGTCCTGATGAAGTAAATATTTTAGGGGAACTTGCCATTTTTCTTCTACGCATTTCTTTTAGCTTGTTGATGATTCATCATGGCTTGGAAAAACTTAATGATCCAGGAGGATTCGCAGAGTTTGTCGTTGCTAAATACTTCGGATTCTTACCTGGAGATCCTGTTATCTGGACTTATATAGCAGGCATTACCCAAATTATTTGTCCAATTGGATTGGCAACAGGCATCTTTGCACGCTTAAGTGCTTTGGGACTTTTATCGACAATGCTATTTGCTCTTTATTTTCATATGATTGATACGGGTTTGGAAGGTTTTCCTTTTGCCGTTGTGGAAGGTCATAATTATATTTTTGAGCTTTCAGCTATTTATGCTGCAATATCATTTTATTTCCTTTGTGCAGGTCCAGGAAGACTATCTATTATTAGAAAATCAAATAAAATAACTTATTATCCTAAAGGTGATTGACTAAGTAAAACTTAGCTGCTTGTTAATCAATTATTTACTATCTAATGCAAAAAATGTCTTCTTCCAGTCATAACCATTTTTAGTCCAAGTTCATTACAAGCAATTATTGAATCTTGGTCTCTTATACTTCCACCTGGTTGAATTATTGCTTTTATTCCATATTTAGCAGCCATTCTCACAGTATCCTCAAAAGGGAAAAAACCATCGCTAGCTAATACAGCTCCAGATGCTCTTTCTGAAGAGGCTTCTAAAGCTATTTTTGCTGCGCCTACCCTATTCATTTGTCCTGCGCCAATCCCTATACTTTGCCCTTTAGATGCTATTGCTATTGCATTAGATCTTATATGTCTAACTAATCTCCATGCAAACTCTAAATCTGCATATTCACTTTCAGTGGGTTCCAACTTTGTAACAACTTTCCAATCTTTTTCATCGACTAGTTGATTATCTTTTTCTTGAATTAAAAGTCCGCCTAAAATGCTTCTAATGTGTTGTTTCCCTGCATTGTTAATATAGATTCTTTGTAACTCTAAAATACGTAAATTCTTTTTCTGGGATAGTATTTTTTTAGCATCTTCTGTGAAATAAGGAGCAACAATACATTCTACAAATAAGGTTTTTAATTCTTCTGCGGTTGAAGCATTTACGGTGCAATTTAATGCAACAATTCCACCAAAAGCACTTACTCTATCAGCATCTAGAGCTTTTTTAATCGCTATTTCAGGACTGTCTCCAATTGCAACTCCACATGGGTTTGTATGTTTAACAACTACGGCAGCCTTTTGCTTGATAGGGTTAGATAAGTCTTCTTGATATCCAAACTCGAGAACAGTTGCAAGTGCAGACTCTAAGTCTAAAAGATTATTAGTACTTAATTCTTTACCTTGTAACTTAATTGCGCCTCCCCAGCCTATACCTTCTTGCCCATACCAAGATGCTTTTTGATGAGGGTTTTCACCATATCTAAGGTTTTGTTTTAAAGGAAGAGATTCAACCCAATCAGAAGAGGTTGATTCAATATCTTTCCCCATCCATTTGCTGATTGCTAAATCATACGAAGCAGTATGTTCGAATGCATCCAGGGCAAGCTTTTTTCGAAATTTATTTGTAATTGACTTTGCTTTAAGTGCATCAATTACTTCTTGGTATTGATTGGGATTTGTTATTACTAATACATCAGTATGATTCTTGGCTGCCGCTCTAACCATTGTAGGACCACCAATATCGATGTTTTCTATTGCTCTATCCCAAGTGACATCTTTTTGAGCAACTGTTTTTTTAAATGGATAGAGATTTACTATAACTAAATCAATTTTGGAAATATTATTTTTTTCTAAATCATTTATGTGTGATTCTTTGTCCCCTGAAGCTAAAATACCACCATGGATTTTTGGATGTAGTGTTTTGACTCTCCCATTTAGAATTTCAGGAAATCCAGTGTAAGTAGCTACTGTTGTAACTGGTATTTTGTTTGATGCAAGTAATTTTGCGGTTCCTCCGCTGGAAATGATCTGAAACCCTAAATCCTCTGTCAATGTTTTAGCTAGGGATATGATATTGGTCTTATCTGAGACACTTATTAGAGCTATTGGTGCCATGAAAGAAAAATTGATCCAAGTAGATAACCTACGCATCAAAGATGCAAATTGCACAGTATGAATAATGAATTTATTTTTTTAGATGATCATTTGGCGACACATAGGTTGCTTTTGCTACATGGTTGGGGTGCTGATGCTGAGGATTTGTTACCGCTAGGAATGGCTCTGAAAAATATTGATGAGAACATATTTGAAATAATTTCATATCGTGCTCCGCAATTACATCCTGATGGTTTTGGCAAACAATGGTATTCACTCTACCCACATGATTGGGACTCAGTCCCCGCGGCAGTATTTGCCTTGGAAAGTCGAATAAAGGCCACTGCTATGGAGTCTGAGATCCCATTAAGTCAAACGTACCTATTGGGATTCTCTCAAGGTGGAGCTATGGCCTTAGAAATTGCTTCAAATATGCTTTTAGGCGGAGTTATTGCTTGTAGTTCTTACCCACATCCAAGTTGGTTGCCAAAGCAAAATATGTCAAAACTTTTTCTGGCTCATGGTAAGCATGATCAGGTGGTGCCATGGACAGCTTCGGAGAAAACAGTCAATTTAATGATAAGAAATAACCTAGAGTGTGAATTATTTTTATTTGATGGGAAACATGAAATCCCTAATTCTGCAATTCAAGCAATTCAACTGACTTTAAAAAATTGGCTTTGATTACACAAAAGCATATTCATATTCTTCTATCTCTTCCCAGTCATCAGCTGTGAGTTCTAGACCTGCAAATATTTTGTCTTCTCCGAGGTAATCGACAATTACTCTTAGAGAAGGAAATAGGAAATGATTCTCTTCTGCATATTGTGCACTGAATAAACCTTTTTCTCCCCAGAAAAACCTGTCAGTAGTGTGCTCGTTTCGTCGAACATTTAAAACAGCTGGAGAATTTAGGCCTTCTTCTGCAATGAAGCGCCTTGCAGCAGTTACTGGTTTGTGTTGTCCGGTTTCTAGGTGAAAAATTGGGACATGAGCCATAACTCTTTGACCGGCAAGTCTCCTTCTGCTAATCCGTTTGCGTTTCTTAGACATGACAAACTATTTGGCGAATAAGTGAAAGTTTGAATTGAGTCGTTATTTCTAAAAGCTCAACCTTCTGTAGGGGCTTTTAAAAAATAACGTTGGAAGCTTGTCTTGACACCACAAATTAGTGGGAAAACAATCTCTTAATGTAATCAGCTCGACTTCTGCAGGACACCCATCAAAGCTCTGCTATAGCCTGAAAGCACTTAAATGTGCAATTCTGCCGAATGAATCTTGAGATAACCTCCTTTGAAGTTCCTTTACTTCTTTTATTATTATCTTAATACTTTTTTCTGGATTTACAAGTCCTTAAGGTTTGCTCTCCTTCGTTGATTTGGTGAAAACGTAGTCCTATGAAATGTTCTCAGAGATTTTTGAATCTTGTTCAACAACAGCTAATGAGTTTTCAATCTGATATTGAAGTTGCTCAAGTTGTCATTTATATCGCTAGTTCTAATGATGGTGGTTCCCCTAGTTTGGATGCTGTTGGACAATGGCCTACTTCAGAAAAGGTTTTACCTCCAGTAGAAAGTGATGTCACTTTGAGGACCCCATCTTCTGATCGGAGGTGGTACCCATTACAAGAAGGTTCGATTTTGTTAGGTGTCATTAGAGTGGAAATGGTACCTGGGTGTAAGGATTGGCCAATATCTTTGGATCAGCGTTTACAAGCCACAGCCAGTGCTCTTGCTAGTTCGCTGGGCTTAGAACTTGATAGAAACAGGTTGTCAGAAGAATTAAGTGATCAGAAAGAGCAAATAGCACTTTTGGTTCATCAATTAAGGAACCCTCTTACGGCACTAGGTACTTATGCAAAATTACTTATGAGAAAACTTGGGTCGGATAATACAAATATTAGTTTGGTAGAAGGACTACTTGCGGAACAGGCTCAGGTAAATAAATACCTGTCTGCGCTAGATCAATTGAGTCAAATTAAACTTCCTTCCGCAATGGATGATCGTCTTAATAGATTTTTATTGCCACCGGTTTTTTCAAATGAGGATTCTATATCATTAAAGACTTTGTTAGAGCCATTAATTGAACGTGCAAAAGCCACTGCTAATTTGCAAGGTAGAGAATGGTTTAGTCCTTCGGAGTGGCCTGACTGGACTCAAGAAAAAACATCAATATCAGAGGGTGTAATTGCCGAAATAGTTGCTAATTTACTGGAAAATGCATTTAAATATAGTCCAAGTAAGTCATCACTAGGCTTGGAAATATCAGAAATTGGCTTGTGTGTTTGGGATTCTGGGAAACCAATTGCTGATGAAGATAAAGAAAAGATATTTGAGAAGGGTTATAGAGGTAAATCTACTCCTGAATCTTCTGGGAGCGGACTTGGACTTGCATTGGGTAGGGACCTCGCTAAACAAATTGGAGCAATATTGCAATTAGTTGATAACCCAAGTATTTTTTCACCTTCATTACCTTCAAAAGGTAATGCCTTTTTATTTATTTGGGATCAGAAAAAAAGCTATTAATAGAAAACTTATTGTTTCAACCAGCACTAAAGATGCTCCATAAGTGTCTCCATTATGACCACCTAATTTTCTATTTATAATAAAAGGTATTAGAATAGATGGTATTAAGCCCAGTAAAATAGATAATATCAATATTAAATTCCTACTTGATATTATTATAGTAAAAATAGCAACTGACAATATTACAGCTGATGGGATTATTTCTTTTCTTAGTCCTTTCCAATATTCATGATGAAATGAGGACTTGCCTTTGGAGATATATTTATATTTATCTATTGCTATTAGTTGAGAAAACCTGCCCCAAAAGGAGGCTACAGGGAATGCAATTAATACATTTTGACCAAGTTGCAAGAGTAATGCTAATTGACTGAAAAGTATAAGAATTACACTTATAACGCCTATTGCACCTATTCGGCTATCTTTCATTGCCTCTAAACATTTTGATGGTCTAGCTGCTAGACCATCTGCCATGTCAATTAGACCGTCAAGATGTAACCCTCCGGTTAGAACTATTCCAGTAACAATCGAAATAAGTATGTTTGAAAGATTGTTCCATCCAGAATAAGAGAATATTAACCAGACACAACATTGAATGCCTCCGATAAATACTCCAATCAAAGGAGCGAAACGTGCAATTCTTTCGAATTTAGGATTTATAAGTGGCCATTTTGGCAGGATTGTGTAAAAAATCCATGCGCCTGCTAAGTCTCTCAGCCAATTTGTTTTGATCAGCTTTTTTCTCCTTTATTTACTCCTTAATCAAAATTAGGCTGATAATTAGTTAGATGCCTATTTGGTATCAATATATTTGCAAAAAACTTGTGTTCGATTTTAACTTGAAAAGTAGTTGCCCAAACACATTTGCCCGTGTTGGTTCATTTAGTACTCCTCATGGTGATATTGAAACTCCTCGATTTATGCCTGTTGGCACATTGGGAACTGTTAAGGGAGTGACGTCTGATCAGTTACTTAAAACTGGTGCTGAAATGATTCTTGCAAATACTTTTCATCTTCATTTGCAACCTGGAGAAAACATTATTGAATCTGCTGGTGGTATTCATAAGTTTATGAATTGGAGAAAGCCAATTCTTACTGATTCGGGTGGGTTTCAAGTCTTTAGTTTGGCTAAACTCAATAAAATTGATGATCAAGGTGTCGCTTTTCAAAATCCAAGAGATGGATCTTATCTATATCTGACGCCTGAAAAAGCTATTGAAATACAAATGGCTTTAGGCTCTGATGTTGCAATGGCTTTTGATCAATGCCCTCCTTTCCCTGCATCTGTATCAGAGGTTCAGGAGGCCACAAGAAGAACTCATCAATGGTTAGAAAAATGTGCCAAAACACATATAAAGAATGATCAAGCTTTATTTGGCATAGTTCAGGGAGGCTGTTATTCGGATTTAAGAGAGGAAAGTTTACGGATAGTTTCAAGCTTTGATTTGCCTGGTATAGCAATAGGTGGAGTGAGTGTTGGGGAGCCTGTAGAGGAAATGCATAGAATTGTTAGACAAATTGGCCCGTTATTGCCATCAGACAAGCCTAGATATTTGATGGGTATTGGCACGTTGAAAGAAATGGCTATTGCTGTTGCTAACGGTATGGATCTTTTTGATTGCGTTATTCCTACGCGTCTAGGCAGGCATGGGACTGCCTTAGTTAATGGGACAAAAGTGAATTTACGAAATTCACGCTTTAGTAATGATTATTCTTCTTTGGATGAAACTTGTATCTGTGAGACTTGTAGTAATTACTCCAGAGCTTATCTGCATCACCTCATTCGTAACAAAGAATTACTAGGACTTACTTTGCTTAGCTTACATAATCTGTCTCATTTGGCGCGTTTTACTAGTGCTATGAGGCAATCAATAGAGGAAGGATGTTTTTCAGAGGATTTCGCTCCATGGAATAGTCACTCGAAAGCACATCACACGTGGTAGCGTGCGTGCTAATAAGCACATTAATTCTTAGGGATGGTACCAATTAGTCTCAACTTACTTGCAGAACTACCTACTGCTTATCAGGCATTTGCACCAACAGTGGACGTGCTTCCACTCATACCTATCTTCTTCTTCTTGCTTGTTTTTGTTTGGCAAGCAGCTGTAGGTTTCCGTTAAATCAAAAATTTTTAAGCCCAAGAGTATTTGTGATTGCAAACTCTGGAGCTTAAAAAGCAGTTTTGCTAGGGCTTAAACCCTGGCATATTTTGCTGTTTATTTTATTACGCTCAATTTCAAATATATATCTCAGAGGTAATGTCTTTGGTTGGGCTTTCTACTGAACTCTCGATCAAATTTGCAAGATTTAATGCTCTTGAAGCTTGTAATCCATCAACTGCGGGTTTTTCTTTACCCCTGACACATTGCAGAAAGTGCTCAAGCTCTGCATATAAGGGTTCAATTGAAGTGGTACTCACTTCTTCAATAAATCCGTCGTTGCGATATAAAAGCTCACCATGATCTGCTGAATACCATTCATGTGATCGTCTATGAATATTTATCTTGTGATTAAGAAAATCAGTTTCAATTAGACTTTGTTTGCAATGAGCGCTCAAACTTCTTATTTTTCTATGGCTCATTTTGCTGGCAGTGAGACTTGCCACTACGCCATTTTGAAAACCAAGAGTGGCATTTACATAGTCCATAGGGCCATTTCCGCTTGACCCTCCGACAGCCGCCAGTCTGGTTACTTTTGCATTGGCAAGTTCAAGAACAAGATCCAGATCATGAATCATGAGATCTAATACCACGGAAACATCATTAGCTCTCTCTGCATGAGGACTATGCCTTCTCGCTTCAAGAACAACAACCTCTTCATTTGCTACCACCTTCGTTAATTCTCTAAATGCAGGGTTGAATCTTTCAATATGACCAACTTGAAGAATCCTTTGAGCGTTGTTTGATGCATTTATTAAAGAAGATGCCTCTTCTTTGCTTGCTGCTATTGGCTTTTCTATTAAGACATGTTTTCCTGCATTTAGGCAATCTATGCCTACTTTATGATGCAACAAGGTTGGTACTGCAATACATACTGCTTCAACTTGGTCTAATAAAACTCTGTAATCTTTGAACCAATCACAGTTGAATTGTTTTTTAGCAATATTCCCCCTTTCAGAATCTGGATCTGCAACCCCAATTAGATTGGCATCCTTGAGAAGGCTTAGTACACGTGCATGGTGCCAACCCATGTTTCCAATACCTATAACACCAACTTTTACAGGAACGATATGAGCAGTCATATAAGGGGATTCATTTTTCTATGAGATTAACGTTGATTAGTGATCATTTATGGAATTATCAGGAAGGGTTATTTTGACTTGATTAATTCTTGGACCTTTCATTGAAATGATTTGGAAGACAATTTGCTCAAATAATAAACTTTCACCGTTTGAGGGGACTTCTTGAAGCTTCTCCAGTAAAAAACCGGCAAGAGTGTAATGGTCATCGGCTTCAGGTAATTCAACTTTCAATTGCCGATTTAAATCAATAATTTCTAAGTCACCATTAGCAATCCATTGATTACTTGTGCTTTCTATTTTGAATAGGTCAGGTTCTTTATTATCAGATTGAATCTCATCACCAACGATTTCACCAGTTAAATCTGCCGAAGTGATTAGTCCTTCTGTTCCACCATATTCATCTACAACTAATAAAAAAGGATTACCTTGTTTTATTAAAGGAAGCAATTCTGCAAGAGTTAATGTTTCTAGTACCTTTGGAACACTATTGATATATGGAATTATAGATGTATTCGCTTTAATACTTCCATGCGATATTGCCTCAGCTAAATGCCTTAAATCAATTTGACCAAGAACATTATCTAATGAATCATCAATCACTAGAAATCTTGAATGTCTAGTACGGTGAACTTCTTCCATAAGTTCAGAAAAACATGCGTTTTTTGAAAGGGTTACCATCCCAGATCTAGGGACCATGACTTCACGTACTTGTGTATCCCTTAAAGCAAAAACTCCTTCAAGAATATTTCTTTCGTTTGGTTCTAAACCAGTAACTGCTCCGCTTTCTATTAATGTTTCTAACTCACCTGCAGATAAAGCTGTTACCAGACTATCCCATTTTGGATTTAGACCTATTAATCTTATAATTAGTGACGTAACTTTTTCTATTAGGGAAAGAAAAGGTGCCATCCATTTCATTACAGACTCTAGTAAAGGTGATAATTTGAGAGCAGAAATTTCTGGATTGTTTAGTACTAAAGCTTTAGGGAATACCCCAGAGATTAATGTGGAAGTTAATACAACTACTACTAGAAAAAGTAAATACCAAAATTGGCTGTTAGAAATTTCTTTGTCCCAAAATTGAGTCGCCCATGTTTTGCTTACCCATCCAAGTGATATTAGTGACAGAGTGATTCCTAATTGGGCAACCAGGAGGGCTCTTCTTAAACGCTTTTGTAATCGAAGTATTGTTCTTGATCCTGGTTTTCCTTCTTCAAATAAGCTTTGAGCTCTGCTCGGTCTAAGCCTAAGTAAAGCAACTTCTGCCGCATTGAAAAAAGCTGGCAAAGCAAGCAATATCCCAAGAAGAATAAATCTCATTAATTTTTTTTGATGGGGGTGGCGAGGATCGAACTCGCCTAAGGCGAATTATGAGTTCGCTGCATTCACCAGATTGCTACACCCCCCCAAGTAATGGGTTTGATTGTTTTTTTTGATGATAGAGAAGAACTTTCAATAAAGAAATAGAATCTTAGAAGGCCAAGATTTTTTTAATAACAATCTCAACTGTGTTCAATATGAACTACGCTTCTGATTCTATGCGAATCCACAGAGAGCAACTGCTGTCAGAATTATCTAGTAAAGCCTATAAGGTTGGTGATTTCACATTATCTTCTGGACGGCAAAGCAAGCACTATATAAATTGCAAACCTGTTTCTCTTAGTGGACCTGGCCTGGTTTTGATCTCTAATTTGATGCTGGAGTTTGTTGAATCAGATTCTTCTGCAGTTGCAGGATTAACCTTAGGGGCTGATCCCCTTGTTAGTGGTGTTTCTCTACTCGCAGCTCAGAAGGGACGAGATTTAGATGGTTTGATAGTAAGAAAAGAACCAAAAGGGCATGGAACTGGTCAATGGCTGGAAGGACCACTTATTCCAACAGGATCAAGAGTAACTGTTCTCGAAGATGTCGTTACTACCGGTAGATCATCGCTGAAAGCTGTTAAACAATTAAGAAATGTTGGATATTGTGTTGATAGGGTTATTTCAATTATTGATAGACAAGAAGGTGGTGAGGAGGCTATGAAAAATGCTGGATTAGAATTGATAAGTTTATTTCTCTTGAAAGATGTTGTGAATAGAGCCAATGAAAAATGATATAAATACTCAATCAGAATTAATTTGGGAACAAGACTTTCCATGCATTACTTTGTGTGGTGAGGGAGTGCGAACTTTTCTCCATGGTCAAACAACTATAGATATTTTGAGAGCATCAGATAATGAAATTATTAGAACTTGTTGGTTATCTTCTTTGGGCAAGTTAAGGGCAGTTTTAGAAATAAAATTAAAAGATAATCATGCAGAAGTTTTGATTCTAGAAGGTGATTCTAAATCTTTTTTTCAAGGGTTAGAATCTTTTATTTTCCCTGCAGATAAAGTACGTATTGAATCATCTAAGTTAAAGACAAGAATACAATGTTTATCATTAGAAGTGTCTTGGAAAGATTCACCTGTGTATTGGTTAAATGGAAAGAATAATTTACCTCATGAGGTTTCTAGGACTAAGAAAGCAAATCCATATGAGATCAAAAGTTGGATGATTTCTCAAGGTTTTCCTAGACTCTCTCAAGAAATTGAGGATAAATGTAATCCATATGAAATTGGATTGTCGGATTTGATAGATCTGAAAAAAGGATGTTATTTGGGGCAGGAAGCAATGGCTAAAATATTCACAAAAAAAGCATTAAAACAAAAACTAAGACTTTGGGAGCTACATTCTAAAGAAGAAAATTATACAATGACTAATAGTTTAAAGATCCTGGATGTTGAAGGTAGGCCTAAAGGAATTGTTATATCTATTATAAAGAAAGAAAACAATATTACTTCAGGCCTAGCATTAATTAAAACTAATTCATTATTAAGACAAGATCTTTATCTTGAAGGTTTATCAGAAAAACTATTAATAAAAGTACCTATTGGATTTAAAAGTTTTTTAGATTAGTCTTGAGTTGATAACCATTTTGCAATTTCCCATGTGGCTAAGCAATCATCTTTATTATATTGAAAAATTCTTCTTAAGTTTTTAGAGTATATTTTTTTATGTGGTCTTGAATTCTTCCATTGTCTCCACCATAAAAGAGCTTGTGGTCCGTCAATACCTTTACTCTCCCATTTGAAACCAATGAATTCAGCAACTGATTTTAGCCCATAATTATTTATTGGTAAGCACCAAAATTCTTTGACATAAAGATGTATATCTACTAACCTATTTTTTATTTCTTCTAACTCGTGCTTGTTTGCTCTTTGTCTTTCGGCTAGTCGATATAATGCTAATGATTCAGTTTCTCCATAATGTAGTATGGGCCAATCTTCATGAACCTTTAATGTCTTTCTTATCCTTTCCCAAAGAAGATATTCCTCGCTTTTATTAACACTTAATAATGGCTTATAAGTAAATTTATTTTTTAGAGTTAATTTGCTTTTTAAGTTTGAAATTCTCACAAATCCATGTAGGAAGTCATGCTTTTCGTCAGGGTCAGACTCAATATCGTAAATTAATAATCCTGGCGCTTTATTTAAGATTTTTAATAAGTTAGAGGATTGCAATTTAATAGCTTTTCCTGTTAGAAGTGTTTTGGCTTGTCTAATGATCTGATCACTAATTTCGCCATGTTGAGGGCCAAATTTACTTAGATTTAGCTTAAGAGAACTTGCTTCGTACCCTGCAAGAATACTAATGTTGCTTATCCCCATTTCTTTAAGCAAAATATTACGCTTGCTTCCAATTCCGCTTACTTCGCTTAAATGTCCTTCTGCATATGCTGTTTTATCACAAAACTTTTTCCAGCAACAAATTGAACATTTTTTGCGATTAGATGTTACCTTGGGTGGTTTTGATAAAAGAAGGTCTGCTTTTAATTTCTCAATTGACTCTTTAAGTTCAGTTTCAATTGATTTGCTAAATCTTACTTCTTGAAAATGTGTTGTTTGATTTAGTTGAGATATGGCTATACCTTTATGGACTTTATTTTTTTGAAGCGATGTTAGTAATTTAGCTGACATTGCAAAGCTTAATTTATTTTCTCGAGTTAATCTTTTGCCTTGTAGTGTTAATAGGGGTTCATATGAAAAAGGACCCCAAATACTTTGACCATTAATTTTTTTGAGTAAAGGTGGCCTTGCTTTAAGAAATTCGTTTGTAGATAATTTTTCCTTAATGGTTAATCCAGCCACAATATCTTTTCCTTTTTTACATGCCTCAATACCAATGCCAACGCCATTTTTTTTACCCATAAAGTCAGAAAAACATTTTCTTTGATGATCTAACTGGAGTGTTGTATGGGTATTCCATATTTTTTCTTGTTGATCCCCAAAACTATCAAGCCAAGCTTTTCTTCGACATCGCAGCCAGCTTTTTATGAGCTTATCGCTAATTACATGTATTTTTGATTGATAGATTCTCATAGGAAGACAATAATGTATCTATCGTTAGATTTGATGGATTAAGTCAATAATTATGGGGGACAAAAATCTTTGCATCATTCAAAAACCAATTTCTTTTGGTACTGATGGCTGGCGAGGGATTTTGGGCATGGACTTTACTCTGGATAACCTTTTGAAGGTTGCCACTGCATCAGCTCAAGAGCTTTTATATAGAGGAAAAAATAGAAATAAAAAAATTATTATTGGATATGATCGACGGATGCTTGCAGAGGAGATGGCTCAAGTAGCTGCTTCTGCTGTAAGAGGATTAGCTATAGAACCTATACTTGCTTCTTGTCCTTTGCCTACTCCGGCTTGTAGTTGGGCTGTTGTGAAGCATCATGCTTTAGGAGCATTAGTTATTACGGCCAGCCATAATCCTCCAGAATGGTTGGGTTTAAAAATTAAAGGTCCTCTCGGTGGATCGGTGGATGAGAATTTTACTCGAGCAGTGGAAAAAAGAATTCTTGCTGGAGGTATTTCTATTCCTGTTGAAGGAGAAACAGCATCTTGTGATTTTCGAGCCGAGCACATTGAAAGTATTCAAAAAATGTTTGATGTTTCTTCGATAGTTGAAAAGATTAAAAAGTTGCATATTAATATTATTGTTGACCCAATGCATGGATCTGCAGCTGGTTGTGTAAGTGAGTTGCTAGGTCAAAAAGGTAATACTTTTATTCAGGAAATAAGGCAAAATAAAGATATCTCTTTTGGAGGTAATCCTCCAGAGCCAATGGAAAAATATCTGAGTAGTATCATGAATAAAATAAAAAGAAAATTTCATACTGGTCAACGATCATTAGGATTGGTTTTTGATGGTGATGGAGATAGAATTGCTGCTATAGATGAGTATGGTAGATATTGTAATACGCAGAAATTAATGCCTATATTTATTGATCATTTGGTACGAGTCAGGAAGCTTCCTGGATGTGTTGTTAAAACCGTAAGTGGCTCTGATTTGATGCGATTAGTAGGAGAAGGATTGGGTAGAGAAGTTATAGAGAAACCAGTAGGTTTCAAATATATTGCGCAAGAAATGTTGGAAAAGAAAGTAGTTGTAGGAGGTGAAGAATCTGGTGGGGTTGGCTTTGGATCCCATATACCTGAAAGAGATGCGCTTTTTGCTATGATGGTTTTATTAGAGTCATTAACTTCTTCAGAAGAGTCTTTGGCTGAGAAGATAGAATCTATAAGTAAAAAATATGGAAATAGTTATTTTGAAAGAAGGGATATATATCTGAATGATATGAATATTAAGAACCGAATAGAGTCTTTCTTAAGTATTTCCCCTCCAGAAAATATTGAAGGAAATAGAGTAAAAGAAGTAGTTAAATTAGATGGTATCAAATTGATTATAGATAGATTTCATTGGCTAATGTTTCGTTTTTCAGGTACAGAACCTTTATTAAGGATTTATTGTGAGGCCCCTACAGAAAAAGATTTGCTTTCTAATTTAAGGTTTGCAAAGAAATTTATTGAGGAGCTTTTGTAATGAATCAGGCCCTTTATCAGAGTATTCTAATTGCAAGCACTAATAAAGGAAAGATTCAAGAATTTAAATCTTTTTTAAGTGATTTACCAATTAAGGTAATTACTCAGTCTGAAAAAATTGAGATAATAGAAAATGGAAATACATTTGCTGAAAATGCAAGAATTAAAGCTATTTCGCTTAGTGATCACAATAATTTATGGACACTTGCTGATGATTCAGGGTTAAGTGTTGATGTGTTGAATGGAGCCCCTGGTATTTATTCTTCTCGATTTGCACGAACTGATGATGAAAGAGTATCAAAGCTACTTAACATTTTGGATGGAAAGGAGAACAGGAATGCACAATTCCATTGTGCTCTTTGTATTGCTTATAAAGGTAAAGTTCTTCTTGAAGTAGAGGGATATTGTCCAGGATTGATTACTTTTCAACCTAGAGGAAGTAAAGGTTTTGGATATGATCCAATTTTTGAAGTATTAGGGACTTCTTTAACTTTTGCAGAGATGGAGGTTCATCAAAAAAGACAATTAGGGCATAGAGGAAAAGCCTTTGATTTATTAAAACCAGAAATCATAAAATTGCTAAAAATAGATTGCTTTTCTTGATTGAGCTCTGTGAGTTAAGAAATGTCTTCTACCCAGCTTCCATGAAGTCCATGAGGAATTTTTATGGGAAGCTCTAAAATAGCTTCTTCGGTTAAATTCTCTGAATTTAAGATTATTAAATTGGTCCCTTTTCGTTTGCCATCCCAGATTAAGACAATTATCCAGCCTTGATCTTCGGATGCTGAATTATGTTTTTTTGCTATAAACAAAGGTTCACTTACAAAACCTCTAGGAGCTGTACTCCAAATACACTCTGTATTATTAATTAGATCTATTTTTTTGATGGCCTGCAAAGGACCATTCCCTTCTTTTTTGTCTGAGACCGCCATCCATGCATATTTTGCTTTTATGCCTTCATAATCTGGGTTGACTGTTGCAAATTCACAGCACTGATTGCTGATTATTTTTACTGATGATGTATTGCTTTCTATATCTATACAGCTTCTTTTAAGAATACCTTCGGGTAACAATTCAAAGTTGATTTGACGAAAATCTTCATCAGGTTCAATAGATGGAAAATCTTGATAAAAAATGCTTTCTATTGTTACTTTTTTACTCTCTTCCCATGCATTTAGGTGATGAAAAACAAAACCATCTGGGGCATTAATTATTCTTGGTGCTTCACCTGCATAGCATCCTGAGTCTCTTGGTATAAGCCAAAACTTTGCTTGCCCACCCTTTTTGGACTTTAAACATTGACCTGCACCTTTTTGGCCTAGTAAGAAAGGTATAGGATTGAAATTTATTGCGTTTTGCATAAATATTGCCCAGTTTGGAGTGATTGCAAAATCATGCAAGAAAGCAAAACCGTTGAATTGATCTTTTCGATCGCTTAAAAGTTTTCCAGTATGGTTACCCTCTGCAGAAAACTCCATCAATCTAAGCGTACTTTTAGGGCCAGTTTTTACTCCAAAAGTAACCATTCTTTTTTGACCATAATGCCCAGGGTCAAATCTTGGGTGGGCGCTAAATGCTTCTCCTGGCTTTAGAGCTCCATTGAGGTTAGAAATCCCAATTGTTTCTAGAGTTGTGGGTTCTAAAGCATATGGGCTAGAAGCCTCCCATAGAGCTAAAAGCTCATTGCCCAGTTTTACTACATGAGTATTGGCAATGTTTTTTAAACGTATATCGAAGGCATTCGCGATTGCTCCCCCAGGTTTTTGGGTCCCAAAAACCCCTCGATAAAGGAATTTCTTGGCTTTCTCTTCGGCAATCCAACCTTCAGTACGTACGTATTTATTGGTGATTTTTACATTGCCGTTTTTGAATTTAATGGCGGCGATCATTCCATCACCGTCAAAGGGGTGATGTACCCAGCGGCCTCCTCTTTCTAGCCTTCCAGGACCATTGCGATAAAAAGTACCTTTGAGATCCTTAGGGACTTGACCTTTAATTATTTTTAATGGAATATCTTTGAGCTCTTTCTCAACATTGCAATAAGCACTCGCCCAATCTTCTCTGTTAAAACTTGGTATTGATCTTTTTGAGGTGTTAGTTGTTTCTGTAACAGTCACTTTTAAATCATGCTTCAATATGATTTTCGCCTATTTGAGTTAAATACGCGAGTATATATTTTTTGTTATATCCAAAGAGAAGATATTTTTAACTACCTGCTTGCTCTAAAACTCCTTTACTGCTTGGAACCGTACCGGCTCTTCTTTGGTCTGCTTCAGTTGCCATTCTTAAGGCTCTTGCAAAAGATTTAAAACAGGCTTCGATAATGTGATGAGCATTTGCCCCTTCTATTTGCCTTATATGGAGAGTTAAGCCGCTATTGATGACTACAGCACCGAAGAATTCTTTGACTAATTCAGTATCGTATTGACCTACTTTATTCGTTGAAATATTTAGACCATAGCTTAAGTGAGGTCTGCCAGAGCAATCAAGCACTACCTGAATCAAAGCTTCATCAAGTGGTGCGCAAAAATGTCCGAATCTGTTAATCCCACTCCTTGAACCTAATGCTTTGGATAGAGCTTGACCTAAAGCAATCCCAACATCTTCATTTGTGTGATGATCATCTATGTGTGTATCACCCTTGGCTGAAACCTCTAAGTCAAACAATCCATGACTGGATAATTGTTCCAGCATATGGTCTAAGAAGCCAATCCCACTATTAACATTGCATTTCCCAGTTCCATCAAGGTTTAGGCGAACAAAAACGTCAGTCTCTTTAGTTTTTCGATGGATTTCTCCTTGTCTGGAAGTTTTCATATCAATTCAAAAAAAACTCTCAAGAGATTTGAATTACATCCCATTAATGCAGTATCCCGCATCTACATAAATAGTTTGTCCTGAAATCCCACTTGAAAGATCACTTAAAAGAAATGCCGCTGTGTTCCCAACTTCTTTTTGAGTGACAGTTCTTCTTAATGGGGCCTTACCTTCAACATTGTGAATCATCTCCAATATGCCTCCAATGGCTGAACTTGCTAAGGTTCTTATAGGACCAGCGCTAATAGCGTTGACTCGAACTTGTTTTTCAGGTCCTAATTCAGCAGAAAGATATCTTACGGAGGCTTCTAAAGCTGCTTTTGCTACACCCATTACGTTGTAGTTAGGTATTGCTCTGTCTGCTCCAAGGTAAGTAAGTGTAACAACTCCTGCACCTTCACTGAACAGTGGTTTGGCATGTTTGCAAAGTGGGGCTAGGGAGTAGGCACTGATCTCCAGAGCTCGAGCAAAGCCTTCTGGTGTGGTTGCACTGTAATCACCTACTAATTCTTCTTTCCCAGCAAAAGCAAGGCAATGAACTAATCCATCTAATACACCCCATTGATTTTTGACCGAATTAAAAACCTCTTCAATTTGGGAGGAATTTTGAACGTTTAAAGGTAAAAATAGACTTGGATTAAGTGGAGCAGTAAGTTCTCGAACCTTTGATTCAAAACGACCTTTTTCATCAGGGAGGTATGTGACGCCAATTTCTGCACCAGCTGCATTTAACTGTTGTGCTATGCCCCAAGCTATTGAACGATTGTTAGCTATTCCTGTTACGAGGATTTTTTTTCCACTTAGATTCAGAAGCATATTGTAGATGGGGCTCTGGGTTGGTTTTTCAATTCTCTCTTATTTTGGGCAAATATATCTACTAAATTGAATATATAGTTAAAAGTCACAAAGAAACTCTTTCTCTATATTAAACGAAAAATGGTTAGAACAAGTTCAATAATGTTACCGCTTGGCACTATCTGTCCAGAGTTTGATCTGGAGATGGTTCAAGACGTTACCCTTGATAATCGAAATCCTTACAATAGTTATGAGCGCTTTTGTAACGCTGATTTGCCTAATAAACCTTTATTCTTAATGGTTGTTTGTGCACATTGCCCTTTTGTTAAACATGTTGAGAGTTGCATATCTAATTTGTATTTGAAATATGGTCAAAGGGTTCAGTTTTTGGCTGTCAGTAGTAATAGCTTAATTACACATCCTCAGGATGCTCCACAACACCTTGCGGAACAAGCCAATAGGCTTGGGTGGAGATTTCCTTATTTGTTTGATAAAAATCATAAATTAGCTAAAGCGCTTAAAGCAGCATGTACTCCTGACTTCTATATTTTTTCTCCTGTTCAATCAGGAGATCATATACTGAGATATAGAGGTCAATTGGATGATAGTCGACCAGGTAATGATATTCCTGTTACTGGTAAAGATATTCAATTTGCTATAGATTCTTTGTTGAATGATGAAACAATTTCCATTGATCAGAAGCCTTCTATCGGTTGCAATATTAAATGGAATCCTGGAGAGGAACCCTCGTGGTTTGGGTGAGTCATATTAATGTTTATATAGATGAATATATCTGTTTGAAAGTTGCTTGTTGTTCTTTATGGTTAATTATTGCTGTTGGGTAATTAGCTCTCTCTAAAGGTGGTATGTCTCCAGTTATTAAATCTGAGTTTGCAATATGAGAGATTTCGGGAATCCATTGGCGAATGTATTCAGCATTGCGGTCGAATTTCGAAGTTTGGGTATAAGGATTAAATATTCGTAAAGGCTTGGTATCCATACCACTACTAGCACTCCATTGCCACCCTCCGTTGTTAGCTGCAAGGTCACCATCGACTAAATTTTGCATAAAATATTCTTCTCCATATTTCCAATCTGTTATTAGATCCTTTACAAGAAAAGAAGCTACTATCATTCTGCAACGATTGTGCATCCAACCGGTTTGGTTAAGTTCTCTCATCGCTGCATCAATTATAGGGACTCCAGTAAGACCATCCTTCCAGGCTTTGAACCATTCTAAATTATTTTGCCATGGAAAATTCTTCCATTTTTTTTGATATGGACCTTTTTGTAATTCAGGAAAGTTTAATAGTGCATTTTGGTAAAACTCTCTCCAAACAAGTTCTTTGATCCATGTTTCTATAGAATCAAAATCACTTTTGTTATATATAAACTTTCTTGCTGATATTGCATTGTTATATACCTCCCTGCAACTAATTGTCCCTAGAGAAAGTGCAGCACTAAGAAATGAAGTGGAACTTTTGAAAGGATAATCTCTTTCTTGTTTATATTTGTTTATGTGTCCATCTACAGTGAATATCAACATTTGCTTTCTTGCTCCCTTTTCACCTGGAATACATGGACATTTTTTCAAATTATTAAAATCATTGTCCTTGATTAAAAATTTTATGACTTCTTTGTTTTTCTCTTGACTCGCTTCGCATTTTCCATTTGTTAGCGAAATTAACTCACTCTCATTTAAGTCATCAAATTTATAATTTGATGAATATGTACTTATTAATCCTTCTTGATCTTTTTTTAAATCAATTATTGAATTCCATTTTCTAAGAAAGGGGCTGTAAACTTTATAATAAGATTGATTCAGGGTTTTGATCTCTTGAGGGTTTACTAGTAAGTGATCTAGGTTGAGATGAAAGTTTATATTGATTTCTGCTAATGATTTCTTGATTCTTTCGTCTCTAAAAGTTTCATATGGCTCTATATTTTTGTTTGCATAGATGGCATCGATTTCTAGGATCTTTGCTAGATAAGGTATTTTTTTGATTGGATTACCTTTTATAATTAATAATCTACTTCCTATTGCTTCCCAACTTTTTTGTAATTCTAGTAGTGACTTAGCAAGAAACCAAATTTTAGATTCAGCCATTGCCAATGGACCTTCTTTACACTCGATTATTGCTGGATCTAAGATATAAATACCTGTTATGGATTTAGAAGATGATGCGGCTAATGATAAGCCTTTATTATCATTGATTCTTAAGTCGCGTCTATGCCAAAAAAGTAAGCGATTTTTTCCCATTAAAGATTTTTTAGTAATTGGTTCGCTCTGAACCAAGCAGTTATGCTTTTTCCATCTAAAGCTTCTTCACCAGATGCTATTAAGTTGTTGAGTTCCTCTGGTGTCATTCTTAAGACTTCTATGTCTTCATCTGGATCACCTACTGGTTGTTCTTCTAGCTTTATTAGGTCTCTAGCAAGGAAAAGATGAATTATTTCATCTGAATAACCAGGACAGGGGAGCATCGTGCCCAGAGAGTCCCATCGTTTTGCTTTGTATCCGCTTTCTTCTTGAATTTCTCTTTGTATAGACTCTAATGGCTTTTCTCCAGATTCAAGTGTGCCAGCAGGAAATTCTAAGATCCTTCTAGAACAAGCAAATCTGTATTGACGCAAAATTATCACTTCACCATTTGCTGCAATTGGCACTACTAGAGCTGCTCCAGGATGTTTGACAATTCCAAATACGCCTTCAAGACCAATTGGCATTTCGATTCGATTTATTTCGAAGCGAATTTTGTTTGCATTTAGACTAGCTTTTGTTTCAAGAATTCGTGATGGTTCAGGAGCTGATAATGCCATAACTGTCTCTGTTTCTATTTAAGGATGACTTATGCATACTTCAAAACGAGAATTATTTTAGAAACATGATTTATGTTGACCAGTCTTTTCTAGTGATTATTTCGCGAGGGTTTCCTTCCGTTGAGGATAAAGCGGCGGCTAAGGGAACTAGAACAAAGGTCCTTTCAGTCATTCTTGGATGAGGAAGAGTAAGTTCTTTTGTTTGAATTTGCAATGCGCCCCAAGAGATTAGATCAATATCAATGATTCTTGGACCCCAAGGAATTTCATTCTTAGTACGATCCCTGCCAAAGATTTTTTCTAGAGATAATAATCTAACTAATAACTTATGCGCCAATTCTTTAGTGGGCTTAATAGTAGAAAAAACATTTCCATCGACTACTACCACAGCATTGACAAAGTTAGGTTGATTCGGTGGTCCTCCTATCGCATCAGTTTCATATAAAGGAGACCAACGGAATCTAAAGGAATCTATAGCTTTTTTTTCTTCTTCTTCAATTAGTCCTGTAGTACAAGAATTCGACCAGATGTAAATGGTTTGTTCTATTTTAGGCCTTATTGCTACTAGTGTTGACTCTGGATCCCCAAACTTGCTTGGTAGATTGGCTCCAATTGCAATCGAAAGTGTACTTAATGGTGATACTTTTGGACAACTCATGCGATCATCAGAGAGACTTGTAAATATATGACTCGTTAGAGAAATTTATGGTTTCCAGCGGATCTAAGGTTACCGAAAAACCTTCAAATCAGGAAGATAAATTTTTAAGTGATTTAGCTACGAGAGCTTTCCCACTCGCAGCAATCACTGGTCATGGAACCCTAAAGTTAGCTTTGATGCTTGCCGCAGTTGATCCTGGATTAGGTGGTGTGATCATTGCAGGAGGCAGAGGTACAGGTAAATCAGTTTTAGCTAGAGGTCTCCATGCTTTGCTTCCTCCTATTGAGGTGCTTGATCTTGAAAAGAAAAGAGAGGGAACAGATGGAGATGTAGATCAAAAAATAACTCCAGTTGGAAGAAATTTAGATCCATATTCACCAGAAGAATGGGATGAACCATCCAGAAAACTTTTTGAAAAAGAAATATCATCAATAGTGAATACAGAAGATGATTCTGAGATACCCAAAAAGGTTATTGCTGCGCCATTTGTCCAAGTTCCACTTGGGATTACTGAAGATAGATTGGTAGGTGCTGTTGATGTTGCAGCATCTTTGTCCAGTGGTTCCCCTGTTTTTCAACCAGGTCTCTTGGCTGAGGCTCATAGAGGAGTTTTATATGTTGATGAACTAAATCTTCTTGATGATGGAATAGTGAATTTGATTTTAGCTTCTGTAGGGGCTGGTGAAAATCGAGTAGAGAGAGAAGGGTTAAGTCTTTCTCATCCATGCCGACCTTTGTTGATAGCTACATATAACCCTGAAGAAGGAGCTTTAAGAGATCACTTGTTAGATCGATTCGCAATTGTTTTATCTGCTGACCAATTAATAAGTAATGAGCAGAGAGTAGAGATAACTCAATCTGCAATTGCTCATGGACAGAGTAGTGAGTCTTTTGCGAAGAAATGGTCCCAAGATACAGAGGCTTTATCTACACAATTACTTTTAGCAAGACAATGGGTTACAGATGTTCAGATTACTGAAGAGCAGATTAAATACTTAGTTCTTGAAGCTCTTAGAGGCGCTGTGGAAGGGCATCGATCAGAGTTGTATGCAGTTCGAGTAGCAAAAGCTCATGCTGCGCTTAGTGGAAGAGATGCAGTAAATGCTGAGGATTTAAAAGTTGCAGTTAGGTTAGTTATTGCTCCAAGAGCACTTCAAATTCCACCTCAAGATGAAGAAATGGATCCTCCTCCCCCAGAAGAACAGCAACAACCGCCCCCTCCAGAACAATCTGATGATTCAGAGCAAGAAGATGAAGAACAAGATGAAGATGAAGATGAAGATCAAGATCAAGAGTCATCTCCTCCAATTCCAGAAGAATTTATGCTTGACCCCGAAGCTTGCGAGGTTGACCCAGATCTTTTGCTTTTTGCCTCTGCAAAATCCAAAAGTGGGAATAGTGGAAGTCGCTCAGCAGTTTTAAGTGATAATCGAGGTAGATATGTAAAACCTATTCTTCCTCGAGGACCTGTTAAGAGAATTGCAGTTGATGCAACATTAAGAGCAGCAGCTCCTTATCAAAAAGCCAGAAGAGAGAGAAACCCTGAGAAGAAGGTAATAGTTGAAGAAGGAGATTTACGAGCAAAGTTATTGCAAAGGAAAGCAGGTGCTTTAGTTATCTTTTTGGTTGATGCGAGTGGCTCAATGGCATTAAATCGAATGCAAAGTGCTAAAGGTGCAGTAATTAGATTGCTGACAGAGGCTTATGAAAATCGTGATGAAGTTTCGTTGATCCCATTTAGAGGAGATCAAGCAGAAGTCCTTTTGCCTCCAACCCGATCAATTACTGCAGCAAAGAGGAGGCTTGAAACTATGCCCTGTGGAGGTGGGTCTCCTCTTGCTCATGGATTAACACAAGCCGCAAGAGTAGGGGCTAATGCTTTGGCTACGGGCGATTTGGGGCAAGTTGTCGTTGTAGCGATTACTGATGGTAGAGGAAATGTTCCTCTCAGTACTTCATTGGCCCAGCCCGTTTTGGAAGGAGAAGACCCCCCTGACTTAAAACAAGAAGTTCTTGATGTGGCTGCAAGGTATAGAACTATTGGATTGAAATTATTAGTAATTGATACAGAAAGAAAATTTATTGCTAGCGGCATGGGTAAAGAATTAGCAGATGCAGCTGGTGGTAAATATGTACAACTTCCAAAGGCAACTGATCAAGCTATTGCTTCTATTGCTATGGATGCAATTAACTCAGTCACTTAATGTTTTAATAAAAATATAGTAAATTTATTGGTTAAGGATAGATTTCATTAAATAATTTGCCAAGACCAATTGTGACGCTTCTTATTGCTTCGATAAGTTCTTTATCCTTGATTATTTCATCTATATCACTACTCATAGAGTCAATTTTCTTGGTTAGTGAATTAGTTACATGGGCTACTTCCTTAATGTCATTTAAGGTTTGTGGATTGTCAATACTTGAAAGTATATTTGCCAGATGGGTAGAAGCTTTGTTTAATTCATTGATTATTGGAGCAGCTCTTAAAAGTTCTAATTTTGATAATAATATAAGCTCATCTAAGTTTGCTTGGGTCTGATCAAATTGATCTATAGATTTGGATACTTTGTCAATAATATCTTGCTTGTCTGCTTCATCAATAATGCCTTCAATACCTTCAGTTAATGTTGATATGCTTATCATCTTTTCTCCTTTTATAATATCATCTTTGCATAGAATTTCTTTTCGATTGCAAAGACTTGATTGTGGAGGATTTAATTTTTTATTTTTTATAGAGTTAAGTGATATTAGAGATAATTGTGCGTCTCCACCAAGGACTGAGCTGGTGGTGATTTTAGCTGTTACAGGTTTAGGTAAAATAAGATCTTTTTTGTTGATAACTATTCGAGCATTTACTGATTCAGGTGTGAAGCTAATCTTCTTAATTGAGCCAACAATAATTCCTCTATATGTTACTGGAGACATTTCTGCGAGTCCAGTTGCATCATTAAAGGTGGCTTCAACTTCCCATGAATTGGATCCAATGCGAAATCCTCTTAGCCAAAGCATTGTTCCAGAGAAGATTAAAACTCCTCCTAAAAGAGAAAAACCAACAATGGCATCACGAAGACTTCGTCGCATGAACTTTTAGATTTCCTCAGGTTGCATTGGCCCTAAAAGATTACCTTCTCTGAACTGTTTGACATAAGAATTTTCACTTTGTTTGAATTCTTGTATAGAGCCATCCCATTGGAATTTGCCGTCATAAAGCATCACTACTCTGGTTGCAGTTCTTTCAATTGTACTAAGAACATGACTAACTACTATTGAGCAAGCAGAGGCAACATTAGTAGTTTTAACAATAAGGTCTTCTATTCTTGTGCATGCAATTGGATCTAATCCTGCAGTTGGTTCATCGTACAAAAGTAATGGCACAGTGCTTTTTTTTCTTAATGGATCATTCATTAATGCTCTTGCGAAACTTACACGCTTTTGCATCCCTCCACTAAGTTGGCCTGGCAGTTTTTCGGCAACATCATATAGACCTACTTGCTTAAGACAATTGATGACTGATTCATTTATTTCTTGATCTGATAATGAGCTATTTTTTTTTAAAATAAAACCTACATTTTCTTTGACTGTGAGAGATCCTAATAAAGCTGGATTCTGAAAAACTAAACGCACATCGGGAGGGTCTGTTTGATCAAGTCTTAGATAATCTTGTTTGATTCCAAATAAATTTAGTTTTCCATTTGAGGGTAATAGAAGCCCTGCTAAGAGACGAAGAATTGTAGACTTTCCACACCCTGACGGCCCAACTATTGCCAGATGCTCTCCTTTTTGCATGATTAGATTAAGCTCATTAAGGACTGGTTTGTGTCCCCATTGCATTGAGAGGTTTTCTATTTCGACCACTTTTGTGGTTTTTGACACCTGATCACCATATTTATGCTTTCTAACTCATATTGCCGTATATGTGTGTTCAGGGAAGTTTAATTAGAGTTCTATTTGATTAATTTTTTTGATTTCACGTTTAAGAATTTCGCCATTAAACCATTGACAAAACGTAGAAAAATTAAAACTAGCTATGAGCGGAGGTCAAAACACTCCTTAGGAGTTTATCTATTCGTGGATTTCATAAAGAGAAGTAAAAGGGCTATAAGGTGGCTTCTACCAGGACTTGTTGTAAAGAGATGGGTTGTTACTTCTGCGTTGGGATTATTAATAGCTCTTTTAGGTGGTTCTATTTGGGCTGACTTAAGGCCCATTTATTGGTTAGTTGAAACTATTTTTTGGTTTCTTGAGTCAATTACAAATTTTCTACCAAGAAGCTTTACTGGACCTTTGGTTTTTTTAGTAGGAATTGCACTCCTGATATGGGGACAAGGTCGAAGCTTTGAATCTATTAGTCAAGCTTTGGGAACTAAAAAAGATACTTTTTTGGTTGATGCATTAAGAGCTAAAAGAAAATTAAATAGGGGTCCTACTATTGTTGCAATTGGAGGAGGGACAGGGCTCTCTTCTCTTCTTAAAGGTCTGAAAAGATATAGCAGTCGTATTACAGCTATTGTCACAGTTGCTGATGATGGGGGGAGTAGTGGAATTCTGAGAAGAGAATTAGGTGTTCAGCCCCCTGGCGATATTAGAAATTGCTTGGCAGCACTTGCTACTGAAGAACCATTGTTAACACGTCTTTTTCAATATCGTTTTTCTTCTGGTAGTGGTTTAGAGGGACATAGTTTTGGAAATCTTTTTTTATCTGCTCTGACATCAATAACAGGGAGTCTTGAAAAAGCTATTACCGCATCAAGCAGAGTTTTGTCAGTTCAAGGACAAGTTGTACCTGCTACAAACGCAGATGTTCAATTATGGGCAGAATTGGAAAATGGCGAGCGAATTGATGGAGAGTCAGCAATTGGTAAGGCACCTTTGCCGATAGTGAGAATTGGCTGTTATCCATCAGATCCTCCAGCTTTACCTAGAGCTATAGAAGCTATAAAAAAAGCTGAATTGATTTTAATTGGGCCTGGAAGTCTTTATACATCAGTTTTGCCAAATCTTTTAGTGCCTCAAATTGTTAATGCGATACAAAAAAGTAAAGCGCCTAAATTATATATCTGTAATTTAATGACTCAGCCTGGAGAGACTGATGGACTTGATGTTTCAGGGCATGTAAGAGCTATTGAGGCACAGCTTGCATCAAGAGGAATTACTAAAAGACTTTTTAATTCAATTCTTGCTCAAAGTGAATTAGCTCCTTCTCCTTTGGTTGAATATTACAAATCGAAGGGGGCCGAACCTGTTATTTGCAGAAAAGAAGAGTTACGTGAAAAGGGTTATGCAGTCTTTCAAGATTCTCTTCAGGGCTTAAAGGCTACGCCTACATTGCGACATGATCCTAAAAGTTTAGCTAGAGCAATAATGCGTTTTTATCGGAAAGGAAAGAAGAGTAATTGATTGCTAGTAGGCATCTTGCATTTCATAAAAATCTGGTTGAACATAGTCTTTTCTTAAAGGCCAGCCTTTCCAATCTTCTGGCATAAGTAACCTTTTCGGGTGGGGATGTCCCTCAAAGATGACACCATACATGTCAAAAGTCTCTCTCTCTTGCCAGTCAGAACCCCTGTAAATGCTATAAAGACTTGGGACTTTTAAATCTCCATCTCTTTTAAGAAAGACTTTTATTCGAACCTCTTTAGGTGATGTATTTAGATCGGATTCTTTAATTTCAATCAAGTTATAGAAACATACAATATTTAAACCAGGACCTTCGTCATAACCTCCTTGACATTGAAGATAATTAAATCCATTTTGCTTAAGTTCAATTGCAATTTTTAGCAAATCACTTGGCTCAACTTTAATAGTTTCAATACCTAAGTGATCAGGATCTAGAGGGAAATTTTTTAATCCTTTTTTCGTTAGCATTTGGCTAGTCTCACCAGCATTGTCCTTTACTGGTTCTGATTTGGTATCATTTTGTATTGAATTCTCTGGAGGATTTGGATCAACCATAATTAATCTTTGTTGTTTTTTAGCTCTACAGCAATTTCTTCGACAGCTTTAAATGATTCTTCCAGGATTTCTAATTTAGATGGATTTAGAGCAGCTCTTTGTGTCGTTGCATTCAAGTATTTACCAGTAATTTGTGGCTCAATTCTTTCCATTTTATGTGGAATTGTTGTATAACGATGAGTTTGTGTGATTTTTGATCGCTCAGAAATAGATTCATTTCCTACTTTTTTCCTAAGTTTAATTACCGCATCAAATATTGCTTCAGGCCTAGGTGGGCATCCTGGCAAATAAAGATCAACAGGTATGAGTTTATCTACGCCTCTGACAGCCGTAGTTGAATCAGCACTAAACATGCCTCCGGTAATGGTGCAAGCCCCCATAGCAATTACATATTTTGGATCAGGCATTTGTTCGTAGAGCCTTACTAGAGCTGGTGCCATTTTCATTGTTACTGTTCCTGCCACAATTAGGAGGTCCGCTTGGCGAGGCGAACTTCTTGGCACTAAACCAAATCTGTCAAAGTCAAATCTTGAACCTATAAGTGCTGCGAACTCAATAAAACAGCAGGCTGTACCGTACAAGAGAGGCCATAGGCTACTTAACCTCGCCCAATTATGTAAGTCTTCAAGGCTGGTGAGAATAATATTTTCACTCAGATCATTTGTGATTGCAGGAGTTCCTACTGGGCCACAAGTAGAAGCCTTTAAATCTCGTATTGCGTTTGTAGAAGGAGATTTAGGCATAGGATTTAACTCCATTCAAGGGCCCCCTTTCTCCATGCATATGCTAAAGCAATGACAAGGATGGTAATAAAAACGAGTGCTTCAATAAAAGCCAATAAACCAAGTCGATGAAAAGCAACAGCCCAAGGATAAAGGAATACCGTTTCTACATCAAAAATAACGAAAACTAATGCAAACATGTAGTAACGAATGTTGAATTGGATCCATGCACCTCCTATTGGCTCCATTCCAGACTCATATGTCAGCTGTCTTTCGCCTGCTTTACTCTTTGGTGCAATTAGCTTGTTAGTAGTTAAAGCAAGAATCGGTACTGCAGCTGAAATCAGCAAAAAACCTAGAAAATAGTCATAGCCCTGAAGGGAGAACATTTAAGAAATAAATGATTTCTCAATCATTTTGACATTCACTTTTCAAGACTAGTGCCGATAGAGTTGTGATGTGTGAATGTGCAAACTGTGAATGAAGAAATTAATCCAAAAAAGGATTCTTATCAGCAGAGTCGCTCTGGAGATGATTCCCAGAATTTTATAAAAGATTCTTTGTCTGAGAGCCCAGCTCCTGAAATAGATTCAAATTTCCATCGATTTGAGTGCAGGAGTTGTGGCTATGTTTATGACCCTGATGAAGGTATTAAGAAATTTCAAATCATTCCAGGGACTTCTTTTCATGAGTTGAATAAAGAGACCTTTAAATGTCCGGTATGTCGAGTAGGATTTGATGCTTACAAAGATATTGGACCTAAATCAAAGCCAAGTGGCTTTGAAGAAAATCTCTCTTTTGGTTTCGGTTTTAATAGACTTCCATCAGGGCAAAAAAATGTATTAATTTTCGGAAGCCTTGCCTTGGCAGCTGCTTGTTTCCTCTCTCTTTATTCTTTGAAATGAACCGACTAATCTCTACAACTTTGAATCTGATTCTTGCTTTAATTCTTGGAATTGGCCTCAGTGGATGCACTGTTACTAACGCACCAATGGCTAAAACCAGTCCTTGGAAGGTGGTTAATCTTCACACTGAATCAAATCCTCTTGATATCGGGTTTGTTGACAATGAAAGAGGCTTCCTTGTTGGTACTGATAGGTTGATTCTTGAAACAGTAGATGGAGGATCTACCTGGGAAGAGAGAAGTTTGGATATTCCTAGTCAGGGTAATTTCAGGCTGATAAGTATAGATTTTCTTGATAATGAGGGATGGATTGCAGGCCAGCCAGGGTTGATTTTGCATACAACTGATGGAGGGAAAAATTGGCTTAGCATTGACTTGGGTGCAAACTTGCCTGGCGATCCATATTTGATTACTACACTTGGCGAGAATTCTGCAGAGCTGGCAACAACCGCTGGTGCTATTTACCAAACCGTTGATGGGGGAACGAATTGGGAAGCAAAAGTAGTTGACACGTCGGGTTCAGGTGGGATCAGGGAATTAAGAAGAACTAAAGATGGTGGTTATATAAGTGTTAGTAGCCTAGGAAACTTTTTTTCAATATTGAGACCTTCTAGTGAAATATGGGAACCGCATCAAAGAGCTAGTAGTAAGCGTGTGCAAAGTGTTGGATATCAGCCAAATGGCGATTTGTGGATGCTCTCAAGGGGTGCAGAGATTCGTTTTAGTGATGATTCTGAAGACCTAGATAATTGGACTAAACCAATGATTCCTATAGTTAATGGTTATAACTATCAAGATCTAGGCTGGGACCCAGCAAAATCTATATGGGCTGCGGGTGGAAATGGAACATTATTAGTAAGTAACGATGGCGGTGAATCTTGGGAACAAGATCCTGTAGGCGATTCCATCCCTACAAATTTCATCAGAATAGAGTTCACGGACAGTTCGAAGATTGAACAGCCAAAAGGGTTTGTTTTTGGAGAACGTGGAAACCTCTTGCGGTGGCAGGGTTAAAGGTTTTTTATTTGTTTTCGTTTGTAAGATTGCGCAACTCTGTGTAACCACCTTTTGCGATAGTCCCAAACTTAACATCAACCTTGATAAGATCACTGAGCTGATTAAGTGAGGCTATGGCTGCCGGCTCTACCGGGGAACGCCCGTTTTTTGAGATCATTACCAGTGTCCGCTATTGGATTATCCATGCTGTGGCCCTGCCTGCGATCTTTGTTGCAGGATTTCTATTTGTGTCTTCTGGGCTTGCCTATGACGCTTTTGGAACTCCTAGACCAGATACCTATTTTCAGGCTGGAGAATCTAAGGCTCCAGTTGTTGTTCAGCGGTTTGAATCCAAGGCTGAACTTGACCTGCGCCTGAAATAAACCATTACCATCTGATTTCTTTTCTCCATGCAAGTCAATCCAAATCCAAATAAGCTGCCGGTTGAGTTGAACCGAACAAGTCTTTATCTTGGTCTCTTACTTGTTTTTGTAATGGGAATTCTTTTTTCCAGCTACTTCTTTAACTAAACCCTCTATTTATCATGAGTAAATTAAAAGGACCTGATGGACGCGCGGGCGATCGTCTTCCAGACGGACGACCAGCTATCTCTTGGGAAAGACGCTGGACAGAAGGGGCCCTTCCTCTATGGTTGGTTGCCACTGCAGGTGGAACTGCAGTATTTTTTGTTCTTGGTATTTTCTTTTACGGTTCTTATACTGGAATCGGAAATGCTGGATAAAATCAGATTTTTGGCTTAGTTCTTGTCATAAAAAGGTCTACCTTTATAAAGGTAGACCTTTTTTATTGCCAGTATTTTTTGGTAAAAAGTTTAATTTTTTCCTTTGTCTTAATTGGGATATATTTTTCCTGAGTAACTAGTGCTTTACCTAATGAATTATGACATTCACTTTTTGGCCTTAACTTACTTATCTTTATTGCTATAGCTTCTATTATTTTTTTAGCTAGCTCAGCATTTTCTTTAAGATTATCAATCACCATCTCAACAGTAACTTTTGCTTGATTTGATTTCCAACAATCATAGTCAGTAACCATAGCTAGACTTGAATATGCTAACTCTGCTTCTCTAGCAAGTCTGGCTTCAGTATGGTTTGTCATGCCAATAACTGAACACCCCCAACTTCTATATAAGTTTGACTCTGCTCTGGTTGAGAATGCTGGTCCTTCAATGGCCAGGTAAGTTCCTCCAATATGCAATTGTTTACCTTTATTTAGTAGTGTTTTGACTTCTTCAGAGATTAATTGAGAGAGGTCTTTACAAAATGGATCGGCGAGACTTATATGAGCTACTGCACCATCTGAGAAAAAAGTTAAAGGTCTTTTTTGTGTCCTATCAATAAATTGATCAGGTATTACTATGTCACAAGGTTTTATTTCCTCTTTAAGAGATCCAACTGCAGATGCGGAAATTAACCATTTAACATTTAATGAGCGAAGCGCCCAAATATTTGCTTTATAAGGAATTTCTGTTGGACTTAGTGTGTGGTATTTACCATGCCTGGCAAGAAAAATAATTTCCATTCCACCTAGATTACCTAAAAGCAATTTCTCAGAGGTCTTTCCATAGGGTGTGTCTAGATTTACTTCCCTTTTGTTTTCTATGTGCTCTATATCATAGAGGCCACTTCCTCCAATGATTCCTAAGCGCGCTTTTTGGAGGTTAAGAACCTTTGATTCTTCTTCAAAACCTGTAAAAGACTGATGTTGTTTGATCATTTTGTTCTTGCTGGTGGTGGTCATACTCATGCCCTACTTTTACTGAGGTGGGTAATGAAACCTCAACTGAAACCTCCTGGTTTAATTACTTTAATTAATAGAGGAAGTCATACTATCTATTCAGGAATGATCGCTGGAGTAGTAGCAGGAAAATATAATCTTGATCAAATTAAAATTGATTTAAGAGATTTGGCTGCACAAGCAGGCGTATCTTTTGTGCTGGCTGAAATAGAAGGAATTGATTTGTCTAATAAGATAATTTCATTATGTGGAAGGCCATCTATTACTTATCAAAGATTAAGTTTAGATATTGGATCAGAAACTTGTATCAAAAATGATCAATTTAAGTCTGAGCCTGGACAGCATTTTGTTCCAATTAAGCCATTTAACAAATCATTAGAATGGATTTGTAAAAATGATTTTGCTAATGAAGCTCTAGGCTCGGAACCTTTTGCAATTGTGGGTTCTGGTATGGCTGGAGTGGAACTTGCATTTGCTTTACGTGCAAGATGGCCAAATAGAAAATTAGATTTATATTCAAGGCATGAAAATCTAACCTCGAAAGTAAAGAAAATCTTAAATGAGTTCAATATTCTAGTTATAGAAAAAAAACAATTTATTTCATCCCAAGCCGCCTTACTTTGCACAGGCAATAGAGCGCCTAATTGGATTTTTGAGAGCGGACTTCCTGTTGATAAAGATGGACGCATACTTACAGAAAATACCTTACAAGTAATTGGTTATTCTGATATTTTTGCAGTAGGAGATTGTGGTGTAATAGAAAAAAATCCAAGGCCACCTTCTGGAGTTTGGGCAGTTCGTTCCTCTATACCATTGGCAGAGAATATTGGGAGAATAAGCCAAGGAATTAATCCTATTTGTTGGTATCCCCAGAAAAAAGCACTGCAATTATTAGGGGTTGATTTTCATTCTCAAAAGTCTAGAGCATTATGTTTTTACGGAGAACAAATTGTTGGTCCTTATTTTGGACTTGCTTTATTGAAAGAAAAAATAGATAAAAGCTTTGTATCTAAATTTAAATTCTCTGCCAAGGCAAATGGAAGTTATATGAAAAATGATTTAATGCTTGATTGCCGTGGCTGTGGAGCTAAATTGTCAACAGAGCCATTGCAAAAAGCTCTTGCGAGAATGAATATATCTGAAGAGCCAGAAGATGCAAGTTGTATTGGATATACGAATCAAGGAGCAGCTTTACTACAAAGCGTAGATGCTTTTCCAGCCTTAATCAGTGATCCATGGTTGAACGCAAGGTTGACGGCGTTGCATGCATGTTCTGATATTTGGGCTTGTGGGGGATCTGTTGTGTCAGCACAATCCTTGATAACAGTTCCTAAAGCTTCTTCTAGATTGCAAGAGGAATTACTTTCTCAAGCTCTTAATGGGATTACTTCGGCCTTAAATCCTCAGGGTGCAATGTTAATTGGAGGACATACTTTAGAATCTAGAAATGATAATCTAGAGCCTTTAAGTATTGGAATTGAGATTGGGCTATGTGTTAATGGTTTAGTTGAGAACCCTAATAATATTTGGCAAAAAGGAGGTTTGCAAAAGGGCGATCAAATTTTGATTAGTCGACAACTTGGTAGTGGCGTTATTTTTGCGGCATCAATGATTGGGAATGTTTCGTCTTCTTTGATAGATTTAGCATTGCAAGAAATGAATACTAGTCAACATCAAATAATAACTGACTTGAACTATATGCAAGATAAATATAATCATTCGAAAGTTGTTAATGCATGCACTGATATTACGGGATTTGGTTTGTTAGGGCATTTAAGTGAGATGCTTAAATCAAGCAATGTTAGACGAATAAAGAGAAAAGAAACTCTACTCAAAATATATATTGAAATTGAACAAATTGATTCTTTTGCAGGGGTCAGCGATCTTTTTGAAAATGGCTATCAAAGTACACTTGCTAAATATAATAGAAATTACCTAAGCTTTTTAAATCCCAATCATGATCCTCATGTTAATTTTGAAATTCTTTTAGATAAGATCAGGATAGGCAGCAAGGAATATCATAATAAATTAGAGTTGTTGATTGATCCGCAAACATGTGGACCAATTGTAATTGCATCCCCAGAGCTTTTCGCAGAGAAGCTAATAAAATCTGGGCCATGGAAAAAAATCGGTTATGTACTCTGAGGATTTTTAATGAATTCATCTAGAGGATGTTCATTATCTATTTTTTCAAGCCTCAACCTTTCTAACTCTTTACCGATCTTTGGACCAGTTTCCCATCCATTATCTATAAGATCTTTGCCACTAATTGGTGACTTTATAAATCTCCATTTTGTATGCCAATGAAGTAAGTAATGACTTAAAATATGTTTTTTACATATTAAGATAGCTACTGAATCTGCTCTTTTACAATTAGCTTCTATCATATTAGACCATCTCGATGCAGACCAGGAAAAATATTCCTCTGAGGAGGATAGATTATTAAATAATTGATTTAGATTACAGCTTTCACTAAGAATAATTTCTTGTATTTTGGATAACCCTAACCTTTTTGCAACAGGAATCGGATCCTGAGAGTTTGATAGTAAGATCGTTAAAGGCTGCAGGTTAAAATCTTGTGATAAGGTTATTCTCTCTTGCCAAGAATTATCTTTTTGGATATCTAAATTAATTAAGGATAAGGCTCCCCAACTTTGTAATAACTTTAATGCTGCGACCCATGGTTCATTATTTAGTAGAAGATTAAGCTCCATTCCCAGCCTGCTTGCTAATGCTGGCGGTGATTTTTCATTATCCCATTCCGTTGTGTTTACGCCCCATGGATTGGAATCTAATGTATTTTTTATTTGATTTAATGAATTAGAAGAAACTTCGAAGTTAAGTCTTGCTGAATATCTTGCTGCTCTAATAATCCTTGTTGGATCTTCTAAAACACTTTTTGGATGTAAGAATTCCAATTTTTTTTTCTTAATTGCCTCAATACCAGAAAAAGGATCTATTAATTTATCTTCAATTAACTCAAGTGCTATTGAATTGATTGAAAAATCACGCCTATAAAGGTCTTTTTTTAGTGAACTAGATGTCACATCTGGGTTTGAACCGGGTGTGCTATATATTTCAGTTCTGGCACTTGCTATATCAACTTTTATGCCCAAAAGTTGTAACTCAATAGTTTTATAATCTATGTTATTTCTTATAACTTTAACCTTTTCATTCCCAAGCTTTTTAACTAGTAAATTAAAGAATTTATCTGTTTCGCCTTCAATTAAAAGATCAATATCATTTAACTTTGGATTTACTGTGTTATGTATTTTTGAAATAATCAAATCTCTGACAAGTCCACCCACTATTGCGATTTTATTTATATGTAACTCTTGTGCAGTTTTAGTTAAAATATCAACTATCCCAGAAGGGATATTATTGATAGATTGTTCAATCTCTGCTTTATGTAAGAGATTCATAAATGAAAATGAATTTTCTTTTATTCTTGCGAACTTGATTTTAATCGATTGCCTCCAATAATTTAATTGGAGCTAACCTTGGATCAATAATTTTAGGACTCATTCCATGAAATTTAATTGCAAGTGAAATCCTTTCACCTGATCCAAAAATGTGAGTAACTTTGCCTTCGCCGAAAGCTGAATGAATGATCTTATCGTTTACGTTCCACTTTTTCCCTGGTGAAGGCCCTGCGTATGTTCTTCTAACTCCATTATTGGCCGATTCTTTATTGGATGCCTGTTTGTTTACCCTATCGACTCTAATTAATCTGTCTAGATTTTTTTCTCTTCTTAATGATGTTCCACCTGCTAGAGGGATGTCACCTTCTAGTAATTGTTCAGGTATTTCTGAGAGAAATAAAGATGCAATGGCTGGTTCTCTCATCCCTCCCCATGTTCTCCTTTCATTGGCATGGAATAAATATAGTTTTTCTTTGGCTCTAGTAAAACCTACATAACAGAGTCTTCTTTCTTCTTCTAGGGAAGAAGAATTATCTAAAGATCTATAACTTGGAAACAAACCTTGCTCCATTCCTACTAGGCAAACCACTGGGAATTCCAACCCTTTGCTGCTGTGTAATGTCATTAATGTAATTCTATCTGAAGCAGTATCCTTATTATCAGCATCACTTGATAGCGCTGCGTTGGATAGAAAGCCTTCTATATCGCTACTCTCATTTTCTTCTTGATACTGTATGGCTGCATTGATTAATTCTTGTAAGTTGCGTCTTCTCTCTTCTGCTTCATCTGTACCATTTGCGATTAATTCATCTACATAGCCACTTTGTTCCATTACTAATTGAATTAATTCGGAGGGTGTCAATTTTTCCAGATAGGTTTGTAAATTATTAATTAACTCACTAAAACCTAAAACGCCTTTTGTTGACCTGCCAGCTAATGATCTTACGCTTTCAGCATCATTTATAATTTCCCAAAGAGGTATACCAAGTTGGCTTGCTGCATCAGATAATCTTTGAATAGTTGTTTTCCCAATGCCTCTTTTCGGGACATTCAATACTCTTAGGAGACTTACGCTGTCTGAAGGGTTGATTAGCAGCCTTAAATAAGCTAGTAAATCTTTGATTTCTCTTCTGTCATAAAAGCGTAAACCACCAACTACTATGTATGGAATATTCCATCTAACTAATGACTCTTCTATTGATCTTGATTGTGCATTAGTTCTATAAAGTATTGCCATGTCTCCCCAATTAATTTCTGGGTTTGCTGCATTTAAAACTCTTAAACGATGAACCACAGCCTCTGCTTCTGCGATCTCATCATCACACCTAGTTAATTTTATATTCTCTCCTTCCCCTCTAGTTGCTCTAAGGATTTTATCAATACGTTCTTTGTTATTAGATATTAAAGCATTAGCTGCTTCTAGTATGGTTGAGGTTGATCTATAATTATCTTCTAATTTTATAAGTGTAGAGTTATTGTCTTTATTTCTTGCTCCAAAATCTTCTTGGAAACCCATTAAGATTCTGAAATCAGCAGCACGAAAACTATAAATGCTTTGATCGGCATCTCCAACTACAAAAACTGATCTTTTTTCCCAATTGCTAAAAGAGTTAGGTTCAACTCCATTCGTTACCAATAACTTAATTAATTCATATTGAGTCCAGTTTGTATCTTGATATTCATCTACAAGTACATGCCTAAATCGTTTGTGCCAGTATGACCTTGTTTGTACGTTTTGTTGTAATAAATGAACAGGTATTAATAATAAATCATCAAAATCTAGGGCATTATTCGCGGCAAGAGCTTTCCTATATAATCTATAAGTCTCTGATATTAGTTTACCTCTTTGACCTTCCATATCTTTTTCCAGCTCATTTGGTAATATGCATTGATTTTTAGCATTGCTGATGGCCCATCTTACTTTTTTTGGTTCAAATCTTTTTGGATCAAGTTGCAAATCCTGAGTAATAATTTCTTTTATAAGGCTTTGAGCATCAGATTCATCATAAATTGAGAATTGTCTGGTCCATTTTAATCCTTCAGGGTCAATGAATTTATCAATATCAAATCTTAAAAGCCTTGCGAAGAGTGCATGAAAAGTTCCAATCCATAATTCACGTATTACTTCACGGTAAACTCTACTTCTTATTTGTCTTTGTTCGCCTACTTGTAGAGAATTCCATGATTTATTATAGGTTATTTCAGCAAGTCGTTTTGAAAGAAGTAATTCTAGCCTGTCTTTCATTTCTTTGGCAGCTTTATTTGTAAAAGTGACTGCTAAAATTTCACTAGCATCAACTTTATATTCAGTAATTAAATGAGCTATTCTGTGAGTTAAAGCTCGAGTTTTTCCACTGCCAGCCCCTGCTACTACCAAAAGAGGTCCTTGAGCATGGTCAACAGCTAAAGACTGTGATTCATTTAAGCCATTGAGAAATAAGCTTTTTGATTCTTTCATTTTATTTAATACCTCAAGTTAATTATTTGATCAGGCAAAACTATATTTAAATATAGTCAAAAAGAAGAAAAGAAGTGCTGACATTTTTTGATGTAAAGGAAATAAGCAAAATTAGTTTTTTATTAAATTCGCCCTTTTCTGAGAATGGATTTTAGTTTTAAAATAATGTCATCAACTCTTTGAAGCTCTTCATTTGAAGAAAGTCCAGAGCTAACTTTTGGGTTTGGCATGCGAAGTTTTTTGGAGATTGTACTGACTTCTTTTTGTAAGCGATCCCTGTAAGCATAAAGTTCATTAAGGGATGTTGAGAGCTCTTCTGGTGACGGTTCTGACATGGAATGTATTTATGATGAACAATAGCTCATGCTCCTTTGAATCCTTTTCATCATTGGTTTTTTGAGATATCTTTTTTTTAGTTTTGAAAATTATAAAATTTTTTCGGTTACGAACCGTTTCGTTATTATCTATATTTTGTTCATGTTCAATTGAAGGGCGTAAGTTCTTAAAAGCGTTTTCCCCTAGGGAGCTATAGCGCTCTAATTACATTATTTGTTCGGGTTGTTCCCATCTCCAAAATGCTAGATGCGTTTTCCAGGGCTGTTGTTAGTGCTGATGCTAAGGGTGCCCCTATAGGCAGTGAAGATCTATCCAAATTAAGAAAGTATGTATCTGATGCAAATAAACGTATAGATGCCACTCTTGCTATAACGCAAAATGTTTCCTGTATCGCAGCTGATGCTGTGGCAGGTATTGTTTGTGAAAATACAGGACTTACTCAGCCTGGAGGACATTGCTATCCAACTCGAAGAATGGCAGCTTGTCTTCGTGATGGTGAGATTATACTTAGATATGTTAGTTACGCATTATTGGCTGGAGATCCTTCTGTTCTTCAAGATAGATGCCTGAATGGCTTGAAAGAAACTTACCTTGCTTTAGGTGTTCCCTTGTCAAATGCTATAAGAGCAGTAGAAATAATGAAAATTGCAACTGTTGCAATTATGACTGAAACTAATACTGGTAGAAAAATGTTTAAGGGTATTAATTCAGGCTCAGGCTCTGAATGTCAAGATATTGCTGCTGAAGCAGCTTCTTACTTTGATCTTGTGATAGAAGCTCTTCGTTGAACATTGTTTATTTTTTGACAAGTTTTGTGATTAGTAAATTAAAATAATCTTATTAGAAGATTATTTATGAAATCAGCCGTTACTACTGTCGTTAGTTCAGCTGATGCCGCTGGTAGATTCCCAAGCATTAGTGATTTCGAATCAGTAAAGGGTTCCTTTGATAGGGCCTCTTCACGACTGGAAGCTGCTGAAAAGTTAGCTGGTTGTATTGATCAATTTACTAATGAAGCAGTAGATTTCGTTTATAGAGACAATTCATATGAGCAGTCAAATAAAGATAAGTGTGTAAGAGATATTCATCATTATCTCAGGTTAATTAATTACTGTTTAGTTACTGGCGGTACAGGACCTTTGGATGAATGGGGAATAGCTGGGATGAGGGAAATTATTCGTATACAATTACTGCCTACCGCAGCATATATTGAAGCTTTTATATTTCTAAGAGATAGCTCTAAAATATCAGATATGATGACCCAGCAGGCAGCAGCTGAGTTTAAAGGATTACTTGACTACTTGATCAATGCACTGGCTTGATAAAAGAATATATATCTTTTAGTTTTTACACCTTTTTATAGAAATCTAATTTTTAATATGGAGGAAAAGTTGATAGAAACATACGAAGAGTTGTTTTTAGATTTTATGCACCCTAATCCAAATATAAATAAATTTGCTGCGACTAAAATGCGCAAAGTATGGCCTCAGAGGTTTAAGAAAGAATTGATAGGGAATCTAGAGAGTGATGACCTTCTTTTAAGAAGAAGGTCCGTCATGGCCTTGGGAGAATTTGATGCTGACGTTATGGAATCTATTGTTCATTTATACCTTAATACTGAAAGTGACATTTTAAAAGTTAGCTGCTTAAAAGTTTTGATTAAAGTGATAGTGAATAAGGATTTGCATAAGGTCAATCAGAATATTATCAATCTTGCTAAGCTTGCCATTGAAAATGAGTCACCTCTAATTAATTTGATGGCAATTTCATTGTTGAGGCAAATAGGAGACCAGGGCATATTTTTATTATTAGAAGCAGCTAAAGATCAAGATTTGTTGAAGTCAGCAGCCTCTAGAACAGCTATAAGTGAAATTCAAAATCATAGCGTCAATGATCTTTTCCCTAATAAATGAGCTATAAAAAGCATTAAATAAGTTCTATTCTATTCGTATCTATAATGATTAAATAAGTAATTTTAATACATTACTTATTTATATTTCTAATTGCAAGCTTTAAAATATTTCTTACTCTAAGTACTTTTTCTCTTGAGTATAAGTTTATTAAACTTTCTAGTGATTCTTTAGCCGCTAATTGCATAAGGGCAATGATACTTGTTTTCCTTATCTCTGGATTTTCATGCTTTAACTTATTAATTAGTATTGGCGTAAAATTTTTAATTTCACCTAAATTTCCTGTTAACCTTATGGCTTCAATTTGAACATTTTCCTCTGGGTCTTGAAGCGCAAGATTTAGTAAATCGATTGCTTCTTGATCATGCAAAATTTTAATTTGTTCTTCAAGAGCGCAGATAGCTGCTGATCTGACTTTTGTTTTTTTAGATCTAGCTGCTCTTTTAATTGCTTCTGGAGCTTTCGCTCCAATAAAACATAGAGCCCATGAGGCTAGGCCATATTGCATCTCTGAACTCTCTGTATTTTCGAGTGCTTTTATAAGATGTTCGACGCCAGAGTTCCCGAAACTTGCTATTGCTCCTGCTGCAGAGCATTGCACTACTTGATCTGGATCATTTAAAAGTGCATGTAGGAGAGCCGGTAGGGATTTGGGATCTCCTACTAGCTTTAGTGTTTTAGCCGCAGCTCTTCTCAGTACTACATTATGGCTACTAAGAAGTGCTTCCTTTAATTCAGGCAAGGCTGCATTTCCTATTTGCCCAAGCCCTTTAGCAAAAGTTCTTCTCAGTAATCCATCTTTGTTGCCAAGTCCGGCAATCATTTTCTCGATTTGAAGCTTATTTGCATTGGTAATTGTTCCATCCCTGATTTGAACTTTTAAGTCCTCAGCAAGTGCAAGAGCTTCTTTGTCACTTAATAAATCTTGCCTTTCATCATTTTTTTTTAGATAATCGTCAGGCAATGCTATTCAGATGAATTACTCTTTAATTATCTACGAAGGTGCTCTTTTTTGTTGAGGTTTAAATATTTATCAATTAAATTTGCTTTAATCAGATGTTTTAATTGATTTTTAATTTCGCATACATTGCGTTAAAATGGATATTGCTATGATAAATCTTAGATAGAAACAAATCATTGAAGATTTCCCCATTTGATCTTGCTAATACTTTCAGTAAGGAGAAATCATTAGAAATCTTAAGAACTCCTTACTCTAATATTGAATTTAAGAGTGATTATTATAAAGCAGTTTCATCCTTATCAAGATATAGCTGTATAGAAACTAAAAAGGCACTTCTGGAATTAGTTGAGTCGGGTGATACTTATTTAGAGATTAGAATTGCACAAAGAAAAGCTGTCGAGGTACTGGCAGACTTTAATTATAAGCAAGCGATACCTGCGATAGGTAGGTGTTTAAAAAGCAACGATAACTATTTGATTGAAAGTTCGGCATTAGCACTTTTGAAATTAAAATGTAATGATCTTGATATAATCAATTATCTTTCTGTTCTCCTAGATAAAAAGGATTGCAATAGAAGAATTATAATTAAGGTTATTTTAGGATTTGGACTTAAAGAACAGTTAGGTAAAATAAGATCAATTTTAATGGAAAAAGACTTGTCACCTTCTTTAAGAGGGGCCTGTATTGCAGCTATTTATAGATTCACTGGCTCGTGCAATCAAATTAGTGAACTCAAGACTTTTTTGCAGCAAGATAATCAAAATGCAAGACATTGTGCTGTTCAAGATGTTATTGATTCTGATAACAATCTTTTAATGCCTAACGTAATAAGAGCACCTTTGTCACCTGCTTTTAAGCTAAAGGCGATTGATAAACTTTTTCGATCGAATCCCCAAGAAAAATATGATGTAAAGATTTTGAACATGATAGATTCTGTTATAATTGATGATTCGGAAAATATTGAATTAATTGATACTGGTCAAAAGTCGTATGAAATACAATTTCTCATAGATCAACTATTTAACACTGATTTCATGCGTTGTTATCTTGCAATAAGAAATCTAAAGAAGGTTCCCAAAGAAATCTTAGTTCGAAATTTAGATCTCAGTTGGCATAGGGCTAAAAATGATTACGGAGCTATTTATTTTTTCATTAATATATATAGAAATCTTCTTGAAGAGGGATATTCTATTAAAGGTATAGAAGATAAATTATTATTTGCATTAGATTCTCGTTGGCCGGATTATATGAAGTTTAGGGCTCCAGCAATATTGTCTCTGGCTTATCTATACCCAGGCATTGTCAAAAACAAAATATTGGATAAGCTGACTAATCAATTCTCTTCAGATTTCTGGGTTAATAGATATGCAGTATTGCAATCTATACAGATTGCAGGTTATAAAAAACAATATAAAAATATTTTTGATAAGGCTTTAGGAGATAGCCATAGATTCGTGAAAGGAAAAGCTAGATATATTCTTTTTAATTAAAAGCACCTTATTCATATAACTATTAAGTTTTAGGAATTAGCTATATGCCAATATCTTTTTAAAGATAAGAGGTCCATATGAAGATCCCCAAACTTTTTTATTGGTGCTTAAATTATATCCAGAATCTTCACTTATCCATTTTTTATGATCGAAAATAACTTTGCTAACTACATATACTTTTGAATTATTTTGTGAAACACAGCATTGTTTAGCAGGGGATAAAAAACCATAGTATTTACCTGCTTTTATTTCAGTGAAGTGCATTGAACAACCTTCTCTTTTTCTTAAGTTATGTCTCGTTAGTTTTTGAAGTAGTTCCGGTGTAAAACCACCCCCAGCGACTCTTACATTATTAATGATTTCGTAGTTCTCTATGATGAATTTTTTGTTATCGGATGTTAATCTATTAACACTTTGCCTGTAAGGTTTCCAGGGTAAATAGTTATAGCTTTGTTCCGTATAAAATGATTGACTATTAAAAAGGTCCCAAGGTAAGGGTCTAAAATAAATATTTATATGCGGGAATTTAGAGGGATTTTCTAGTGCTTGAAGCTTGTTGCTAAATTTGCCGGAAATTGTCTTTGAGAAAATAGCTTCTGAAGGTCTAATCATGGATAACTATTTTTATGAGATACGTATTTCTGATGCATATGAGGTTTGAAGGATTGCAGATGTATTTATAGATTTAATTAATGATGCTCTACATCGAACATTTGATGAGATAAACCATATTCTTTCTTCTGCGATCGTTTGATTATATCTAGTAATAAAAATTACTGTATCATTTTCTAAAATATTATACTCAGTATATGCTTTTATATTTTCTGCATAACCTGTACTTCTTAGGATTTTACCTGTTTTTGTCGTTGATGTAAAAGGGATTAAAATACTTGATCCAGAAGAAATATTATCTGCTTTACTGTCTTCCCAATTGCTTTCTGATTCCCATTCTATTATTACAGGTGTCGAAAAACTTTTATTAGTTATTTTTCTATGGTTCAGCATTTCGAGAACTCTAATATCCCATTTTTCTAAACTTGTAATTTTAATTTGACTGACAATTTCTTCAAACTCTTTAAAAGCTAGTGAATGCCCACTTCGCATTGAGTTCCATTTCCCAAGACTTTTTAAGAAGAAATCTTCAATTAGCATTTTTATTATTCGTACAAACCTTCTTATGAATAGCTGAACTATTATTGTAATTACCTTTTAGATATTTTTTAATTGTATCATCTATCTTCATTAATTTCCATATATTTGACTTTGGCAAAGAAAAGCTTTGTGATAAGTGTCCAAGTCGTTTTTTTGTCGAACTAACCTTATATAATGGCATGGTGTCCTTTTGTGAATGGGAATTTGTCAGCGAGAAAATTCATATAAAAGTCTTTAAGCTATTAGTTTATGAATTTTCAGCAGCATTTAAATAGATAATATAATGGCTAAATAACAAATCTTGATAAGAAAGCAAACTCATATCTTTAATCCATTTGCTACATTAATTCTGAATAGATTTTATCATTAAGAAGATAGTCAAATACTATATCTTTTTTGTTACCATTTTCAATGCATTATCACTACTTGCGAATGATCTGGTGAGATAAGATGTTTCCATGAAACTTATTGTTTTTGATCCAAGAGGTGAATCCCAACTTCTCATATATGGAACAATATCTTCACCATATACTTGATGATACTCTAATGAGTTAATGAGATGATCAACATGATTATGAAAACCCTCTTCATTTAGTATTACTATGCTTTCAGTTAATTCACTTTGACTAATAATAGGTCTACCTAATAAATGTTTAAACCTCAGCTTAATAGAATTTTCTTGATTCATTTCTTCAAAGTAATGTGCTAAATAAAAAGGCGATTTTGCAATAGCCCTTATAAATTCTTTAATGCTTATATCTCCATTCCTTAGTCGTCTTTCTGAGTCTATTAATCTTTCGCTACTCATTGGGGTGAAGTTACCAAAAACTTGCTTATAGCTAGCTCTAATTGCTATTTCAAGAGTTTCATCATCTGACGGAGAAAACTTTTCATATGTAAATTCATCTAGATGACCTTCTGAGTATTTTTGGCCAATAAGAGAGTGCGCTCTCCTTTCATGATTTAGTTTATATTCTCTAATGATTTGATTATTATTTATGGCATGTTTAGCTTCTGGAATTGTAGTTGATATTGTTTTGAACTTATTTACTTGCCCAGGCATGTAGCAACTCTTGGAATGGAGGTAATATGGATTACTTTGGGTGCCAGATAATCTAATTTTATTATACCTAACTGGAAAATTATTTAGTGTTTCTGCTCCAATTTCTAATGCTTTTGAGGGGATTTTAAACATGACAGAAAATTCAGCCTGAAAGTTTATTTATCAATCTAATTCTGCCATAAAGAGACTTTCCATACTTGTTTTTGTTTCTTCTCGAAACCTCTTAACACTAACTTTTCCCAATACCGCTATGGCTAATGCTGTTATGAGTACTTCTAGCGAAAAAACAAAAGAGAAAGCTAGAAATGGATTTTCAGGACCATTTATGAATCTTCCAAGATCTAGCAATCCTCCTCCAAATATTTTGCCCATTGCTCTGGATAGTGCTTGGGCAAGTCCCCATACTCCTACTAGGGTCCCAGCCATCTTAGGTAATGTTAAATCAAGCATTAGAGATAATGCACTATTAGTAGCAATCCCTGCCGCCAATCCAAAAATGACTAAAACACCAAATAAGGCATTGGTGCTCTCAGTTGCTCCACTTAATATTAGAAGTAATAGTGAACTTAATATCATCCAACAGCCTAATCTTGCTGTATTTAGTTTGCCTAATCTAGGTGTGACCCAAAGTCCACCTATTAATAGTCCTACTAAAGTACCTAATCCCCAATATGCATTTAATAATGTTGTTTCTGAAATTGGCAAATTAAAAACTTCTGCTCCATAGCTCTCTAATATTGGATCTTGCAAGAAAAGGCCCAGAGTATAAAGCAATAGAAAGGTAAAGAATATAATTATTTGTTTGCTTGACGTGATTATCTTATAGGATTCCTTTAACCCAATTTCTTGATTTTTAATTAGTACTTTTCCTTGTGAATTTTTTGAGCTCTTTGGCTCTATTCCCCAGCAAGCAAATGAAGTAATAATTAAAACAATTCCGCCTACCCAAAACATAAATTTAGTTAAGGCCGCTTCAAGTATTAAGGGGTCAGTAACTCCATCCAATCCTTTTGTTGCAATTGAAATTGATATCGCACCAACAATTATTCCTATTGTGAGCATGCACCATATGATTCCTACTGCTTGCGGCCTTTCTTCTTCAGTTGTTAGATCAATTACTAAAGCAAGATAAGGTGTTGTCGCCATGGAAATGGCTAAACCATATAACGAGAACAGTATGCAAAGTCCTAATGAAAAGAAAGCTATAGGTAGAAATTGACCCTGTGATAATGCCTTATTTGTAAGGAATATATAAGGTACAGCAACGACAGCCATCGTGCAAAAACCGAATGCTCCAAGCAAAATGTATGGAGTACGTCTTTGCCCGTTAATTGGCCATCGATCAGAAATATTTCCAAATAACACTCTTGATGGTGCCATCAATTGCTCGAATGCAAGCCCTCCCCCTACAAGTATTGCCGGGAATGCAAGCTCTGAAATCATTATTCTATTAAGCATGCCAGCAAAAATCACAGCTAAACAACCTAAACAGGCTTGGAAAAGGCTGAATCTCGCAAGGTTTACAGCAGATAATCCTTTAACCTTTTTCAATTTAACTCCTAATGTTTGTTTCTTTCTTTTTAAATATATTCAAATTAATTGTTCTTGGCTGAGTATTTTAATTTGATCTGAAAGGAAAATCGAATTGATTATATATTTTCACTATTTTATGCTTATTCTTTAGGTAGTTATATTTGCTTCGCGACTGTTATGGCATCTCCTCTTCGCAATTTAATTACAGGAGGAGCTGGTTTTTTAGGTTCTCATTTAGTTGATCACCTTATGGAAGCAGGCGAGGAAGTTATTTGCCTTGATAATTTTTTTACAGGAAGAAAAAAGAATATTGCAGGATGGATAGGTAATCCATACTTTGAATTGATCCGTCATGATGTTACTGAGCCTATTTTGTTAGAAGTAGATAAAATTTGGCATCTTGCATGCCCCGCTTCTCCTAGCCATTATCAATTTAACCCTATTAAAACTGCTAAGACTAGTTTTCTTGGAACATATAATATGCTCGGATTGGCACGCAGAGTTGGGGCTAAATTACTTTTAGCAAGTACTAGTGAAGTTTATGGTGATCCTGAAGTTCATCCTCAACCAGAAACTTATAGAGGCTGTGTAAATCCTATAGGTTTCAGAAGTTGTTATGTGGAGGGTAAGCGTATCGCAGAAACCCTTTGCCATGACTACATGAGAATGAATGCAACTGAAGTTAGAATTGCAAGGATTTTCAATACTTATGGGCCAAGAATGTTGCCTAATGATGGCAGAGTTATAAGTAACTTTATTGTTCAAGCAATGCATAATGAACCTTTAAGTATTTATGGCGATGGTTCTCAAACTCGGAGCTTTTGTTATGTTGATGATTTAATTAATGGCTTAATTAAACTTATGGATAGTTCCTATTCCTTTCCAATTAATATAGGAAATCCTGAAGAAATTGAGATTCTTCAGTTGGCAAATATTATTAACTCTAAGTTGAGAAAAGATCTCGAGTTTAAATATTTAGAAATTCAAGATGATGATCCATTAAGAAGACAACCTGTGATTGATTTAGCCAAGAAAGAACTGAACTGGAGCCCTAAAATATCTCTTGATGATGGAATAGAGAAGACATGTCAATATTTTAGAAAATATTATTCAAGTTGAGTATTAATTTATGATATAGTTGGTTATCTTCTAAAAAGATAGATTTAATATATATGTTACGTTAGATTTAACAGTTTAATTCTGAAGTTTGCAATCTCTTTTGCTTGTTTTGGATTTTGAGAGAGAAATGGATGATCTTTGATTATTTTAAAAACAACATCTATCTTTTTATCTATTTCTAGCTCTTTATCATCTAAATTATCCAGAGATTTCCATGCTTCATCAAACATCATTGCAAAGCTATCTGGATTATTATAAAATTGTTGATTTGATAAATTTGATGCCATAGTGATCAGTAGAGATGTTTTGCTAGAGGCTCTCACCTCTAATGTTGAGAAGAAATATTTAACTATCTTATATCCATTGCTTGGCTTTTAGCTATTGATCTATAGCAGTATAAGAATATCTATTAGTTAATAATTTCTTTATTCTTTATTTTTCCCTCTCTCTCTGGGAATTGAAGCCAGCAAGTTGTTCTTAAACTTCTGGCCTCTTATCAAGAAATGTGATCACTTTCTTTCAAAGCTGATAGATTGATCTTAATAAGGAATAATTTGGAATTCTAATTTTGACACAAAACCGTTTGCTTTTGACTATCATAAATTTAAATATTCATAATAACCTTGCTTGATATTAACGATCTACTGGTTTTTTTCTTTATTATTTTACTTGTAATGATTAACTGTTTGCTTAGAAAACGTAGTTAATTCTTTTAGTGCTTTTTCATTCCTTGTAGTTATCTTTATAAGTCTTTTCCCCCAGTCATGAAATATCTATTAAAATGTATAGGTTGGTAAAATTTATTTTATGAAATCATGAATGAAGAAATTAATTACAAGGATCTTACGAAAAATGAATTAGATAACCTTAAAGATATTTATGTAGTCAGCCGCATAAATTCGATGTCAGAACATGATCTTCGTTTATTTGTTAAAGAAGTTCTGGAGGTCCAAATCAAAGGCACAGTTGGGAATGAAGAAGAGAAAGAGGCATGGGACGAAATGAAAAATCACTTTGATTTGGACTTTCTCCTAAAGGTTAAAGAGGTCAAAAAAAATAAAGGTGGACAAGAAGATGCCATAAGCCCTGAGGAAAAAGAGTTCTTGAGACGCATTGAATTGCTCGAGAAGCAAAAGGAATCCCAAGGATCATCGAATAATGATATGTGGGGAGATGAATAGTAAAAAGACTTTTTCCGAAATTGCTTCTTGTAGGCTGCCTATAGCTAAGTAAAACTTATTCAATTTTTTTATATTTCGATTGATAGTGCGATGGATTTAATTTGGTTTTTTTGATGTAAGAGATAGTTGAAATTGAGAATTAAAAGTTTTTTGAAAACTACTTACTCTTCCATCGAGATATAAATCTAAAATAAATAAAAAGAAAAAAGATTTTGAAGCGATTTTGGGCTATTAAGTCACGATTTTAAGAAAAATTTATTAGCTTCTCTAGGCCTGTGAGTACAAGGTTCAAATGACTCAACGAATTTACGTTGCTTTATCGTCTATCCCCTCTGCCAGTAGAGATTTATTGGAATTTGCTTTTTTTGTGGCTGTTGGTTGTACAGCAGGTTCATTAGGCTTAATTTAAAGAAAAAGAACTAACCCCTTATCTTTAAAACCCTTCGTTCTAGCACTGTGAAAAGTTAGATGGTGCCAGGACCCAGATTTGAACTGGGGACACGGCGATTTTCAGTCGCCTGCTCTACCAACTGAGCTATCCCGGCATATTTATATAATAATCTACCAATTGGTTTGCCCATGATCATTGAAAGTGATGATACGAATTTAAAAATTGACCAAGAAGTCTTTGTCTGTAATGGTTTGGGCGTATGGTTTGAAAATTGGAAATTTTTGATTTGCTTTAAATTCACCTTAATGTCAGCTTTTGGGGATAGATTTGATCATTGCAACCAAAGTATTATGTGCATCTGAACAGTCTTGAAGCTCGTGGTCAAAATCAATACTTATCATTTCTCCATCAACCATTAGTTCCATTGCTTTTGAGGATAACTGGACCATCTCTACTTCTTTTGAACCCTTGATTCCCCCGTAGTATTCTGCATAAGCTTTTAGGCTTTGTGAATGATCCTTATTCATGTGGTTGCATATGCGCAAGCTTGTTTCTGAATTGATTGGATCAGAAGACATGTTTTGTTTAAAGTCTGTTTTCCTAAATTAATTGGTTTTCGATTGAGTGGAAATTGCATTTAAGGCAATTTCAGCAACACCCATTGCGGGAGGTTTTAGAGAAGTTCTTATTGGAATTCCAATTATTCTTTCCCTTATTCTTCTCCAAGTGGAATTGTGGGCTCCTCCTCCAATAGTAATTATCTTCTCGGGAAGTGAGACTCCTAGTGTTTCTAATTTTTTCCAGCTTTTAGATTCAATTTCAGCAAGCCCTTCAAATAAAGCATGTAAATAGAGGCAGTCGCTTACTGGTCTGGGCTCAAGTATAGGTTCTAATTCAGGGTCAAATGTTGGGAATCGTTCACCTTTACATGCTAAAGGGAGAAGATGAAGACCACTATCTAGCTCTGGCTTTATTTGTTTACTTAATTCTATAAGCTCTTCATTATTATAAAATTGATTAAGCACTTTACAACCTGCATTAGATGAGCCTCCACACAACCATTTTTTTAATAATTTATGGTTTGTAACTCCTGGATTATGTATTGGATAACTTATATATTTTTTAACAACTATTGTGCTTCCTAAAATTGTTACGCCTTCATTTTCTTTTGCTTTAGTTGCTATTACAGCTGCATTTGAATCAGTTGTGCCTGCAATAATTAAAAGATCAGTTCTAAGAGATAGTCTTTTCGCTAAAACATTTGAAATTGTTCCAAATACTTTTCCACTAGATATTATTTCTGGTAAACATTTCAACCAAGATAATTTTTGATATATTTTTGGCCATGATTTTGTGGTGATGTCCCACCCAAGTTTGATATTGTTTCCTTCTTCTCCGTAGACCCAATTATCTGTCAGCCAACTGCTAACCCAGTCTGCTTGATGGCGAAGAATTATCTCGTCGCCAAATTTTCTGATTAACCTTGATGCTCTAGAAAAACTGTTGTTAATAGTTAACTCATTTTTTATTTCTAGAAAGCTTTCTGGGATAGATTCGTGCTCTTCTGGATATGAAAAGTTATAAGGTATTGCTTTACCTAGTGGTTTACCTTGATAATTAGCGGCCATTATTGTGCCTGAAGTACCAGCAACTGCGCAACTAACTAATTGCGATTTTATTTCTGTGGGAATTGCTTGAATTAAATTGATGCAACACATTTTCCAGTCTTCACATCTTTCTAAACCATTTTGATATTCAAGAGAAGAATTATAAATTGATTTGCTTTTGTTATTTATGATTGACAACTTTACACCCGAAGTTCCAAGGTCGATTCCCATGGCAAAAAACTCAATCATATTAAAGAATAAAATTTTAAATATCTTTAACTAATCTCTCTAATTCTTGTGCTTTTTGCTGAACATCTTCCCAAGGTAATTCAAGATCATTTCTTCCAAAGTGACCATATGCAGCTGTTTTTCTATAAAACTTTCCACCTCTAAGTTTGGGCAGGTTTTGTAAATTGAAAGCCTCAATTATTGCACCTGGTCGTAAATCAAAATTTTCCTCAACAATTTTTGTGAGTGTATTATCTGGAACTTTTCCAGTATTAAAACTTTCTACTAAAATTGATACTGGTTTTGCAACTCCTATTGCATAACTAAGTTGAACTTCCACTTTGTTAGCAAGCCCTGCTGCAACAAGAGATTTTGCTACATATCGTGCTGCATAAGCTGCTGAACGATCAACTTTTGTTGGGTCTTTGCCAGAAAAAGCTCCTCCACCATGACGCGCATAGCCACCATATGTGTCGACAATGATTTTTCTCCCTGTCAAACCAGCATCTCCTTGAGGGCCACCAATTACAAACTTTCCAGTTGGGTTGACTAAAAAACGTGTATTTTCCAAAGAGGGTTTTAATGGCAAGTCTTTTGTGGAAGGCTTAACAACATGTTCCCATAAATCATTTGTAATTTGTCTTTGCACTTCTTTTTCATCGCTAACTCCATTGATAACTGATTGGTGTTGAGTTGAGATTAATATTGTGTCAATAGCAGTTGGTATTCCATTTTTATAATTCACACTGACTTGGGTTTTCCCATCTGGGAGTAGATATTTGAGAGTTTTGTCATGCCTTACTTCGGCAAGCCTTCGCGCTAACCTATGTGCCAAGCTTATTGGTAGTGGCATTAACTCAGGTGTTTCGTTGCATGCATAGCCAAACATAATGCCTTGATCGCCTGCCCCCACCTTGTCTAGTGGGTCCTGACTGGATTGATTGCCTTCATCTACTCCTTGAGCAATGTCAGGAGATTGTTGATCTAATGCAACTAGAACTGCGCAACTATTCGCATCAAATCCACCAGCATGTGCTCCCTTGTATCCAATCTCACTTATTACATTTCTGACTAATTTATTTATATCAACATTGGCTGTTGTTGTTACTTCTCCAGTTATTAGGCATAAACCTGTATTTACGACCGCTTCACAAGCTACTCTGCTATTGGGATCTTCGGAGAGTAGAGCATCCAGAATGGAATCACTTATTTGGTCACAGATTTTGTCAGGGTGACCTTCTGTAACTGACTCAGAAGTGAAAACGTATTGACTCATTGGAACTAAAAGTAGATCTCCACTTTAAGGTGTTAGGTGAATATTTAATTCATCCCAGCTATTAAATAAAAAATATTTTTTATTTAAGTCTGGGCGTAATTTCCATCCACCTGTAAACCCTAAGATTATTCGAATATTTGCATCCCTAGCCATTTCCAGATCAGTATCTGCATCAGATATGAGTGCACATTCCGTGGGGTCTACCCTCATGAGTTCACAAAGCTTGATTACTGATAGAGGGCTTGGCTTGGCTGGATGATTTCCTGAACTCCAAGTATGTGGGAAATATTTTTGAAGACTATTTTTTTTGATGAAATTACATATTCCACTTTCATTATCATTACTAATTATGCCTGCTTTTATTTTTTCCATTTTGAGTTTTATGAGGAATTCTCTTGCCCCTTTTATTATTTCACTTGGACGATAATGAACTGGTTTGTTTTGGGATTCTTTTAGGTCAACACATGAAAAAACCTCTTTAGATAATGAAAGCGATTTTGCCCAATTGATATTCAGAGTGCTGAAGATTGTAGCTGTTGATAAAATATTTACTTCTTTAGATGCTATTGCCATAATTCCATGTGGGCTTAATTTGTTTTCTTTTATTCCATATGCTGACGCTAAAGCATGCTTAAAGATTGTGATTTCCTTACTGCTAAAGTTTTGAGAGATTAATCTTTTAATTGATTGATTAACTCTTTCTTGGGCAATCTTTAATAAGTATTCTTCACTGTTTTCAAGAGTTCCATCTTTATCAAATAGGACGCCTTTGATTTTTCCAATTGAAGACCCTCTAAGAAATAATTCTGACATTAGAATTATTCATTTGTTTATCAAACATTCATTACTGCTATTGGATCTTCACCTTCTTCTGCTTGCTCTAAAAGCATTTGCTTGTAACGAGCAGCCATCTCTTCTGCCTTGTCAAAAACTTTTTGAGGATCAGTCAGCATGTCACCAGGTTCTGGTTCTAATGCTTTGGTAGAAAGTGATATTCTTCCTCTTTCTGCATCTAGGTCAATTATCATTACTTTCATTTGATCGTTCACATTTAGAACTGAATGAGGTGTTTCTAGATGCTCGTGGCTGATTTCAGAAATATGTAGCAATCCACTTACTCCTCCAATATCTATAAATGCTCCATATGGTTTAATTCCTCGTACAGCTCCGACTACTACTTCTCCTACCTCTAGTCTATTCATCTTTCTTTCAACTAAAGCTCTACGGTGACTTAAAACAAGACGATTTCTTTCTTCATCAACTTCTAGAAATTTTAATGGTAAAAAGTCTGCTACTAATTCTTCTTTAGCTTTTCTTGTGCTGATATGTGAGCCAGGGATGAAACCTCTAAGTCCCTCTACTCTTACAAGTGCTCCCCCTCTATTTGTTGCAAACACTTCTGAATAAATTGTTGCATCCTCTTTTTGCAACTGGCGAACTCTTTCCCAAGCTCTTTGATATTCAATTCTTCTAATTGATAATGAAAGTTGTCCATCTTCATTTTCTTCACTCATTATGAAGAATTCTCTGATCTCAGATGGTTGAAGTACGTCGCTCAGGCCTTCTACTCTATTAATCGAGACTTCTTGCATAGGCATGAATGCAGCCGTTTTTGCTCCTATATCAATCATTGCTCCTTTGGACTCCAGAGCAAACACTGTCCCGTTAACGATATCTCCCGGTTTGAAGTTGTAATCGTATTTGCTTAATAAAGATGCAAATTCATCAATAGTGAAACCTGCAGTTTCAAGGTCATTCTTGTTTACTCTGCTTCGAGGGTCATCGGCAGTAGGAACTTCTTTTGGAATATCTTCCTTGTCTATTGCGTCACTTACATTGTTCTTATTTGGAATGAGATCCTGATTTGAACTAATACTTTCAGGGATATTGATATCTTTTTTTTCTGAAGATACTTCTTGAGTGTTTGCTGAAGGATTTTCGGACATGCTGATTTGGCGGTCTGCCTTGATGACAGTGCGAAAAAAAATCAAAATGGCCCGCCGACCATAATGAATAATCCATATACTCTACAATTCGGTTGTTCTTGTTTAAAGAACTGTTGCTAATTGTCCTTTCTTTAAAGGCTTAAAAGTTTCTAGAGTTGCTACAAAATCACTTATTCCATGAAACTGTCTATAGACGGAGGCAAATCGAATGAACGCTACTTCACTTACTTCTTTAAGATGTGACAAAACAATTTCTCCAATTTCAGTTGTATTTATCTCTTTGCTATTTCGTTGTTGAAGTTTGATTTCTATTTCATCTGCTAGCAGTTCTATTTCCTCAGCTGAAAGAAGTGTCTTCTCACAGGCTCTATTTAATCCATTAAGAATTTTAGCTCTATTAAATATTTCTTTGGTTCCACTGCGTTTAATTACAGTAATTGGAACGGTTTCAACTCTTTCATAGGTAGTAAATCGGAAATCGCAATTTAAGCATTCCCTTCTTCTTCGAACACTTCTACCAGCATCGGCAGAACGTGATTCGAGAACTCTACTATCTGTGTTTTGACATGAGGGGCATTGCATGCTGCCCTATGTAATAAAGGATTTCACTAACTGTAAACATTTATTTGTCTTCTGAAAAGTATTTGATTAAAAGAAATTCATTCTTTTTTATTCTTTTTATGTAATTTGAATCGATAAAACTCTTTATTTTATGCAGAAATAGAAAACAAAAAGGCCCTGGCGAAGCCAGGGCCTTTTTGTTTTGATTACTTGTCGTACTTCGGGGGGTCGCGAAATGCGATTGCGAAGAAGAGAGTAATAAGAGCTAATGCGATGATTAGCGTGTAGGAGAAGGCTTCCATCTAGGTTCTCGGTAAAAGTTGTAAAGATTCCTGAATTAGGCTCGTCCTGGTACTCGACGTGTGGTTTCGTCTCCAAGTTTCTTAAAGAGACCAAACTCAACTTGATCGCCAAGCTCAGGATCAATTCCAGAGAATCTATCACCGAATAATGTTCTGGCAGCATGCCACCAGTGACCAAAGAGGAATAATAATCCGAAGCACAAATGTGCGTAGGTGAACCATGCTCTAGGAGAGCTTCTGAATACACCGTCAGACTTGTATCTCTCTCTGTCAAATTTGAAAGCTTCGCCTAGTTGAGCTTTACGAGCAAGCCTTTTAACTACAACAGGGTCATTAAAAGTTTGTCCGTTGAGTTCTCCTCCATAAACAGTAGCTGATACACCAGTCTGTTCGATGGAGTATTTAGCTTCTGCACGACGGAATGGAATGTCAGCTTTTACATTTCCATCTTTGTCCTCAAGTATGACAGGGAAGTTCTCAAAGAAATTTGGAATTCTTCTTACTTCTAACTCATTTCCATCTTTATCATTGAAGGAAATGTGTCCTTGCCAACCAGTAGGAACACCATCACCGTTTACTAGTGCACCTACTCTAAATAGGCCACCCTTTGCAGGGCTGTTGCCTACATAGTCATAAAAAGCAAGTTGCTCTGGAATAGCTTCATAGGCTTCAGCCTTTGTTGCACCATTTGCTACTGCTTCTTCAACTCGGCGATTTATTTCAGTTTTGAAATAACCCGAATCCCATTGATATCGAGTTGGTCCAAAAAGTTCAACAGGTGTAGTAGCTGATCCATACCACATAGTTCCGGCAACTACAAAAGATACAAATAGAACTGCTGCTAAGGCGCTTGCAAGAACTCCTTCTAAGCTCCCCAGTTTTAAAGCTCTATAAAGTCTTTCGCCTGGTCGGTTCGTGATATGGAAAATGCCTCCGATGATTCCTAAAAGACCAGCGCCTATATGGTTGGCGACAATTCCTCCAGGGTTGAAGGGGTTAAAACCTGCTGCTCCCCATACAGGAGCAACTTTTTCAACGTGGCCTGTTAGTCCATATGGATCAGAAACCCATATTCCAACAGATGCACAATGGAAAGCTCCAAATCCGAAGCAAACAAGACCAGCCAGGAATAAATGAATACCAAAAATTCTTGGAAGGTCTAAAGCAGGCTCTCCAGTTCTGGAGTCTTCCCAAAGTTCTAGATCCCAGTAAGTCCAATGCCAAATAGCTGCCAAAATAAGCAGGCCGCTAAAGACAATATGGGCAACGGCAACACCTTCAAAAGTAGAAAAAGGTAGGGCCTTACCCCAGAAATCTAATGAATCAAAATCAAATGATCCGACTCCACCGGTAATATCCCAGCCACTCCAGCTACTTGTGACGCCGAGGCGAGACATGAAAGGCATGACATACATGCCTTGGCGCCACATTGGGTTGAGGACTGGGTCCGAAGGATCAAAAATGGCCAATTCATAAAGGGCCATGGAGCCGGCCCAGCCGGCTAGCAAAGCTGTGTGCATGAGGTGCACGGCCAAAAGGCGGCCAGGGTCGTTGATAACGACTGTGTGCACCCGATACCAGGGCAATCCCATGGGTCAGGTTTCGTGTAACGAAGCTGCTTAATGCAGCAAGACCGAATGATCGTAGAGTGTTAAGCCTTGTATTCAGGCGATGGTTGTTGTATCTGAAATGACTGTTGACACTCTTGGGGAAAAAATCATTAATTTTTGGTAGGTTTATTTGCTGAAAACCATTTCCTTGAAAGGATTCTCAAGGAAATCTAATAAAAAAATATATTTTTTTTGTTTTTTCGATATTCTTGATTTTTAGAACAATATTCTTTGCATTACTCATTTATTTTTTTTATTTAGGAGCCTTTTGGACAATTTACCTATTCATGTATGCATAAAAAATTTCTGAAGTGATTACAAATTGCCAGTCTTCTATACAGATTTAATTGGATGGGACGTAAATCCCTTTATAGTCTCTTTGATTAAAACCTTTTCAAGAAAGAACCGGATTTCATGGAAACGACCAATTTTGGCGCTGTAGCAAGCCTTCTTTTCGTTTTAGTACCAACTATCTTTCTTGTTGGACTTTATTTGTCCACTGCTGATGGAGAGAAGTCAAGTTTCTTTTCTGCTTCAGGTAAGGGCAGGATTGGGCCTCAGAAGTAAACTTCTATTAAGACCAAGCATCAAAGTAATTTCCAACTATTTTGAGGACTTTCAATTAGTTGAAAATTCTTAGCACCAAATTTACATGTGATTATTAATCCTTTGATAGATTTTGGTGCTTTGACTAATGCAATAGAAAAATATCTTGCATTGAGTTTTGCGTGTATAAAAAATCTTTGCATAAATCCAATTCTTTTAGGCTTAGAGAGTAAATGCTTTTGATATTGACTTTTAGAGGAGATTAACTAGTGATAATAGTCTCTTTGAATTTAATTTATGACTTTTCTGAAGCTATTCTTTTATAGGGATTTTGATTATGTTACAAACTTCTTTCTGATGGTTTTGTTTGAATCGAATCAATTATGAATAGAGATTTTTAATTTTATATAAATAATTATTTATATGTTTACATCAAATAATTGCTTCTTTTATGTTGAGGTTTTGATTAACTTCTATTTTGAATGTAATTGTTTTTAGGCAATAATACATGGACCAATTTTTCTTGACAGGGGAAAAGTTACTTTTATGGAGAAAAAAGATGTTGGGAATAGGCGGAAGGGCAGTTGATTTTGATTGGTTGCTGGATTTTGGTGCTGGATTAAATTGGAGTCTTCTTCAGATGATTCGTTTGTACCCTAAAAGAAATTATAAGTTGCTACTTTCTGTGAAACGCTTAGAAGGTATTTGGCGATTGCACTTGGAGAAGGATTTACCCCTCCAGCATTTGTTAGGAAGATGTCCTTGGAGAGATTTTGAATTAGAATCCTCTCCTGATGCCTTGATACCCAGGCAAGAAACTGAACTTCTTATAGATTTCGCCTTAAAAAAAATTGATTATGAACATAGAGGGCAATGGGCTGATTTGGGAACAGGTTCAGCTCCTTTGGCTGTAGCACTAGCTAGAGAGTTAACTTTTTGGCAAGGACATGCTGTTGATATAAGCCCACAAGCTCTTGATCTTGCTAAAAAAAACTTAAATAATTTGGCCCCTTTCGCTAAAGTTAAACTTTATTTAGGTAATTGGTGGGAGCCTTTAAAGGAAGTTTGGGGGGATCTTAATCTTGTTGTTTCGAACCCTCCATATATACCTGAAAAAGTTCTTTTTAATCTTGACCCTATCGTTAAAAATCATGAGCCTCATCTTGCTTTATATGGAGGAAAAGATGGGATGGATTCTATTAAAGCAATAGTGTCAGGAGCCTTACAGGGATTAGCTAAAGGTGGATTGCTAATCCTTGAACATCACCATGATCAGAGTACGCGTATTTTGCAACTTATGAATAACTTAGGCTTGGGAGATCTAGGATTTGAAAAAGATTTAGAGGGTACAAAACGATTCGCTTTTGGGCGTAAATTATAAAAATGAAAGGTTCTGTTTTTTGTTCCTCAGACTTGTCAGAAAAACTTTGTCAAGGTGCTCAGGTTTTATTCCCTACAGATACTCTTCCTGCCCTAGGTTCACTTCCTTCTTTTGCATCAAAGATATGGGCCCTAAAAAGAAGGTCTTTAAGTAAGCCTTTGATATTAATGGGTGGTAACTCTGAAGATGTATTTGAGTATGTTCACTTAACGGCATTGGAAGATGCAAGAGAACTTGCAAAGTTGTATTGGCCTGGTGCTTTGACAATGGTTTTGCCCACTACAGGTAAGGAACTTCAGTCTTTAAACCCTAGATCACAAAATATTGGTATGCGAGTTCCTGATTGCTCTTTAGCAAGAGAACTTTTAATCGAAAGTGGCCCTTTGGCTACTACAAGTGCAAATATCTCAGGAGAATTACCTGCTTCGAATGCTATCGAAGCCTCAAAAATTTTTCCTGAATTACCATTATTGGGACCTATTCCCTGGCCAACCTCTTCTGGATTGGCAAGCACTGTTATTCTTTGGGAAAGAAGTTCGACATGGCGATTACTTAGAAAAGGTGCAGTTCTCCCAGAACTTTAAAATTAATGATTTTACTTATTTTTTTGGTATGGATTGTACAATTATGTTTTTTACTGTTGGTGCCTTTTGTTAATGTTTTAGATGGCCTATTCGATTTTAAAATAATAGTTTTTATTGTTTTATGCTTGCTATGTTTTGTAATTGCAGGTGATGGGAAGAATTAATTCTTTTAAGAAGACTTGTTTTATTGTTATCGCTGAGATCTTTTTATAAAATGCCGGCTAACAGATTTGAACTGATGACCTTCGCTTTACAAAAGCGCTGCTCTACCGCTGAGCTAAGCCGGCAATAAATATATCTTAGCTAAAGATGTCCATCAAACTTGATTGATAGTCGTGGTTGTTTGCAAATTTAAGTTTTAATTTTTTTTTGATCATTTTTAGAGGTGTTTGCCAAGTCTTAATCTTGATTGTTTGAAGGTGCATGACTAATTGGTTGACCCTCTTCTGTTGCTTTTAATTTGATCTCACCTGACAGAGTGCGCTTAATTGGCAAATTTGCCACAAGAGCAGTCATCCTGTCTTCAGTTTCAAGACTAACAGCACCTTCTTCCATATCTATTTCTACATATTTGGCAACTACTTCAAGAATTTCTTTTCTCATTTGATCTAAAAGATCAGTACTTAAATCTGTTCTGTCATGAGCTAATACCAGTTGAAGTCTTTGTCTAGCTGTGTTGGCACTAGATTGCTGACGGCGAAGGAGTTTGTTAATGATGTCTCTAAGAGTCATTTGATTTAAAAAATCTTGGTTTGCATTAATCTTCGGAATTTATCTCCAAAACTCGTTTCTTCTTTTGAGGGATCAATTAGAGGAATATTTTCCCCTGCTAGCCTCTTAGCGATATTTGAGTAACATCTTGCAGCTGGAGAATTTGAGCTGTTTAAGGTAAGAGGTTCCCCACGATTTGTGCTAACGATAACTTGCTCGTCTTCTAAAACGAGTCCCAATAATGGAAGTGCAAGTATATCTGTAACGTCATTTACGGATAGCATTTCTTGATTTGCCATCATTTTTGGCCTAACTCTATTCAGCACTAGCTGAACAGGTTTGACCCCTTGGGTGTTTAATAAACCAATCACTCTATCTGCATCTCTCACGGCAGAGACTTCTGGATTGGTCACTATAATTGCCTCTTTACAAGCTGCCATAGCATTTTTAAAACCATCTTCTACACCTGCAGGACAGTCGATTAGAACATAATTAAATTGATCACTAAGCATTTCTACAATTTTTTTCATGTCTTCAGGTTTTAACCAATCCAGCATTCTGGGATTGCCAGCAGGTAGTAGTGCAAGATTAGATTCTTGTTTGTGTTTTACTAATGCTTGATCAAGTCTGCAATTTTCCTCTAATACTTCTTGGGCTGTGTAGACAATTCGGTTTTCTAATCCAAGTAGTAAATCCAAATTTCTCAAACCAAAGTCTGCATCAAGTACAGCGGTCGAAGCTCCTTGCCTGGCAAGGGAAATACCAAGGTTTGCAGTTAGTGTTGTCTTGCCGACACCACCTTTCCCAGAGCATATGAGGATGACTCGTGTATCTGTGGCCACGGAGTTCCTTAAAAGTTTGCAAATTTTAGTTTGATTCTGATAGAGAAAAAAGGTTTTTTGGAGAACATTTGCATTGAGTCTTCTTTTGAAGACATCTGTTCCTTTTTTTTTGATCGAATTTTTTAGTTGCTCTCTTGAAAACTCTCTTGGAGATTATGATTTGCTTTGGAAAGTTGTTATGGGTGAAATTATTATTGTTTCTGATTCGATTCTTGCTTCTTCTGCAAAACCAGCAATTGCTTGCTCTTCGGGCCCTCTAGCAATTTTGTCTGCGATTCTTAATTGAACAGGTCGTAATTGTAGAGCTCCAATTTTCTTGCTTGCATCACCTTTTTTCCCTGCATGTGCAGTCCCAAGCAATCTTCCCCAAATCATAATGTTGCCTGTGGCTTTAATTATTGCCCCAGGATTAACATCTCCTAAAACAATGAGATCATTATTAATATCTAATAATTCACCGGAACGTAATGTGCCTTGGTGGAAATAAGCTTTAGAGCAATTTTGATTATTTCGGATAGGCTCAATTATATTTTCTGAATATATTTTATTCTTCTCTAATATAAGCTCTGATTTTATATATGTGCTTTGGCAGCTTACTATTGTTTTAGGGTTGTTTGATCGAATCCTTTCGAGGTCAAGATTATAGAATTTTAAAAGGTTTTTAATAAACTCTATATCTTTACATGTAAATAGCATGTCAATGCAATCTATTTGTATGGATTGACATGTTTCCATTTTTAGTTTGTCTTCAAAAGATTTTTTCCAGTCAATATTTTTCTGATATTTTATAGTAATTGAATTTATTTTTTTATTCATCAATTTAATCTGATCTGCTAAGGATCTTAATCTCTCTGGCTAATTTGACTTTTATATTCTTAGGATATATTAACCAAATTGACTCTTCTGGTCTAGTTAATCCTTCGACAATTGGAGATGCATTCTCCAGGGCTTCTAGCTTGTAACCATCCCATAGCCTTAGGCCACTTTTATATGGATAATAACTTTGAATTTTTTGTTGCCTTAATCCACAATTATTGTCCGGCTCTAATCCTTCTTTCTCTGATAAAGATCTTGCAATTGCTAATGCTTTAAGCCTTTGCTCATTATTAAAACTTGAGATATTTAGTGCTTTTAGTAAATCTCGATTAAGAAATCTTTTGCATAGTTCTGAAAGTTCAGTTGGTGCATCATCTTTCCATCTAGAAAGATGATAAGAAGTTAATACATCATCATTGGCAATAAAGGAATCAAGGTCAATACTTTCTAAATCCCATAACCATTTTGACATGTATTTGTCTGACCATATGTATTTGGGTCCAAGAGCCCTGGCTTGTCTGATTATTTGCTCTAATAACCAATTCGCAACTTCATTTAGACGATGATTATATACGCTTCTATACATTAGATTTCTTATTACAAGATAGTGTTCAACAGCCATTAAACCTTTGGGGCTAATGGCTAAATCTCCATCTGGAGATAGTGTTAATGCGGAGATTAATCTGTCTAAGTCTATTTGCCCGTATCTTGCACCAGTTGAGTAGCTATCTCGCATCAGATAGTCAAAACGATCACAGTCAAGTTGACTACTTACTAATGATAATATGGCCTTGTTTGGAGACTTTCTTGATTTTATTATCTCTGATATTTGTAAAGGAGTTTCTGCTGAAATACCTTGCAAAGTTTTTTTTATATCTGGGTGGTTATTAATTAGGAAAGCGGTCCAGTCTTCGTGATTGATTCCAAAAATTTCTTCACTTGTATGACTTAATGGCCCATGACCTAAATCATGTAATAAAGAAGAACCATATAAAATCGCTCTATATTTTTCTAAATTAGAGTCAATTTTAATGAGCGCATTAAAAGCTCTTCTTGCTATATGAAAAACACCTAAAGAATGAGTGAATCTGCTTGATTCTGCTCCATGGAATGTTAAATAGGCAGGACCTAGTTGTTTTATTCTTCTTAATCTTTGAAAAGGGATTGAATCAATAAGGTCCATAACCATTGATTCTTCATCAATTGTGCTATTTAGGGTGATCGATTGGTGCAATGGATCGTAATAGGTCCTTAAAGACATATCTATTTTTATATAGGTGGGTTGATTGCAGCATCTTTGTCTAATGATTGTGTTTCCTTAGAAAATTCTTCGGAATTTTCCCTGTCAAGGGTTGCTTGCATGAATAGCTCAGCATCTTGCAGCCATCTATCTTCGGATCCGCCAGGGTTAAGAGGTTCTGGCATCTCTAAGATTCGATCAGGTTCAATCCCTAGGTTTTGAATATCCCTTCCACTAGGTGTTAAATAGCTTGCAACAGTAATTGCTAGTCCACTTCCATCACTTAAATTTGTTAAAGATTGAATTAGGCCTTTACCAAAAGTTCTTCCTCCAATCAGTTCAGATCTCTTGCTGTCTTGTAATGCACCAGCAAGAATTTCACTCGCACTTGCTGTGCCACCATTAACAAGTGTGACCATAGGTCCATCATAAAGAGTTTTAGAACTCGATGGTATTGGATCATTTATTCCATCTCGCTTTTTTGTCTCGACAATTGGCTCTTGATTTAAAAATGCATCTGCAACTGCCAATCCAGAGCTGACAAGGCCACCAGAATTATTCCTTAGATCCAAAATAATACCCTCAACATCTTTTTCAGAGAGTTCTTCTAAAGCTTCTTCAAGTTGTTCCGGTACTCCTTCACTAAATTGGGTAATTCTTAAATACCCTAGGGTGTGCGATTCATTCCTTAAACGTTTTGTTCTAACTGGTCTTAGATCTACACTTCTACGTTCGAGAACAATTTCTTGAGTCTCTTCGCCTGGAGCTTTTAATTCTAAAATGACTTGAGTACCTGTCTCGCCTCTTAATTTCGCTGCAGTTGCTTCTAATCCCAAGCTTTTTGGAGATTCTCCGTTAACTTTTTTTAAAATTGTCCCACTAGCTATTCCTGCGTCCTCAGCAGGAGAACCTTCTAATGGTGAAATTACTACAATTTCACTGTCTTCAGATCTGGCTCCAAGTTGAAGCCCTACTCCATTTATCTCACTACCAATATTGCTTTTTTTTAAGGTTTCATAATCTTCGGGTCTTAGTAAGCGTGTATAAGGGTCTTCAAGTGGCAGAAGCATTGCTTCTATAGCTGCATATGCTTGCTGAGAATTGGTTATGGGTTTTTCTAAAGCTTTTTGCCTGAGCTTCCTCCACTGAATGGAATCAAATTTCTTTGGATCAAAATAAGCTTCGTTTACCAAATTCCAGGTTTCAATCACAAGAAGTTGCCCATCATTTAGGGCGAAACTTGGTTGAATAAAAATTTGAAATAAAATTCCAACACTCACCAAAACCGCAAGAAGCGATTGCAGTTTCTTTGTTGAAGACTTAACAGTTGGAAGCATTGGATTGATCCTTTGCACGGTCCAAGGGGTATCGAGTAGAATCTTTAATGAAAGCAGAGTACATAAATGGCGAATTCTTCACCTGTCTATGATTGGTTTCAGGAAAGACTTGAAATTCAGGACATAGCTGATGATGTCACTTCTAAGTACGTTCCACCTCATGTGAACATTTTTTATTGCTTGGGTGGCATAACTCTTGTTTGTTTTTTGATTCAGTTCGCGACTGGATTCGCGATGACTTTCTATTACAAGCCTACTGTTTCGGAAGCTTATAGCTCTGTGAGCTACTTGATGACTGATGTCAGCTTTGGCTGGTTGATTAGGTCAGTGCATAGATGGAGTGCCTCAATGATGGTTTTGATGCTTATCTTGCATGTTTTTAGGGTTTATTTGACGGGTGGATTTAAACGCCCAAGAGAATTGACATGGATAACTGGTGTTGTGATGGCAGTTATTACAGTTGCCTTTGGGGTAACAGGTTATTCACTCCCATGGGACCAAGTTGGCTACTGGGCTGTGAAAATAGTTTCAGGTGTTCCTGCAGCTATACCTGTTATAGGCGACTTTATGGTTGAGTTGCTTCGTGGTGGTGAGAGTGTTGGACAAGCAACACTTACCCGTTTTTATAGCCTTCATACATTTGTTATGCCGTGGTTGTTGGCGGTCTTCATGCTTATGCATTTTTTAATGATTCGCAAACAAGGAATCTCAGGCCCTTTATAATTTCAAGACATACTTATCTACATAATTAATTTTTTTATCCTTTCTTAGTTTTGCCATCATGTCCACCTTAAAGAAACCAGATCTAACTGATTCGAAATTGAGGGCTAAGCTTGCAAAAGGAATGGGCCATAATTACTACGGAGAGCCAGCATGGCCTAATGATTTGTTATATATTTTTCCAGTAGTTATTCTTGGGACAATCGCATGTGTTGTTGGGTTGGCTGTTTTAGATCCAGCATTTTTAGGGGATAAAGCTAATCCTTTTGCAACTCCACTTGAAATCCTTCCAGAATGGTATTTGTATCCTGTATTTCAGATCCTTAGGGTTGTACCAAATAAGCTTCTTGGTATAGCTCTACAAACTCTTATTCCATTAGGTTTGATGCTTTTACCTTTTATTGAAAATGTAAATAAATTTGCAAATCCTTTTAGAAGGCCTGTTGCAATGTCACTATTTTTGTTTGGAACTGTTCTAACTATTTATCTTGGCATAGGTGCATGTTTACCTATTGATAAATCTTTGACTCTAGGCCTTTTTTAATTATTGCTTCCTTCAAGATCTAACATGAGCACATCTTCAGGAGATGCTCTTAATAGATGATGAAGCAATAGAAAACCTACAATTGTCCATGTTTGGTAAGTTCTTGATTGTTGCCCAACCCATGTACCAGTAGGGCCATCAAAATATTCAGCCCATTTTTGTCTTGGTAGTTGATTTAATTGGCTCCAATAACATTCTTCCAATAAAGCTCTCATTTTTCCCATAAGCAGTACGTCAGCTTTTGGGTATCTTTTTTCATGAAGCAAAATGGAAGCACCAAAAAACCACAGCAAACTTGGCCAGTGCCCTCCATTGTGATAACTCCATGGCCAATTTTTGGGGTCAGAACCAGTTTTGTTTTGCCATTCTTCTACATCCATAGGAGGGTGACAAATCCTCATGGGCATTTGAGCCATTAAGTGTTCCCTGTTATGAAGCACTAAACGGAATAAAGCTCTTTGTTGAGGGGCAGTCAGGACTCCAAACATACATGCTAGAGAATTACCTAAGCTGTAAAAACGAAAATCTGGCCTGCCAGTACGAATATTTCCTATTAAGTATCCGCCTCGGTTTTCTAGCCAATCTTGTAACCATGAAGGTACAACTTGTGGCTGTACATTGAATTCATTTTGATGCTGGTCCTCTCCATACTGTTCGGTTGGCCTTCTTCTTAGTACTTGCATTGTTTTGTTTGTAACCCAATAGTGCTTCAGAAGGAATTGCCTAAGGTCATGGACCCATTGGCGAGTTAAAACTAATCTTTGGTCTAATAAACGACTTACTTGATGCTTTCGGCTAAGTTCCATAAGCTCTATACAGCTTTTCAAGCAGGAATATAAAAGGACTTCTACTTCTAGAGGCGCACCCCAAACGTCCATAGGACGATCAATCATGAATGAACAATCTGGAACGAAAAGAACTGGATTTCCCTCGAAGGTTGGATGCAGTACTAAATCAAGAAGAAGTTGAACACCTCTTTGAACCTGTTGACTGGTTCCAAAACTTTGATCACCACTTTTTCTGACATATAACCAACACAAGATTGGCCACCACAGGCTTGCATCCGCAGATGTAATTCTTCCTATAGACCTTTGACCATAGTCAGCTATTAATTCTCCTTCTTCTTCCACAAAACTCGTAGGAAAAACCCCTCGAGTTTGGTAGGTAGTACTTTGCAATCCAAGACTGACAGTGAGAAATTTTTTTACAATTTCATATCTTTTTTGTGTCAACAGGTAAATCATTACCGGAACATTATCCCTTAGGAAAATTTCACCGTAATTAAGGGCATCATGTTTTGATGGATGCTCAAGTGCTGCCACACTCCCAGTGATACTTCCTGAAGTCTCAATGAGAGTTTTTTCAAAATGCTCTTTAGCTCTTGCTATAACTTTGTCTTCATTTGAGTTGGGCCGCACTCGTTGATGCTGTTGGCTGAAACGTCCGGGCATTTAGTGATTTTTTGATGCCATTGCTAAACACTAGTTATGGCTTGCTCCTTTGACATGAATAGTAGAGGTTAAATATTTTCTTGCCTTAATTTGTTGCACGGAACATGGTTTATGGTCTAAATTATTTGGATGTGCCACAGACTTGTCTGAGGTGCTCTCATTTAATCGAAATGACTTTAGTCATCAAGATTAAGTGGGTTTCCTTACAAGAACTTAGGGAGAGATCCCTTCGATGATGTAAGGTAAAAAACGGTTGAAAAACCGAAACGCCTTGAGCTGATTTCAGTGAAAAGGCAGAACCTGGACAATTTAAAGTTTAGGAACTGACGCTTTTGTCGCGTTCAATGTCATGCATTTTTGGCATGGTTTGAATGTATTGCGATAAAGGTGTGAGGTCCCGTCAAAAGAAATTTAGTTGACGAAACCTGTACAACTTTTGCTTTTTGAGTTTCACGGCTTATTAAGCAATTTTCGGTGTTACAGATGGAATCAACGACCGGATCTGAGATCCTGGAAAGTCACAATATGTGCACTCTTTGAACCCTTATATAAAGGTGGCAACAACTACTTAAGTACGCCAGTGCTTTTAGTGGGAGGAGCAAATCAGACTGAGTAGTAACTTCTAAAGTTTTTACAAGAGGGCCTGATATACAACGGAGAGTTTGATCCTGGCTCAGGATGAACGCTGGCGGCGTGCTTAACACATGCAAGTCGAACGAACCTTCGGGTTAGTGGCGGACGGGTGAGTAACGCGTGGGAATCTGCCCTCAGGAGGGGGATAACGGTTGGAAACGACCGCTAATACCCCATATGCCGAGAGGTGAAATGAATTTCGCCTGAGGATGAGCCCGCGTCTGATTAGCTTGTTGGTGAGGTAATGGCTCACCAAGGCTTCGATCAGTAGCTGGTCTGAGAGGATGATCAGCCACACTGGGACTGAGACACGGCCCAGACTCCTACGGGAGGCAGCAGTGGGGAATTTTCCGCAATGGGCGAAAGCCTGACGGAGCAACGCCGCGTGAGGGATGAAGGCCTCTGGGCTGTAAACCTCTTTTCTCAAGGAAGAAGATATGACGGTACTTGAGGAATAAGCCACGGCTAATTCCGTGCCAGCAGCCGCGGTAATACGGGAGTGGCAAGCGTTATCCGGAATTATTGGGCGTAAAGCGTCCGCAGGCGGCCTTTCAAGTCTGCTGTTAAAACGTGGAGCTTAACTCCATCATGGCAGTGGAAACTGTTGGGCTTGAGTGTGGTAGGGGCAGAGGGAATTCCCGGTGTAGCGGTGAAATGCGTAGATATCGGGAAGAACACCAGTGGCGAAGGCGCTCTGCTGGGCCATAACTGACGCTCATGGACGAAAGCCAGGGGAGCGAAAGGGATTAGATACCCCTGTAGTCCTGGCCGTAAACGATGAACACTAGGTGTCGGGGGAATCGACCCCTTCGGTGTCGTAGCCAACGCGTTAAGTGTTCCGCCTGGGGAGTACGCACGCAAGTGTGAAACTCAAAGGAATTGACGGGGGCCCGCACAAGCGGTGGAGTATGTGGTTTAATTCGATGCAACGCGAAGAACCTTACCAGGGTTTGACATCCTGCGAACCTCTTAGAAATTTGAGGGTGCCTTCGGGAACGCAGTGACAGGTGGTGCATGGCTGTCGTCAGCTCGTGTCGTGAGATGTTGGGTTAAGTCCCGCAACGAGCGCAACCCACGTTTTTAGTTGCCAGCATTTAGTTGGGCACTCTAGAAAGACCGCCGGTGATAAACCGGAGGAAGGTGTGGATGACGTCAAGTCATCATGCCCCTTACATCCTGGGCTACACACGTACTACAATGCTACGGACAAAGGGCAGCAAACTCGCGAGGGCAAGCAAATCCCATAAACCGTGGCTCAGTTCAGATCGTAGGCTGCAACTCGCCTACGTGAAGTAGGAATCGCTAGTAATCGCAGGTCAGCATACTGCGGTGAATACGTTCCCGGGCCTTGTACACACCGCCCGTCACACCATGGAAGTTGGCCATGCCCGAAGTCGTTACTTCAACCCTTGTGGAGGAGGACGCCGAAGGTGGGGCTGATGACTGGGGTGAAGTCGTAACAAGGTAGCCGTACCGGAAGGTGCGGCTGGATCACCTCCTAACAGGGAGACAAAACTGATTTTGATGTCTAGGTTAATTATTCTTAGGCCATAATCCTGTCACCTTAGGTCGATCGGTACCTCAGATTGAGGTTTAAATGAAAATTTAGATCTTTAATTTCAGTTCCTAAACTTGTCTAGGTCACACCCAACAAGGGTTTCTCCTGGGCCATTAGCTCAGGTGGTTAGAGCGCACCCCTGATAAGGGTGAGGTCCCTGGTTCAAGTCCAGGATGGCCCATTCGTTGTTGGGGGTATAGCTCAGTTGGTAGAGCGCCTGCTTTGCAAGCAGGATGTCAGCGGTTCGAGTCCGCTTACCTCCACTGAACCCTCCTGATAACCCAATTTTTGGAGACTCTTTTGTTATATGTGATCAAGACAACGTCTAGCTGAATTTAGAACTTAGCTTCCTATCATCAGAATAAATCGTTGATAAGATGCTGAGCTCACTGGAATTTTATCCATTGAATTCAGTAGAACCTTGACAACTGCATAGTTAAGTCTGGAAAAAAATAAAGCATCTCATGGATGCATAGTTTTTCAGTTAAAAGTGATTCTATTCTTTATCTAGAGTAGGTCTACTTTTACATGAAAAATTCATGTTTAATTCTTGAGTAAAAAGCCGAGCTCTATCAATAATTGATGGAGTAATAGTATTTAAGGTCAAGCTACAAAGAGCTCATGGCGGATACCTTGGCACACAGAGGCGATGAAGGACGTGGTTACCTGCGATATGTCTCGGGGAGCTGGATACACGCTTTGATCCGGGAATTTCCGAATGGGGCAACCCTTAACACGACCAGCTGAATTCATAGGCTGGAACGAGCCAACCCAGCGAACTGAAACATCTTAGTAGCTGGAGGAAAGGAAAGTAAAAACGACTCCCTAAGTAGCGGCGAGCGAACGGGGAATAGCCCAAACCGATGGTCTCGACCATCGGGGTTGTGGGACAGCAATGTGGACTAACGAACCTAGAAGAAGCGTTTGAATGGCGCGCCACAGAGGGTGAAAGCCCCGTATTTGAAAGGAGAGTTAGCCTAGCTGTATCCCGAGTAGCACGGAGCACGTGGAATTCCGTGTGAATCTACGAGGACCACCTCGTAAGGCTAAGTACTCCTGTGTGACCGATAGCGCAACAGTACCGTGAGGGAAAGGTGAAAAGAACCCCGGGAGGGGAGTGAAATAGAACATGAAACCATGAGCTTACAAGCAATGGGAGCCCGACTTATCGGGTGACCGTGTGCCTGTTGAAGAATGAGCCGGCGACTTATAGGTACTGGCGGGTTAAACCGAAAATGGTGGAGCCATAGCGAAAGCGAGTCTGAATAGGGCGATTGTCAGTATTTATAGACCCGAACCCTGGTGATCTAACCATGGCCAGGATGAAGCTTGGGTGATACCAAGTGGAGGTCCCAACCGACTGACGTTGAAAAGTCACCGGATGAGCTGTGGTTAGGGGTGAAATGCCAATCGAACCAGGAGCTAGCTGGTTCTCCCCGAAATACGTTGAGGCGTAGCGTCTAGTGCTCCAGCAGGGGGGTAAAGCTACCATTTCGGTGCGGGCTGCGAGAGCGGTACCAAATCGTGATGAACTCTGAATACCCTGTGTGTAACTAGGCAGTCAGACTGTGGGGGATAAGCTCCATAGTCGAAAGGGAAACAGCCCAGACCGCCAGCTAAGGTCCCAAAATCAACACTAAGTGATAAAGGAGGTGGGATTGCCCAGACAACCAGGAGGTTTGCTTAGAAGCAGCCATCCTCAAAGGAGTGCGTAATAGCTCACTGGTCGAGCGATCCTGCGCCGAAAATGAACGGGGCTAAGTGTTGTACCGAAGCTGCGGATTTAATTTATTGAATGGTAGGGGAGCGTTCTATGTGGGGTGAAGCGTTAGCGTAAGCGGGCGTGGACTGCATAGAAGTGAGAATGTCGGCTTGAGTAGCGAAAACATGGGTGAGAATCCCATGCCCCGAAACCCTAAGGGTTCCTCCGGCAGGCTCGTCCGCGGAGGGTTAGTCTGGTCCTAAGGTCAGGCCGAAAGGCGTAGTCGATGGATAACAGGTCAATATTCCTGTACCAATTATGTTTTGGGAAGGGGGACGGAGAAGGCTAGCCAATCCAGATGTTGGTTACTGGTTCAAGCGTTTAGGCGTTGAGGAGCGGAGAAAACGCTCTGAGCTAAGGCGTGAGTACGAGCTGCTACGGCAGCGAAGTTGGTGACGTCATGCTTCCAAGAAAAGCCCTATACCCGTTAAGACATAATTGCCAGTACCCGAAACCGACACAGGTGGGGTGGTAGAGAATACCGAGGGGCGCGAGATAACTCTCTCTAAGGAACTCGGCAAAATGGTCCCGTAACTTCGGGAGAAGGGATGCCAGCGAGAGCTGGTCGCAGTGAAGAGGCCCAGGCGACTGTTTACCAAAAACACAGGTCTCCGCTAAGTCGCAAGACGATGTATGGGGGCTGACACCTGCCCAGTGCCGGAAGGTTAAGGAAGCCGGTTAGCGTAAGCGAAGCTAGCGACTGAAGCCCCGGTGAACGGCGGCCGTAACTATAACGGTCCTAAGGTAGCGAAATTCCTTGTCGGGTAAGTTCCGACCCGCACGAAAGGTGTAACGATCTGGGCGCTGTCTCGGAGAGAGGCTCGGCGAAATAGAATTGTCTGTGAAGATGCGGACTACGTACACCCGGACAGAAAGACCCTATGAAGCTTTACTGCAGGTTGGTATTGTTCTCGGGCTCTGAATGCGCAGGATAGGTGGGAGACATTGAAGTAGTGCTTTTGGGTGCTACTGAGTCAATGGTGAGATACCACTCTTTCAGAGCTAGAGATCTAACGTTTACCCGTTATCCGGGAAACGGACATTATCTGCTGGGCAGTTTGACTGGGGCGGTCGCCTCCTAAAAGGTAACGGAGGCGCACAAAGGTTTCCTCAGGCTGGTTGGAAATCAGTCATTGAGTGCAAAAGCAGAAGGAAGCTTGACTGTGAGACCTACAAGTCGAACAGGGACGAAAGTCGGTTTTAGTGATCCGACGGTTCTGAGTGGAAGGGCCGTCGCTCAACGGATAAAAGTTACTCTAGGGATAACAGGCTGATCTCCCCCAAGAGTTCACATCGACGGGGAGGTTTGGCACCTCGATGTCGGCTCATCGCAACCTGGGGCTGAAGTCGGTCCCAAGGGTTGGGCTGTTCGCCCATTAAAGCGGTACGCGAGCTGGGTTCAGAACGTCGTGAGACAGTTCGGTCCATATCCGGTGTACGCGCAGGAATATTGAGAGGATTTCTCCCTAGTACGAGAGGACCGGGAGGAACGCACCTCTGGTGTACCAGTTATCGTGCCAACGGTAAACGCTGGGTAGCCATGTGCGGAGTGGATAACCGCTGAAAGCATCTAAGTGGGAAGCCCACCTCAAGATGAGTATTCCCATGGCATAAGCCAGTAAGATCACGGGAAGAACACCCGTTGATAGGCTCTACGTGGAAGCTTGGTAACAAGTGCAGCGGAGGAGTACTAATAGATCGAGGGCTTGACCTAATTTCTTGGTTTTTTACCAAATTAAAAGCTTTATTATTTAACTGGACTATATTTTTCTTGACTGGAAAATATATAACTATGCAGTTCTCAAGGCTCTAAAGTTATGAATACTATCCTGGTGTTCATGGCGATGTGGAACCACTCCGATCCATCTCGAACTCGGTTGTGAAACGCATCAGCGGCGACGATATTTGGGGGGCAGCCCCCTGAGAAAATAGCTCAATGCCAGGTAAAATCATTAAAAAAGGTCCTTTTCAGGACCTTTTTTAATGATTTTATTTTTGGCATGAGGGACACCAATGCGTTCCTCTACCAGCAATTTTTTCTTTGAGAATAATTTGACCACATTTTCTACAAGATTTTTTGTTCCTTTTATAAACCCATGCCTTTCCTCCATAATTTCCATTAACTCCTTCTAAATCTCTAAAGTCACTAAAAGTTGTACCTCCTTCACCAATGCTGATTGTCAGGACTTTGATTAAGCTATTACATATTTTTTTTATTTCACCTTTGTTGAGTTTTTTACATTGTCTTTGTGGAAGGATTCCAGCATCGAAAAGACTTTCGTCAGCATAAATATTTCCAGCACCTGCAACTATTGATTGATCTAATAGAGCTGATTTTATTGAGCGGGTTTTCCCATTTAAAGCATTTAGTAGATATTCATCGTTAAATAATTTGCTAAATGGTTCAGGACCTAATTTTTGCAGACCAGTAATTACTTCTTGAGGTAATTTCTCAGGCGGTACCCACCACATTTGACCAAAGTTACGTGTGTCAATAAACCTTAACTCCTTACCATTTTGGAACCAGATGCGAACTCTTGTATGAGCACAAATTGGCTTGTCTTCGTTAATTATTTTAAAATGACCTGTCATCCTTAGATGAACACCTAGCCATCCATTGCTTTCTTGATTATTGTGTTTTTTTAATGATGAAAGTAAATATTTACCCCTACGTTTCCAAGCTCCTATAGTGGCACCTTTTAAGTTATTGATGAAGTAATTTTTACCTTCAATATTGGCGATAGACCTATCTTTTAAAACATCTATTCTAGATATAGAAAAACCTTTAGTGAGCTTGTGAAGCCCTTTTCTGACTGTTTCAACTTCAGGTAATTCAGGCAAAGTTTATTTTATGTGGATGCTGCTTCTAGTTCGCTTGTGGCAAACTGACTGGTATTTGCTCCTCCATCAACACCACTGAAAGCTTTGAAATCACACTTTTCGAATTTTACGGTCACTGGATATCTCATCTTAGGTGACTTATCAATTGAGACAATTTCACCAATTTGATTGAACCAATAGGATTCTTGGCGCAATATGCGAACTTTGTCTTTTCTAGCGAAAGCCATCTGAACTCTCTTGCATTGTTTTCAACTCTAATTTTATCTCTGACTAGGTTTTTATTTGCATCAGTGTCACAGATTGTCGCCGGTTCTATGAATTCTCTGATTTAATTGACCTTGACTTTTGTGTGATTGAACTAGATCTTTGATTCCTGATTTATATTCCCTCATTCTTTTAAACCCGAGTTAAAGAGAAACAGGACACCTTTTCCTGTTAAGGGTTTTATCTAATGAACAAACATTTAGTCTTTGTGATACGCGATAGTGATCCCTTGGCTACTGAGATATGAAATATTCTATTTTTATTTTTTTAATGAAAAGTTATGAGTAAGACTTGTAAATGATCACAAGAATATATATCAAATGTTAATGAGTTTAGAACACTCAAAATTATCTGAGCTTTGTCAGTAATTCCTCTATGATCATGAGTCCTCGATGATACAAATAATTCAGATATACTTATGATTGTGTCTACAGATTAAATGAAATGAAGTTAAGAATTAAATAATAAAAATACAGTCAAATCGGCAGTTTGATGATGTTATTGTTTGATAATATAGAATTAGGCTTCAATCAGCCGCATAAAAAAATTGATCCTTAACGAAATTGTACCTAAGAGTTCTTTAAGTGATTAATAAATAGCTAATGAACAATTTATTGATTACTTTGTAATAATGTATATATCAGAATACTCGCTCTTATTTTTGTGATAACTAAGCCTGTTTCATTATCTCCTATCCTGCAATTGGATTTACCTGATCCAGAAGAAGAAGATTTAAGTAGTTTTGAATTTCTGAATCGATTAGAAAAAGCTTGGTCTATTTGTGATCGATTTGACTTGCAAACAGAAATATGGAGGGGTCGAATTCTTAGAGCGATCAGGGAGAGAGAAAAAAAAGGAGGAGAGGGAAGGGGCGCAGGATTTTTGCAATGGTTAAGAGAAATGGAGATTAGCAAAAGTCGGGCATATTCACTTATTCAATTGGCTGAATCGTCAGATGATTTGGTTGGAGAAGGATTGTTGGACGAAGAAAGTGTAAATAATTTCTCGAAGAGGGCATTTATTGAGACGGCACAAGCTCCTTCGGAAGTGCAGCAGATGATATCTGAGGCCGCGAATAGTGGTAAAGATATTACGAGAAAGGAAGTCAGATCACTAACTGATGAATTTACGGCTGCAACAAGTCCTTTATTGCCGGAGGAGATTCGTGAGCGCACGCAGGCAAATTTATTACCTCCAAAATTGGTTGCGCCATTAGTTAAGGAATTAACAAAGTTGCCTGAAATTCAGAGAAAGGATATTTATGAATCACTGAGGCAAATGCCAGAGGTTGATTCAATTAAAGATATGACAAATACTGCAAAATGGATTGGAAAATCCTTAGAGGCATCGGTAGCACTTAGAGCTTTTCAAGATAAGAATTTAAATTTAGAAAAAGCCACTAATGAGGCTAAAAGATTAGATGCCTTAGGCTTACTTGCCGATGCATTTGGTCAAGCTAAATCTATTGAATCGTCTGTTTTGAAATTACATACTGCATGGAGACGTTTAGATGGCTTGCAAGAACGATTATGGTTAGAAAGTGGTAGTAGTACACCTTTCCTTCGTGAACTTTTGGTAGTTCTTCAAACCTTGACCGGATCCAAAATTAAAGTCTCTTTGGGTGAGCTTTCAGGCGGTAAAAGGTTAAGAATTCAGATCGTTGAAGAAGATCCAGATCGATTAGATCCTCCTGAAATTAATTAACCGTATTATTTTGAACAATAGAGCAGACATCTTTTATTAGGGAAAATCCAAAATCTTGGGTTGGGAAAACCCATTCTTTCCAGTTACCGTTTATGTCAGTATTGTTTAATCTTTTATAAATACAATTTACAGCAATAAAAAAGTTTTTTTTATTTGGATTAATTGCTGAGGTTATATAGTTCCCATCAGCATATTCCCATTGAGACCAGTTAATCTTTAAGTTTCCATAGGTTTTAAAAGAGGATTTATTTCTTGATGAAGGTTTTTTTAATAGCAGTTTTGTACCAATTTTTATTTGACCAGGATCTGCTATCTTATTAAGCTCGATTATAGTTTCTTTTGTTACATTATGAATATTAGAGATTTTAGAGATTGAGTCTCCTTTTGATATTAGATGATAGGTGACTAATTCATGGTAATCATTAGTGATGAGATTTCTATTGCCTAATGAATTTTTTCTCTCTGCATTTACAGGAATTAATAGATAATCTCCTGCCTTTATTTGAGATGGACTGCCTAATCTATTTTTTTTTATTATTTTATGGCTAGTTATATTATATTCCCTAGCAATCTTACTTATAGTATCTCCAGGTTTTATTTTATAATAAATATCTTTAGTTAATGTAACTGGTCTTTCTCCTTGAGGGATGATTATTTTTTTATTTTCTATTGATATATTTGCATTTATAATATTATTTTTGTGCATTAATGTTTTCAAGTCTATATTATACTCTTTAGAAACTTTTCTTAGATCATCTCCTGGCTTAGGTATAATTTCTATATCTGCGTATGCCTTACTTCCTAAAGCCAATAACAAGACTAATGACGAGAAAGCGAATCTCATGCCTTATAAGTTTCTTGAAAGATATAATGTTTAACTGGAATTACCATAAGAACTTAAGGTTTTTTAAAATTTAGTATTTTTTTTAAGATAGAAACTTTTTAAGTAATTGTAAATCTATTTTATAGGGTGGGTATCGGAAATTTATATCAAGCCAGAAAGGTCTCTTTAAAATTGATTTTTGATGAGAAAAAGTGTCAAAACCAGCTTTTCCATGATATCTTCCCATCCCACTTGCTCCAACCCCCCCAAAAGGTAGTTCTGGTACTCCTACATGAAGAACTACATCATTAAAACAAATACCTCCTGAAGAGGTTTTTGATATTAGCTTCTCTTGTTCTTTAGATCCTCCCCCAAATAAATATATTGCAAGTGGTTTTGGCTTTCCTTGAAGCTCAAAAATTACTTGGTCTAAATTTTTAATGCAAATAATAGGTAAAATCGGTCCAAAAATTTCTTCTTTCATTAATGGATCATTTTGATCCTCTAGTTTTATCAGGGTTGGACTAATACGTCTTGCTTCGTCGTTGATATCTCCCCCATAAAGAATTCTTTTTTTATTTTTTGAGTCTTCAATTAATGCTTTTAACCTGATAAATTGTTTTTGATTAATAATACTAGCCAAGTTCTTTGAAATTAGTGGATTGTTTCCATAGAAACTATGTATAAATTGTTTCATTTTTTCCACCACTTCTGAATAAAGAGCTTCTTCAACAAGTAAGTGATCTGGAGCAATACATGTTTGACCTGAATTTAAACTTTTTCCCCATATTAATCTTTTGGATGTTATTTCTATATCAGCACCTTTAATTATTATGGCAGGACTTTTTCCTCCAAGTTCAAGTGTGACTGGAGTTAAATTTTCTGCTGCTGCTGACATTATCTTTTTGCCTATATTCTCACCTCCTGTGAAGAAAATATGATCGAAATTTAGTCGCAGTAATTCAGAGGCAATTTCACCATCCCCTTCTATGACTAAGACCACATCTTCTGAGAAATGCTTTTGAATAAGTTTTTTTATTAAAGAGGAGGTATTTGGAGCATTCTCTGAAGGCTTTAGAACAGCCGTGTTTCCTGCAGCTAGAGCACTAATTAAAGGCTGAAGAGTTAATGAGAAAGGATAATTCCATGGTCCTATGATTAGGACACAACCTAGAGGCTCGCTTCTTACAAAAGCATTTGCAGGTTTTAATGATAGAGGGACCTCTATTCGTTCATCTTTAATCCATCGCTCTAAGTTTTTGTGGACAACCTTAAGCTCTTGCTTTAAGGCGATAATTTCAAAATAAGCTTCTGTCCGCGGTTTGTGAAGATCTTTTTTAAGGGCTAATAAAATTTCCTCCTCATTAAAATCAATAAGGTTTTGCAAATGTTTTAGTTGGGTACGTCTCCATTGGATTGTTCTTGTGTGTCCTTTTAAAACAGGTTCCTGGAGCTTTTGTATTAAAAGATTTGTGAGTGGCAAAAGAAAGAAGATACATTATTAACTGTCTAACAAGTTATCTTATTAATCGTGCTGATATCCCTTATTGGAGAAACTTTTTTTACAAGACCTCCAATGAGGAAAACTCACGCTTTCGAAACGATTTATTGAGTACAAAGGAATAATTACTTAGTTTTGCTCGTGTGCTTTCGTGTCTCAAACAGTTGAGTATTAGTTACAAGTGACATTTACCTTGAATACCCATTATATTGATATTCCGGGAAATTTGAATGTTTATTATTGATCTTTTTGTGGTACTAGTTTTTGTTGTGCTTTTTATAGGTACAGCTGAAATAATTTATTGGTCTTATAAAAAAGAATATCTAAAAGCTAAAGCAAAGTATTTGAGATCTGTAATTGATCAAAAAAATGATGCTAGTTCAACAAATGAACCTTTTTATTCATGTGTTTACGAAAAGTGGAACACAGGTGAAATGCCACTTTCAGAAGCTACAGCTGTTTGTAAGTTGAAGCTTAGGAATATTTAATAGGATTATAAATAAGATTAAATCATATTTTATTTACCTTTTAATTACTTGTAGTAGCTTGTTTCCAAATAAAAGCTATAATTAATCCTATAGCAATGATTGGTAAAAAGGTTTCAAGTATAGAAATAGCAATTATCATTCCAAAAAACAAAGATGAAAAAATAATCCATTTTGTTTTGGTTGATATTTTACTTCTGTATTCTGTGCTAGCAGGCTTGATAACTTCGGCTTTTGGATTGGCAGCCATAATGGGCTAGTAACTTTAAGAACAATAATAAGCCTTTATAGAGTTTGCAGATAAATTTTAGAAAATCCCTAATTGATATTTGTAGCGCTACTGTACCTTTAGTCAGTCTTTAGCTTTCTGGATTCTAATAAATCATTAATTTTTTGAGATTAAATACATATCAGATGTTCTTTTAATATTTTGCATCTGATTATATGTTCATTAATAGTTGATAACATTGCTTTAGCTTTCGACTTCTTTTAAAGTTGTAGCTAACAGATCATCTTGTTAAAGCAGACTATTAGAGGGGGCTTTCTTGATATGTTCACTATGATAAGAAAATGTTAAATCCGAAGTCTTAGAGGTGTTTGTTTCTTCTAATGCCCTTCAGGATGGGTGAACTTGTATAGTTGATACTAATAGATTTGACAAGATCTATTGGCTCGCTTGGGACTTGATTGAATTTCTGCAGTATGGTTTAACCTTTCCGTTGCTTTTTTGACCATGATGATCTTGCCTCAACTAGAGATCTAGTCTTCTCTATAGACTTTCTATTCATGAAAAATTAATCAAAAGAACAATTTATCTTATGAAAAAAGAATTATTTGATCACATCATTTTTCGATATTTATGGATAATCATATTTATCATTATATTAATTATTTGTTATCAATATTTTGATATTAGTTTGATTAAAGATTATATAGAGAATAGCCAAAATGATATAGAGACTAATGGTATTTATGTTTCTTTTTTGATTTTAATTCTAAGATCTTTTAGTATTCTGATACCGATAGTTCCTGGAACATATTGTGCCGTAATTGCAGGATATATATATGGTATTGATAAAGGTATGTTAATTATGTTTGTTGCAGATTTATTAGCTTGTTCTTTATCATTTTTTATTTCAAGAAAACTTGGCAGGGGATTTGTTCGTAAAATATTAGGCTATAGACAGATGAAAAAAATTGAAAACATTAGCTCTCGATATTTGGAAAATAATTTCTTTTTGATGACTGGCTTCTTAATGACTTCATGGTTTGATTTTGTTTGCTATGCAATTGGGTTGACAAAGCTTTCTTGGAAAAAGTTTATGCCTGCGTTAATTATCAGCATACTGATCTCTGATCTTCCTTTTGTTGCAGGTGGGCATACACTTAGCCAGATAAGAGGTAGCAATATTAGAGATGTTCTGAGTGGAGATATTAATGTCCTTGACGGACCTTACCTTTTCATTCTAATTATTTCTGCCTTAATAGTTTTTGGATTAGGTATGTTAAATATATTCCTTAAAAGAACAACTAAGATGAATGGATAGATTTTTTAGGAATTATTTGGTTTTATGATTTTTAATTTATTCTCGTAATTTATTTAAATTTTATATATATCACTTCATTTTAGTGTTATGTTATTTTAGCTTAAAACTTATAGAGTAAAACCTTTTTATAATCTATGGACGTTAATCCTCAAAAGAGATATTGGTCAGAAAAGCCATTTTGGTGTAAGCCTTGGTCTATTATTTTATTTGGGTCTACTATTTTATTTGCAATGTGGCTAATATTTCATAATCTAATAATACTATTACTAATTTCGTTAATTATTTTTACTTGGTGGTACTTGTTTCTAATTCTTGCTCCTAGTCTTTATGAAGAGGATTGAGAATTGTTTTGATTTTTATAGATCTCACTATTCTTTTATGATTTATATATTCATTTGTTTTTATTTCCTATACTTAGTTTATTTATTGCTTCTTAATTAGAATTATGATTAGTTCTATCTCAGGTCTTGAATACTTAGCTCCTAATGCAAGTATAGGGATTATGGTATTGATTCTGGGTATATTCTTTACTACCGTAATATTTTATTTTGTGTTTTTAAAGCTCGGTGCAGAGAACTATTCATTAGAAGAAAAAAACAGGGCAATGCATAAAAAGAGAGAAAGAGAAGAAAAGATTGCTAGACTTTACCCAAGAGATTGAGACCTAGTCGTTTTTTTTTATTAAATAAAGTGCTTCTAAATCTTGCCTTGATTCTGAAACTTTACGACGTAAATATTTTAAGGAGCTTTCATTTAACTGTGATTCTGCAATCATAGCTTCGGCTTGCTTGATCCCATGCTCTAGATTCTTTATTTTTAATAGAAGTATTTCTTTGTTTTTTTTACACTCTTGGTAGGTGTAATGATCAATCATTACCTTGTAGCAACCTATTATTGCTAAATATTATAAAATCTATTGTTCGACTCTGATGATTGAACATATTTTTTATCGTTATTGAATCAAATAGGTTGTATATTAATTTTAAAGTCTTTTATTATTGTGACTATAGAATATTTAAGTTCTCTTCTAAGCATGCTGATATTCTGATTTTAAATTGTTGCCTTTGAATTATTGATTTGTTATAGCTGTTTAGAAGTTCTTTATTTGGCTGCTAATCATACTTGTAGTAGGTTCCCCCCTATGGCTTCCTGACTCTTGCATGGGTATTCATCTTATCGCTGGCATTTCCTTATATAAAAAAAAGACGTCTTGCTCACTGGCGTAAGAGACGTCTTACTTATACAGAACGATTTGCGTGAGGAGTTGTTCTGTATATCCTTTGTATCATGGCCATATCCTATATGGCATTAAGAAAATATTACTTTTATTGGCCGTTCTTAGGAATTGGAGTATTTTTCATGTCATATGATAGAGAATTTTTATTGTAGGCATGTCTAGAAGCGGAACTACACTTTTAGAGTCTATCCTCACGATCTTGACTAACACTGATAGATATCGTGAAAAAATACTCTAAATTAAGAGTATGAACTCAGCAATTTCTTTAGAGAAACCTGCAAATATATTAGATAAAAGTATAAGTTTTTAATTTATAAAGGAAAATATATATTTTACCGTTCACTTTCTACTCATTACTTAATCCAAAAGTATTTGCTGTGAGTTTACTCTAGTAATGGAATGAACTTATAGCCAGAGTTACGCTATCAAAATTCACTTGCCTTCAATTAAACTTAAATAGTGATTAATGTAATGACTCAATCCACTTCTTATGACTTTTGCTGTTATTAAAAATTTTAATTGCAGGTTTTAACATACCCTGATAATTTCTCCAGGAATTAATATGAGATTTGTTGATCCCTATAGAATCCAGCCTCGAAGAATAATTTATTGTAGTTGTTTCTAGTTTGGGGTTTAAATATTTATCTTTATACTTCCATCCAAGCCAAGAAAGTAATGATTTTATCTCATCTTTTATATTTAATACTAATTTATCGTAATTTAAAAAGTAGATTTTAGAATGATAAGTATTTTTATATTGCTCCATCAATGAGTAAGTTTCTATCCAAAGATTCGCTAATTCTGTTATTGAAGTAGCATAAGTGCTTCTTAGTCCCATATTCTTTCTATAAACTTCTTTAATGTTATCCAATGGATTCCTATAGCAATAGATGATTTTAACTTTTTCCATATGGCTCGCAACTAAACCTGTATAAATCAAATTCATTGAGGATGTGGTTGAAATATATGACTTCTCAGAGTATTGAAAATTGTCCAAGTATAGTTTATATAAGCTTAGTGATTTTTTTTCGCCTTCTAAATATATTTCAACAGCATTCTCTAAAGCATTGTTCTCTCCACATTTTAGCAATGAATCATTACATGCAAGTATAGATTCAGTAATTGTTTTCCCAGACCTTGGCATCCCAACAATGAATATTGGAGTTGGCAAATCATCCTCCTTGAGCACATCGCCATGATTTGAATTCCATTTTTTCGAGAACTTTTTCATTAAATCTTTTATACTCAAATAACTTGATCCATATATTTTCCGATTCAGATTATTTCCTTTCGTTAGATAATTTGAAGCTTGATCAAAATCAGAATGCTTCTCTAGAATATTTGCTCTAGCAAAATAAATATCAATAATGCTAACATCATTTTGATCTTTGTAAATGTTATCCGAAAAAAGGTATTTTTCCCACTTATTGTCAGATGATAAAGAGTAAATGAGTAGAGACATAAGATAATATGATTTTGTTAGCTTAGGGTTAATCTCAATAGCTTTCCTTATAGATATTTCTGCTTCTTGTACTTTCCCAAGATCTATCAATATGGCACCTAAATTAGCATGAGCATCTGCAAAGTCAGGTTTTAGTTCTATTGCTTTCCTCGTAGATGCTTCTGCTTCTTGTGATCTCCCTAGATCTTTCCATATGTTACCTAAGTTAAGATGAGCTTCTGCGAAACCAGGTTCAAGTTCAATCGTTTTGAGCAGGTGAGATTCT
>QCKO01000003.1 GCA_003215315.1 Prochlorococcus sp. AG-409-P19 | reverse complement strand
TGGATTAGAGACTATCCCCCCAATTGCTGTAACTATTACGCATGAGATTAACGCCACACGTAAAGAAGGTAAACCTATTGAATTCCATTCTATTAGGGGGTAGTTTTTTACAACTTCTGAAGCTTCTTGAGGTTCTTTTACTACCATCATTTTGATTACAGATATATAATAGTAAATAGAAATAACGGATGTAACTAAGCCAACTATTACTAATAAATATTGACCATCTGCCCATCCTGAAAAAAACAAGTATATCTTTCCAAAGAAGCCAATCATTGGAGGTATTCCTCCTAAAGATAAAAGGCAAAGACTTAATCCAAGAGTAATTAAGGGATCTTTTTGGTAAAGACCGGCATAGTCAGAAATCTTGTCACTACCAGTCCTAATTGAAAAAAGGATAATGCAAGCAAAAGCTCCCAAGTTCATAAATAAATATGCAGCCATATATAAAACCATTGCGGAAAAACCTTCTTCAGTTCCGCATACAAGACCAATCATGACAAATCCAGCTTGTCCAATTGAGCTGTAAGCCAGCATTCTTTTCATCGAGGTTTGGGCTAGTGCAACAACGTTCCCAAGTGTCATGCTGAGTAATGCTAGAACTGTAAAAAGAAGCTTCCATTGATTATCAAAAGCTCCAAAACAGCCAACTAAAACCCTTATTGCCAAAGCAAAACCAGCTGCTTTTGATCCAACAGAAAGAAAAGCGACAACTGGTGTCGGGGAACCCTCGTAAACATCTGGGGTCCATTGATGGAATGGTACAGCTGCAATTTTGAATGCAACTGTAGAGAGCACAAAAACCAGAGCTAAAGCAGATAAAGGCGTAGGACTTGTAAGTAATGAAGTTCCAATTTCATCAAGGTTTGTTGTTCCACTAATCCCATATAAAAGGGAAGCTCCATAAAGGAATACGGCAGCCGCAGCAGAACCTACTAAAAGATATTTTAAAGCGGCTTCAGAGCTCTTTGAGTCTCGTTTCATGTACCCCGAAAGCAAATAACTTGCTACTGAGAGGGTCTCAAGTGAAACAAAAACACTTACCAAATCAGTAGAACCACAAAGCAACATCCCTCCAAGAGTTGCAGCAAGCAATATGGCAGCGAATTCTCCAACAGGACTTCCATTTTGCTCAGCATATTTCCAGCTGATAAGCAATGAGACTAAAGTTGATAAGGCTATGACTCCTCTAAAGGCTATTGCTAAGTTGTCTGCAATAAAAGCGCCAAGAAAAGCTTCTTGAATTTGAGCATTCCATTGCAAACCTAGCAATACCAGTGCTGAGCTAAGGCCGATATAACAGATAGGTGGAGACCATCTGGAGGCGGTTTGCTCACCTGCCAAATCGACCAATAATGTTCCCAATAAAGCTAATAAAACTGCTCCTTCAGGCAGTACAGCTTTTGCATTTAATGACAGGTTTAAAAGTTCAGCAGGAGCATTCATAAAAAAAGATGGAAAAATTCTCCAATATCTTGGGAGTGGGGTTTTTTAGGCCAGGGCTCCTTGTATGACTCTAGCGAAGTTATTAAAAATACCTTTTATTTAATATTGATCTATGCATCTTGCTATCTAGTGCGATAAATAATAAGAGAGGAAAATTTGATCTGATGTCAACCGCTCATACTCTTGTCATTGTTGAAAGCCCTACTAAGGCGAGAACCATTAAGGGTTTTCTGCCAAAAGACTTTCAAGTACTTGCTTCTATGGGGCATGTAAGAGACTTGCCCAATAATGCCTCTGAAATACCTGCAAAACATAAAGGTGAAAAATGGGCAAACATTGGAGTGAATACAACAGCCGATTTTGATCCTCTTTATGTTGTCCCAAAGGATAAGAAAAAGGTTGTCAAGGAATTAAAACAATCCTTGAAAGGGGCCAGTGAGGTTTTGTTAGCAACTGATGAAGATCGAGAAGGGGAAAGTATTAGTTGGCATTTATTGAATGTGCTTGAGCCCAAAGTTCCAGTTAAAAGAATGGTATTTCACGAGATTACAAAAGAAGCAATATCAAAAGCCCTTTCTAGTACTAGAGAAATTGATATGGAGTTGGTTCATGCTCAGGAAACTAGAAGAATATTGGATAGATTAGTTGGATATACTTTGTCACCTCTTCTGTGGAAAAAAGTTTCATGGGGGTTATCTGCTGGAAGGGTACAATCTGTTGCCGTAAGATTGCTTGTTCAGCGTGAGAGATCTAGAAGAGCATTTAGAAGTGCAATTTATTGGGATCTTAAGGCGAGACTTGAAAAAGAAGGAGCAGAATTTGATGTCAAACTTATATCTTTAGAAGGCAAGAGAGTTGCAACAGGGAGTGACTTTGACGAGGCTACTGGTGACTTGAAAGGAGGTCGAAAAGTTAAATTGCTAACCGAGGAAGATGCAAAGTCGCTAGCGCATAAACTTTCTTTAGAAGAATGGAAAGTTTGTTCAGTTGACGAAAAATTAACACTTAGGAAACCAGTTCCTCCTTTTACCACTAGTACTCTTCAGCAAGAAGCTAATAGGAAATTGCGTCTTTCTGCGAGAGAGACTATGCGATGTGCTCAAGGTTTATATGAAAGGGGTTTCATTACTTATATGCGTACTGATTCAGTTCATTTGTCAGAGCAAGCAATTCAAGCTGCGAGAGGCTGTGTTTCATCTCGCTATGGAAAAGAATATTTAAGTGATAAACCTCGTCAATTTAAAAATAAAGCAAGAAATGCTCAAGAGGCTCATGAAGCTATTAGACCTTCTGGTGAAGTATTTAAAACTCCAAGCGAAACAAATTTGCAGGGACGTGATCTATCTGTGTATGAATTGATTTGGAAGAGGACTGTTGCTAGTCAGATGGCCGATGCTCGTTTGACAATGCTTTCTGTTGAAATAGAGGTTTCTCAAGCTGTTTTTCGGGCAAGCGGTAAAAGAATTGATTTCCCTGGGTTTTTCAGGGCTTATGTTGAAGGAAGCGATGATCCCGAAAGCGCTTTAGAAGGGCAAGAAGTTCTTCTGCCTAGTTTGAAAGTGGGTGATTTGCCGAAATCTAAAAATACAGAGGCGGTCGGGCATCAGACTCAGCCTCCTGCAAGATATAGCGAAGCTTCATTAGTGAAAACTCTTGAGAATGAAGGGATCGGTCGTCCATCGACTTATGCCAGCATTATTGGGACAATTGTTGATCGTGGTTATTCGATTCTTCAGAATAATTCTTTGACTCCAAGCTTTACTGCGTTTGCTGTTACGGCCCTTCTTGAAGAGCATTTCCCTGATTTGGTTGATACAAGTTTTACAGCCAGAATGGAGTCAACACTTGATGAAATATCCACTGGTAAGGTTAATTGGATTCCTTATTTGAAAACTTTCTATAAAGGTGACGAAGGTCTTGAATCCCAAGTTCATAGTAGAGAAGGAGATATCGATGGAGGTGAGTTTCGTTCGGTATCTCTGGAAGGCCTATCTTCTTTAGTTCGACTTGGAAAATATGGAACTTATCTTGAATCTAAGCAATTAGGTGATGATGGGAAACCCATTACAGCAACTTTGCCTCAGGAAATTACACCTGCAGACTTAGATGAAGATAAAGCAGAAATGCTTTTAAAACAGAAAGCCGATGGACCTGAATCAATTGGTATGGATTCATTGACAGGACAAAAGATTTATTTATTGATTGGTAAGTATGGACCTTATGTACAAAGGGGACTTGTAGAAGAAATCAAGGATCTTGGAATTCCTAAAGGTAAAAAAGATAATGTTCAATTATTTAGTAGCCCACATGGCTTATATATTAAAAGTGGAAAATCGAATGTTCTTTTACCAGAGGATGTCAAAGAGGATCAAGTTGATCTTGAGCTTGCAATTAAAGTTTTGGCGGATAAAACCTCAAAAAAAGTCCCCAACCCTAAACGATCTTCATTACCAAAAGGCGTAAAACCAGAGGATTTAACTATTGAAGAGGCAATAGGTTTACTTCAGTTACCAAGATTTTTAGGAGATCATGCTGAAGGAGGTAAAATTCAGGCAGGATTAGGTAGATTTGGACCTTATATTGTTTGGGATAAAGGTAAAGGAGAAAAGGATTTTCGCTCACTAAAGGCGGAAGATGATGTTTTGTCAGTTGATATTGACAGAGCTCTTGAATTACTAGCTGTGCCTAAAAGAGGAAGAGGGGGGAGGATTGCTTTAAAAGATTTAGGTGTTCCAGAGGGTGAGAAAGATAATATTCAAGTTTTTAATGGCCCATATGGTTTATACGTTAAGCAAGGGAAAATAAATGCATCATTGCCAGAAGGCAAGTTGGCAGACGATATTACTCTTGACGAAGCGGTTGAATTATTAACAGCTAAAAAAGGGACTAAGAAAAAACCTAGAAAGAAAACTACTTCTTCAAGAAAAACTACTAAATCGAGTAAAGAAACTATTGAGAAAAAAGACATTAAAACAAAGAAGCGTCCAAGTATGGCAACTACTAAAACAGGAAGGTTAAGAGCAAGTCCAGTAAGAGTTATTAGTGCTGAGAAAAAGTAATGAAAGCTATTTATTTGAAAAGATATTTTTTTTTAAGGTTAATAGTCTTTGCTTTTGCTCTGGTTTTACAAGCTTGCTCAAGCACTCCTATTGGTGATCGTTTAGCCGCCAGCTTTGATAGTCCAGAAAAAACAGAAATTGATATAAAAGGATTAGAAATAAAAGAATCTCTTGATAATTTAAGTAGGAAGAAAATAATTAATAAGGCTAAACCAAAATCAAAAGATCTACTAAATAAAGATGTTCTTAAAAATGAAATTCAAGTCAATAAAAATAATAAAGTTGTAAAGATTGAAAAGCCAAACAAAAACAAATCAGCTCTTAAAGTAATTAGTAAGAAATATAAGCCTCAACCTTATAGAATTATATTGAGGTTGTCGGCTGCTAACCCTTCAGCTCCAGCTGAAACTGTTACTGAAGCTTTAAGAGAGGCTGGAATAGAATTTGAAGTGGAGAGAATTGAGCGTTTTAATTTTAAAGGAAATTTAAATGATTCCCCTTCAAAGGAGAATAAGTTTTGATTGATTTAAAAGACCAAAAGATTCAATCGTTCCCTGGCTCTAATAATTTAAGCAAAAGGCAGGCTTTGAAAATTGTAGAAACTTCTTATTTGGCGGCGGTAACATCTCTGATTTGGATAGCTCTGTACTATTTGCCAATTGGTGGGGCGGTTTTTCGCTTAGCGCTTCCCTTGCCATTAATTTTATTAATGCATAGGCGTGGATTTAAGACTGCTTTTGAGGCGGTTGTTCTTACAGTTTTGTTATTGGTAGTGCTAATGGGGCCATTTCGAGGCCCTTTGATTTTGTTCCCGTATGGTTTTTTGTCTCTTTGGTTAGGATGGAGTTGGATAAAAGGATTAAGTTGGTGGATAAGTTGGACTATTGGTACAGCAATTGGCACCTCAGGTTTTCTTGTTCGAGTAGCTGTTCTTTCTATATTGGTTGGAGAAAATTTGTGGGTCATTATCACTAGAGCAGGATTTTCTTTACTTGAAAAGATTTTGAATTTATTTAGCCTTCCTTATAGCCCTGACATGATGCATGTCCAATTAATGGCCATTACTCTTGTTGTTATACAGGAAGTTGTTTATGTTTTTTGTTTGCATGCATTAGCTTTTTGGATTTTCCCTAGGCTTAAGGAATCTATACCTGAGCCTCCAAGCTTGTTAAGTGGATTGATTTCTCTGGACCCTTCTTAATTAAAGCGGATGGTTAAATGTGACCAACCGATAAAGTTACCTTCTGGTGTGTTGGCTTTTGGGCCAGGCATAACAATGTCAATGATTCATAGGTTGACAAAAGAATGGGAAGAATCACTAGACAATTTTAGATTGGTTTTGATCTTAGCTGGATCTCTTACTGCAGAAGTAGAAGGGATTTCCGCTGCTGGAGCAACTTCAGCCGCACGTCGTTATACCGCTGTTGCAGATGCAGAGCTTTTGTTGAAGGGACCATTGCGATTAAGAAAATGGCCTTTGCCTAAGCTAGAGGCTGGGGTCTCTCCTGCTCTTCTTAGTCACGTTGCTAGTAGTTTCTTAGGCGTTAGACCTTTAATACTTACTTCAGGTTTAAGCCAAGAACCTAACTTCCCTCATGTGCAACTTGATTCGCAATCTGTAGGCCCTGCTCAATGTCTAAGTTCAGGAAAAGCTATGGAGATTGAGAGGGTTAATCGTTTAATAGACAAAGGATTTCAAATAGGGAAAAGCTTATCGAAGCCTTTACTATTAACTGAGTGCGTTCCTGGGGGGACGACTACCGCTTATGCGGTAATGTCAGGATTAGGCTTGTCAGTGGATGGCTTGATAAGTGGTAGTGCGCGTAAGCCTCCATTTGAGTTGAAAAAAAAATTAGTGAACAAGGGTTTGTCGAATGCTCAACTAGATAAAAAATTCTCTCCCAAGTCATTAATGGCAGCTGTTGGCGACCCTTTTCAGCCTATTGCTGTTGGGATATTGCTAGGTGCAAGGCATGCTAATCAATCTGTTTTACTAGGTGGAGGTAGTCAAATGCTCGCAATCTTGGCTCTGGCACTATCAGAAGTTAATTTAGATTTTAGATCAGCTTTTGTAGAGGGGGTTGCAATAGGCACTACCTCTTGGTTGTTAGAAGAGTCTCTTTCTTCTCGTGAAACTAATAGCTCTTTTTTAAAGCTAATGAATGAAGTCGGTAAACATTTTAAGGTGAATTTAGTTGGATTAGCTTCGGGACTTAGGTTTAAGACAAGTACTGAAAAAGTATTAAGAGATTATGAGAAAGGATATATTAAAGAAGGAGTTGGTGCTGGTGCTCTGACTCTCTTGGCGCAATTAAAAGGGATTAGCTCTATAGAATTTATTCAGTCATGTGATGACGCTGTTAAACAATTGAATGATGAGACAACTAAAATCTCATTTGAAAGTTAATTTAGCTAAATGAAAGATTTAATTTTACAGAGAAGAGAATTTATTCGACTAACTTTGATTTCTAGCCTTCTTTCTTTGACTGGTTGTGCCCCCTACAAAACCAATTTTCTAATTAGAGGTGATAAGTTTTCTTTACCTGAAGAATTATATGCAATTCTTCCTGAAGACTGGGACTTTCAATCTTTTAAAAGCCCTATTAAAATAATTGAAAAAGAAGACTTGTTAATTCTTCAGGATGGTTGGTTGAATAAAGTTTCCCCTAAGGAATTGATTGACTTAGATTTAGAGCAGTTGAATTATAATATTAATGATAAAGCTATTTCATTTATTAATAACTTACCTGGTGGATATGATAAAAAAGTCTTCCCCTTTTTTTTTAGTCCCTGGGTAATTCTTTTTAGGAATGAGAATTCAATCATCACTGATAAAAGTGTTTCATGGGATATTTTATTAAGAGATGATTTGAAAGGTAAAGTTATCTTTCCAGAAAGTCCATATTTATTAATCTCTATTGCAAAAAAAATGGGGTTTTTAAATTATTTAACGAAATTAAAGCAGCAAGCCAAAGCTTTTGATGATAAGAATGCTTTGAATTGGATCCTTTCTGGGAGAGCCAAGGCAGCTGTTCTTCCCTTAAATAGATGTTATCCGAGCTTATTTCAGGACCCTCGCTTGAGTGCTTTTTTGCCGAATTTTGGCGCGCCTTTAAATTGGATTGTGATTGTTAGACCTAAAGGATCTTCTAATTCAATACCATTGGGTTGGATAAGTAAGTCTTGGTCTAAGCCCACTCTTGCGAAGATAATTCCAAGGGGATTTTTTCCTTCCTATAATTATTCTTATTTAGATAATATCATACCAAAAGTTTCTGGTAATTTTAATTTGGACCCACTTTTAAATCAAAAATATTGGAATAATTGCTGGTCCTTGCCCCTTTTATCTGATGAGTCAAAAGAAGAATTTACTAAAATTTGGAATAATGCATAAAAGATATCTGATAGAAGTATTTACCTGACAATGTGTTGTCTTTTTAAAACGATATATATTTTCTTTGTGATTTAAGATGTTGTGTTAACTCAATTTTTTCAATTAGGATTAAATTAGATTTCAACTCTAATTTCTCACCTCAGTATTATTTATATGTTTACAGGCTTGATTCAATCTATTGGGAAAATCAAACGCTATGGAGCAAAGGTTTTAATTGATGGGTGTGAGCCTTTTGCCCCAATAAAGCTAGGAGACAGTATTGCTGTTGATGGAGTGTGTTTGACTGTGTCCGAATGCATTAGTAATGGCTTCTTGTCAGATGTTAGTGAAGAGACTTTAAGTAGAACTACACTTGGGGGTAAAGCCGATTTGAATTCGTTTGTGAATTTAGAGCCCGCCTTAAAATTGACTGATAGGTTGGGTGGGCATTTAGTTAGTGGTCATGTAGATGGAATAGGAGAAGTTAAATCTATTGATAAGTTGAGGTATTCATGGATCGTTGAAATTAGATGGAAAAATAAAGAGTTTTCTAGGTATATATGTAATAAAGCCAGCATTTGCCTAGATGGTATTAGCCTTACAGTTGCAGAGTCTAGTGAAAATGGAACCGATTTCTCGATAGCTGTTATCCCTCATACCTGGGAAAATACTTCATTGCATTATCTTTCGGTAGGAAAGATAGTTAATTTGGAGGTAGATCTTATGGCTAAATATGCTGAAAAGCTCTTGAATAATAAGAATAGCGTGCAATATCTCGAAAGAAACAACAACTCAGATGTTTCTCGAGATTGGTTGCAAGAGCAAGGTTGGAGTTAAGAGTGAAGCTGCTATTTTACTTAATCTATTCTTTCGGCTTTAGAGGCAAAAGGCTAATTGCTCCTGATTCTTTACGTACATCGATACGAAATTCTTGGCCAGGTTCCAACCCAAGCTTCTTTGTGTAGGCATGACCAATAAGGAGATTCCCATTCCCATGCACACGTGTTCGGAATTCGGCTTGTCGACCTCTTGAAGATCTATTACCGGCCCTGCCAGGTCCATTAGAACGTAGTTTGTAGCCCTTGGCTTCTACAAGTGCTCTGTAAAAACTCTTGCGCAAAACTCGTCCACTTGGCCCTACATAACCGCATCCTTTAGCAATTTCGTCTTCGGGACGATTGCTTAAAGATCTAGCTTTGTCTAGTAGCTCTTTTCCTACAAGCATTTGCCAGTTTTTTTAATTACTTTAATTCTGACTAATAAGTTGAATTGTGGCAAGAAATTATTAGGAATTATCTTCCTTGGTATCAATATTTACCCTTTAAAGAAGGTAGAGGATGATGAATAAAACCACCCAAATGCCATCGACGAAATGCCAATATAGCTCTGCAGCTTCAAAGGGGAATTTATTTTCATAATTAATTCTTCCTCCAGGTGTACGTGTTTGCCACCAAACAATTAAAATCATTATTGAGCCTAGAGTTACATGCAGTCCATGAAATCCAGTTAAAGCATAGAAAGTACTTGCAAAGAGGTTGTCAGTTAGACCGAAAGGTAAAGAAAAATATTCAAACATTTGGCTTACTAGAAAAGCAGCACCTAGTAGACCCGTAATGATTAACCACTTTTGACATGCCCTTGAGTCCCTTTTTTCTAGAAATTTCCCTGCTCGATGAAAAGTAATACTACTTACCAAAAGTAATATTGTGTTTAATGTTGGTAGAGGTAGCTCAAGTTCGTAAATTGCACCAGCAGGAAGTGGATTGACTGCTTTAAAGGTTAGGTAAGCCGCGAAAAAACCAGCAAATGTCATCCCATCTGCTATTAAAAAAGCGATTAGACCAAATAGTCTGAAGTCTTCATGATCTTCAGTCTCTGAAATTGTGTTTTGAGAGGATTGTTGTTTGGGGGCTACAGATGTCATTGCAATTTCATTTGGTAATTTTTGATTCTTGTTGGGAGTTATTTTTTCCATATCCATAAGGCTCAATTACAAGAGGTGCTTCTCCCTTCCAATTTTCTACTGGTGGAGGTGAGCTTGTTAGCCATTCTGGGGTTAATGCTTTCCATGGGTTGTCTCCAGCATCCTTACCCTGAAAAGCACTTTGAAATACATTAAATAGGAATGGAAGTGTACTTAAGGCCATTAGAAGGGCACCCATGCTGCTTATTTGATTAACAAGTTCGAATTGAGGGTCATATTCCGCGACTCGTCTTGGCATACCATTAAGCCCAAGCCAATGCTGTGGTGCGAAGCAAAGGTTGAATCCAATAAATGTAAGAGCAAAATGAAACCTTCCTAAGTTCTCATTAAGCATTTTTCCCGTAAATTTAGGGAACCAATGATAAATAGAAGAAAAGATTACGAATACAGAACCTCCATAGACTATGTAATGAAAATGTGCAACTACAAAGTAGGTATCATGTACATGTACGTCGAATGGAACTTGAGCCAAAGCCACACCTGTTATACCTCCAAGTACAAAATTTACAATAAAACCACATGAAAAAAGTATTGCAGAATTAAGAGAAATTTTTCCTCCCCATAGAGTTGCCACCCAATTGAAGAATTTTATACCTGTAGGGACGGCTATAAACGATGTAGCAATTGTAAAAAATAATCGCATCCATGGAGGAGTACCGCTTGTGAACATGTGGTGTGCCCATACAATTAATCCAAGGACAACTATTCCCATTATTGAATAGACCATAGTGGCATAACCAAAGAGTGGCTTCCTGCAATGAACCGGAAGTATTTCACTTACCAGTCCAAAAGCAGGTAAAACCATTATGTAAACCGCAGGATGAGAGTAAAACCAAAAGAGATGTTGATAAACAATAACGTTCCCACCAAGATTAGGGTTGAAGAAACCAGTGTGGGCAACGATATCAAAACTTAGAAGAATTAAAGTACCTGCAAGAACGGGAGTAGAAATTACAACTAGGAGGCTTGTTCCGAGCATTGCCCAGCAAAACATAGGCAATTGCATTAGTTTTAAACCAGGTCTTCGTAGTTTTAGGATGGTTGCAATAAAGTTTATGCCTCCAAATATAGAACTTCCACCTAAAAGCAAAACACTAAGAATCCAAATAATTTGTCCTGCAGCGGGTGTTGTGATACTTAAAGGCGGATATGCTGTCCAGCCAGACTGGGCAGCCCCATTAATGAAGTAACTACTAATAAGCATTAACCCTGAAGGCGGTATTAACCAAAATGCAACTGCATTAAGACGTGGGAAAGCCATGTCTCGTGCACCCACATAGAAAGGGATTAAGTAATTACCAAATGCACCATTGACTACAGGAACAATCCAAAGAAAGATCATAATAGTGCCATGTAATGTTAGGACCTGGTTATAAACTTCTCTTGGCATGAAATCTGATAAGGGACTTGTCAATTCAATGCGAATTGCACCTGCAAGTGCACCTCCAATAAGATAAAAGATGAATCCGCAAATTAGATATTGCAGCCCAATTACTTTGTGGTCTAGACTGAAGCTAAAATAACGCAGCCAACCAGTTGGCTGTAATTTTTTTGAACTTGGATTTGTAGGATCTAGTGAAATAGTCATAACATTTAAATGGTTTCTTTTGCATTTTGTTGGAACCAATTATCGTACTCATTAAGCTCGTCGACTATTACATTAGATCTCATCCCCCCATGATAAGGACCACATAATTCGGCACAAACAATCGGGTAGGTACCCGCTTTAGTTGGAGTAAAGTTTAAAACAGTAGGTTGACCTGGTATCACGTCTTGTTTTAATCTGAATTGCGGAACCCAAAATGCATGAATAACATCTTTTGATTCCATTTTGAGACTCACTTTTTTACCTACTGGAACATGTAATTCTCCAGTAATTATGTCTCCTTTTGGGTAGTGAAATATAAATGCAAATTGCATTGCTGTTAACTCTATAGGAAGAACCATTGAATTATCTGTATTCGATGATTCGATAGAATCGGACCCTATCCCTCCCCAGATTTTTTGGTCTAAAGGATTACTATTGCTTGAATTTTCATGGTGCATTAAAGGACTCATTCCACCCATGCGATCATAAATGTCATAGCTGTAAAGGCCTACAAATAAAATAACTATGGCTGGTATTGCAGTCCAAAAAATCTCAAGAGATATATTCCCTTCTAGTGGTATCCCATCGCCTTCGTCACCAGCACGTCTTCTAAATTGAAATAGACTATAAAGAACGATGGCAACCATCCCAATGAATAAAATGGTTCCGATTATAAAAAGGACTTTAAATAATTCATCGTAAACAGGAGAATTTTGGCTTGCCTCTATTGGCAGCATTTTTATGTTGTAAGCAATCCAAACACCTAAGACAGCCAACGATATGCTGATAATTAGGGTCAAGATGGCTGAGGTTTTTGGCACGGAACTGCCCATTAACAACTTTAGGTTATGGAGAACTAGTGCTTTATGTATTTATTGATTGTTAATTCATGATGAAATTAATATTTTTATGCTGATGCATATATCTTGCTGTCCTCTAATTCAGGTGACGTCGCCTTGCTAATCGCTACCTTAAGAAATGAACTCCTTTTTCTAAAGGGCTTTTGACTTTGTGAAGACTTTATTTCCCTCTCCTGTTCAATTACGTCTCGCTCAGCTTTCCTCTCACCTGCTAGTTGCTTTAGTTGCTCTTGTAGTTATTGGAGGTGCAACAAGGGTAATGGATGCTGGCTTGGCATGCCCTGACTGGCCACTATGTTTTGGTTCCTTATTGCCTGGGAAGCAAATGAACTTACAGGTTTTTCTGGAATGGTTTCACCGATTAGATGCCTTCTTGATTGGATTAGTTCTGTTTGTGCAGTTTGTCTTGTCATTGTATTGGAGACCTCAATTACAAAACTGGCTCCCTTGGGCTTATGGAGGGTTGGTTGTTTTGGTAGGGATTCAAGGAGCACTTGGTGCTTTGACAGTCCTTGATTTATTACCGTCTTTTATTGTTATTGCCCATTTGCTTGTTGCATTGACTTTAGTTGCAGCTATAAGTGCGATAACTCAGATATTGCTTTCTTCCAGTGATTCTCTTGCACCTATTTGGTGGCGTCTCTTGGGTGTATTTTCGCTTATTTCTTTAATAATTCAATCTCTTTTGGGCAGTAGGGTGGCAACTTCTTGGGCTGCTCAAAGATGCTTACGCCTAGGTGATTCTTGTCAATTGCTTGAGTTACATAAGATCACTGCCATTCCTGTGACTTTATTTGTATTGATATTTGTTTTCAGTGGCTTTTTGTTTAGTCATTGGCTGCGTAAGTTGTGGCTTTATTTACTTGGAGTTGTCGCACTCATATCCCTTCAAGTGACTCTTGGAATATTTTCTATAAGTGTTGGTTTGACAGAACCTTTACTTGTTATTGCTCATCAACTTGTGGCCGCTTTATTAATTGCTTCTATTTCTGCATTGATTTTTAAAGGACCTAATGTTGTTCTATCTGGAACATTAGAAACTATCGATTCACCAAATTTGGAGACTTGTAATGGTTAGTTCAACCTCAGAAACCTTTAACGAAACTCTAACTAGAGACGATGTCGTCCCTTCACGTAAAAAGGTTCATTTGCCTCCATGGCTAGAAGTCGCAAAACCTAGGTTGATTCCTCTTCTGTTGGCAACAACAATTGGAGGGATGGCTTTGTCTGAAGGTTGGCCATTACCTTCTCCTCGACTTGTGTGCACTCTTGGTGGTGGTGCTTTGGCAGCAGCAGCTGCTGGCGCTCTGAATTGTCTTTGGGAGCAGGACCTCGATAAGCAAATGAAGCGAACTAGTGGGAGAGCTTTACCTTCAGGAAAGCTCTCCCCTAATACTGTTTTTGCAGGTGCTATATCTTGTACCCTTGCAGCATCTGTTTTGTTGATAGGTGGAGTGAATTGCTTGGCAGCAGGATTGTCTTTACTTGGCTTGTGTAGTTACGTTCTTTTATATACAGCTTTGTTGAAAACTAGAACTCCACAAAATATTGTTTTTGGTGGTGTGGCGGGTGCTATCCCTCCTTTGGTAGGAGCAGCAGCTGCGACAGGCCACGTTGGATTAGGTGGTTGGTGGTTATTTGCGTTGGTAATGGTTTGGACCCCTGCTCATTTTTGGGCCTTGGCCATTTTATTGAAGGATGACTATCGGTCTGTAGGAATCCCAATGCTGCCAGTTGTTAGAGGTCCTATTGTTACCGCAAAAGCTATTGCTGTTTACGGTAGGTTAACAGTTTTCTTAAGCATGCTAGGTGCTTTTGTTTTACCTGAGGGAGGATTGTTTTATGTGATCCTTTTGCTCCCTTACAATGGCAGGCTTCTTCAAATGATTGGAAAATTAAATCAAAATCCTGAAAACCTTGAAGTTGCTAAAGGACTTTTTAGATGGTCTATTCTTTATATGTTTGGAGTATGCTTTTTACTTGTCGTCAGTCGATTGCCAATGGCTGTTGAGTTTAATAACCAGTTGATTTCATTGGTTGGAGAAGTTGCCACTAATGTCTTTTAATATTTAAAAAAGAAAATTTTTACCTTGATATCTTTATTTCATTATTCATGTACTTAAATTAGGTTCATTGATTTCTATTGATGAGTAGGTCTTCTTTTTGAAATGTTTATCATTGAACTTAAAGATCTTTTTAAGTCTTATGGGGGTATTGATGCCTTAAGAGGACTTAATTTACAGATACCGAAAGGTAAATTGTATGGATTGCTTGGCCCTAATGGTGCGGGAAAGAGCACAACATTACGGATAATTTGTACGTTGCTTGAGCCAGACTCTGGCGAGGTTCTGGTTGCTGGTCGGAATGCCCTTTTAAGCCCAAGAATGGTAAGGCAACAGGTGGGGTATGTTGCTCAAGAGGTTGCCATTGATAAGATTCTTACAGGTAAAGAATTGCTCCAGTTGCAAGGTGATTTATATCACCTGAAAAGGAGTTTCAAGGAGCAAAAGATATCAGAGCTTGTTGAAAGACTTGATATGGGTGATTGGATAGATCGAAGATGTGGTTCTTACTCTGGGGGAATGAAGAGAAGGCTTGATTTAGCTACTGGTTTACTACATAACCCGAGCCTGTTAATATTGGATGAACCAACTGTTGGATTGGATATTGAAAGTCGATCAGTTATCTGGGGATTACTAAAAGAACTTAGAAATCAAGGGACTTCAATTCTTTTGAGTAGCCATTACTTAGAAGAGGTTGATGCTCTTGCTGATGAAATGGCAATAATTGATTGCGGTCGTGTAATTGCCTCTGGATCTCCTGAAAGTCTTAAGAAGAAACTTGGAGGGGATAGAGTTGTTCTAAGAGTACGCGAGTTTAGTGATGATGAAGAATCGTTATTGGTCAGAAGTATTTTGAAAAATATTGAAGGTGTTTACGAAGTGGTGATTAACAAGTCTCAAGGATTTTCCTTGAATCTTGTCGTTGAAAGTGAAGATGTTTTGCCTCGATTAAGGGAACATCTTAATGAGGAGAACTTTGAGGTGTTTGCACTTTCTCATAGCCGTCCTAGCTTAGATGATGTTTACTTACAATCTACTGGTAAGACGCTTATGGATGCAGAACTTGAGTTGGCGGGAAAAAGAGATTTGAAATTGGAAAAGAAGCAATCAATGAGATAGGTAAAGTAGATCTCATTCTGAATTATTTACATACAAAGAATTATGTCATGATCTCTTCAAATTCCTCAAAAGAAAATAACCATTCCACAATAAATTCCTTTCAGGATTTATTACTTGAAACCAATGCATTAACTAAGAGACTCTTTTTGCAGTTAATGCGCCGTCCATCCACTCTTGTTGCAGGCATACTTCAGCCTCTGATATGGCTTATATTATTTTCTGCTTTGTTTTCTAATGCACCAGTTGATTTCCTTCCAGGTGGTGTTAGTTATGGGAAATTTCTTGGCGCAGGACTAATAGTTTTTACTGCATTTAGTGGAGCACTTAATGCTGGCTTGCCAGTAATGTTTGATAGGGAATTTGGATTCTTAAATCGACTTTTGGTTGCACCTCTAATAAGTAGAAGTTCAATAATTTTTTCTTCTGTTATTTATATAACTTCAATAAGTCTACTTCAAAGTTTTGTGATTATGGCTGCGGCAGCACTTTTAGGTTACGGATGGCCAGGTTTTGCAGGCTTGTTATTGGTTTTTATTACTTTATTGGTTTTAGTTTTTGCTGTTACGGCATTAAGTCTTGGATTGGCTTTCCTTTTGCCTGGGCATATAGAGCTGATTGCTGTTATTTTTATAGTTAATTTGCCGTTGCTTTTTGCGAGCACAGCTTTGGCCCCTCTTTCGTTTATGCCTATGTGGTTGGCTTGGATTGCATCTATAAATCCTTTGACATTTGCTATAGAACCAATTAGATCAGCCTATGAAAATTCATTTGATTTGAATTCCGTCCTCATTCATGCGCCATATGGAGAATTAACAGGCTATACATGTTTATTTACTTTATTGATTCTTACAATAGGATTGTTTTTTTTGGTGCGGCCACTTTTAAATCGCAAATTGACTTGATATCGTGAGCACAACAATCAATTTTTCTTGTGGAATTTCGCAAAGTTGAGCTTCAACGTCAAATGGCTGAGGCTTTAAAATTAGATGAGAAAGAATTATTTTCTTTATTGAAAGGACAATGGGCTCATAGGTTTGGAGTAGATAGCCTTCCTTCTTTGGAAGAAATAAAGACATTAAATGTTGGCGATCAATCTGATCAAGAACAAATAAAAGGTGAGATCCCTCAAGTTATGAACTTATCAAAAGATCAACCGCTAATCAAAGTTACAGATTCAAACTTAGGAACACCAAAGTCTACTGTTGATACAAAAGAAATAGAAAATTTAGATAATAAATTAAATGAGGATAGAAAACTTCCTGAAGTGACACAGGTTAGTCCAAGTAATGAATATAATGAGAATCTTTTCACGAACTCTCAAGTGAGAAAAAATATAAAAGTAAATGAGGTGCCTAAATTAATACCAATTCCTCCTCTTCCAAATTATTCTTATTTGAAAAAATGGATATATGGTTAGATTGATTATTAAATGTACCTATAATTTGTTCACTTAAAGTTTGATTTTAATATACTTTTTTTATTACATCATTCCAGGCATGCCCATTCCAGGCATGCCCATTCCACCCATTCCACCCATTCCACCCATTCCAGGCATGCCCATTCCACCCATTCCACCCATTCCACCCATTGGATCGCCACCGCCTTCTGCCCCAGGGGCTGATGGTGGTTCAGGTTTGTCAGCTATTACAACTTCTGTTGTTATCAATAGTGAAGCGATTGAAACAGCATCTTGAAGAGCTAGTCGTATTACTTTTGCAGCATCTAATATTCCAGCTTTCAAAAGGTCTTCATATTCCCCGGTGATTGCGTTAAAGCCTTTCCCAAGTCTCTCAATTTCAGATACGACTACATCTCCATTCATGCCGGCATTGATAGCTATTTGTTTTGCAGGAGCTTTCAGGGCTTTTTTAATAATTAAAACGCCTGTTTTTTGATCTCCTTTGAGTTGACTTGCCAATGGCTCCAATCCTTTGCTGAGTTCAAGTAAAGTAGTGCCCCCACCTGGAACAATTCCCTCCTCAATGGCTGCTCTAGTAGCATTTAAAGCATCTTCAATTCGAAGTTTTTTGTTTTTTAACTCTGTTTCGGTCGGCGCACCAACTTTAATAACAGCAACACCTCCTGCAAGTTTTGCAATCCGTTCATTTAATTTTTCTTGATCATATTCAGAATCAGTTTGATCTAGTTCACGTTTAATAGACGCAATTCGGTTCGTTACATCTTTATTTTGGCTTTCATTAGCAACAATAGTCGTACTCTCTTTAGTTATGGTTACTCTTCTCGCCTTGCCTAGATTAGATAACTCAATGTTTTCAAGGCTCATTGCTTTATCTTCACTAATAACAATTCCGCCAGTAAGTGCAGCAATATCACCTAGAGTAGCTTTACGCCTTTCTCCAAAAGACGGTGCTCTAACAGCAGCAACTTGAATAACTCCTCGATTTTTATTTACAACCAAAGTTGCTAGTGCTTCTCCTTCAACTTCTTCAGCAAGAATAATTAAGGGTGATCCGGTTTTTTGTATCTTTTCGAGAACAGGAACTAAATCTGCAATTGCACTAATTTTTTGATCAGTAATTAATAAAAGAGGATTTTCAAATTCACAAATTAGCCTCTCTTCATCAGTAACGAAATAAGGTGAGCTATATCCTCTATCAAATGCCATCCCTTCAGTTATATCAAGTTCAGTAGCTAGTGACTTTGATTCTTCAACAGTTATTACACCGTCAAAACTAACCTTATCCATAGCTTTAGCAATCATTTCTCCAACTTCTTCGTCTCCACCAGCACTCACAGTTGCTACTTGTTTAATAGCTTCTCCGCTAATGGATTTACTTTTGCTTTTTAGGTCTTCTACTATTTGAGATACTGCTTTGGCCATACCTCTTCTTAACTCGATTGGGCTTGCACCTGCTGCAGTATTCCTTAGACCTTCTTGAACCATTTCTTGAGCTAAAACCGTTGCAGTTGTTGTTCCATCGCCTGCTTTATCTTTTGTTTTCGAAGCAACTTGTTCGATTAATTTGGCCCCTATATTTTCAAAAGGATCATCCAGTTCTATTTCTCTGGCAATAGTTACTCCATCATTAACAATGTCTGGAGCTCCGAATTTTTTTTCAATGACGACATTTCTACCTTTAGGACCAATTGTTACCTTTAGCGCATTAGCAAGAGAATTTACACCTTTTTCTAGTGCACCACGTGATTCGTCGGAAAAACTAATAAGTTTGGCCATTTTTTCATTGTATTAACCATAATTTCCCACAAGAAAGTTGTTTCGGGGGAGTTTCAATAAGTGGGGAAAGCCGAATTATTTATCTTTTGTTCTTCCAATTAGTTCAGAAGGCAGTTATGTTCATGATATGAATGATCCAGGGGCTTTATTTTTTGTTCTTATGGCTGGCTTAGCCGGAACAATGACCTTGATTTATCTTCCTTTAAGGATTTTTCTTTCAGCTACAACGAGAAGTAGAAGGCTAAAACTACTACAAAGAATCAGAAAATTAAGAGATGAATTGGGGCAGCCAATAGAGAATTGAATTGTCAGCATTGGCTTTTAAACAATTAGTGACCTATAAACCTTCTATTACTCATGAGGAGAAGAGAATGTGCCCACTAAGGCTTTATTTAGAAGCTTTTATAGGTTATTCAATTAAATAGACATGTGATATATGTACATATCAACAACCTCTTGATGACTAATCTTACAGGTAAGGAAAATTAAATTATTGAAGGTTTATCATGATTTTTTAAAGATTTTCAGAGAAAGAAATATATTTAACTGTTTAATTGTGATTTGATTACTTATTTGTGAGATCAATAGCAATAATTGCTGTTAAAGCACTTATATTTTTTTGTAAGCCTGAAAATTTGATTTGCCTATATCTTCAAATTTTTGATCTCTTTGGGTATTGGACTGCGACTGGACAATATTGACTATTTTTCAGCTTCGAATATCAGCCAGATGAGACAGCAAAAGCATTGCAAACAGGTTATCCAGTCTCAAAAAGAACATGCGTAACTGTCGTGCAGTTATACAGACCTAAACCATTGGCAGCCAAAAGGAAACTAAAAGTATGGAGTTATGAATTAGAGCCTACTATAACCAATTTTACTTTCAAAAATTTTCAATGGTAATCCAGTCGCTTCCATAGCGGTTTTACATTTGTCTCCAACAGTTCCATAAACTTCGACAGTAAAATTATTGCCAAGTTCTGCATGACCTTGTAAATATTCTCCTACAAGTGGATTTGCTAGATGTGTAAGGAAAGCCTCATCATTTTTATAAACTTCGGACCAAACAAAACAAAGAGGATTTTCAGGATCTTGATCAAAAGTGTGGTGTAACATTCCTGGTTCAGAATCCTTCACTGCTTTATCAGTTTTGGCGGCGAGCAATATATATTCCTGAACTTTATCTGGCTTAACTTGAATACGAGCAAGAAGAATGAAAGGCGTCTCAGCTCCGAATACCATTGAATTTATTCCAATTAAACAAACTTTACTTATCTCTTATAAAGTTTTTGTTTCTAAAGGCCGTGTGTCAGCAAGAACAATTATTAGTTAGGCAGTTAATTAGAAATTAGATATTCTCTCAAAGGTTTTGAAAATTAAAATGAAAACAACTGCGATTGTTGGAGTTTCTGCTGTAGCGATAGGTCTTGTAGTCGGTTCACAACTTCCTAAATCTGGAACTGCCGGCTATGCAGTCATTACAGGAACAACAAAAAATAGAGAGGCCGCTAAAGAGTATTTCCAAAACATTAATCAATTCTCTAAAGAATGTGGATTTACTACCCTGGTGCTTGATCAAAATACAGATATTCGAGAAGGAAATAAGAAAGGAGATGGTGGTCCTCTAACTGTTATTGCAAGACATCCAAAGGGGAAGGATGCAGTTATCAAATGCTATGAATCTGATGAATATCAAAGGCTAAAAGCAATTCGAGCACCTCATACCAATTGGAATTTCCGCATTACAGAGGGAAAGAAATAGAAAAAAGGGGGCAAATTGCCCCCTCATGATCGTCTCTCATCCACTGACCGTATTTACTGAGCAGTGACTTTCTCTTTCTCTTTTTTAGCTGGAGCAAGCGCTTTGATTTCTTCTTGGAGTTCGTGCTCACGCTCATCAAGCACCTTGACTCGAGCTTGATAACTCTCTTCCAATCTCTTGCGAGAAGTCTCGATATTCTCGAGTTCTTCTTCTCTTTGGTTTCGCTTGATTTCTTCTAGCTGACTATCAGAGACAACATAAACTGTTCTCATAGGGGAGAAGAAAGAATCAGCGAATACTGCGTCAAATAAAGATGAATACATTACGCTTTTGCAAAGGACAGTTCTACTTTGACTCGACTTATTGGAATTCAAAATGATGCAAACCGAAGAATTAGATACGGCCTCTACGACCAAGATCGGTTGCTACTACTGATTAGTTGGGTATACCGATAGATTACTAATAAGTCTTAAACAAAATTCTTTTCTATTAATTAGTGCAAAATGAAGTTAGCAATAGAATTAGATTTGATTATTAGGGAATAGCTCTTTTTTTGGGCTCAAGAGGGTAATTCCCTTGTGAATTCATTGTCTGTAGATCCCGTGGAAAACCATACTTAAAAAATTCTCTTATGTTTAATTGATTCAAAGATTCTCTTTCAGGAATAACAAATGTATCTCGAATCAAGTTTACCTCAATTTTTTTTCTTTTACCTTTTTCGTTAGTTCTACCAATGACTAATTTGATTGGTTTATCTTTAGGACCTTTGATTAATTTAATTGCCTCCTTTAAACCCATTCCTTTAGTAGACTTTCCATCTATCTTTAGGATTACATCACCCGATTCTATACCGGTATCACTGGCAGGAGAGCTTTTAAGAACTGATTGAATCGTTAATTCAGCAGTACCACTATTCAGGAAGAGTGTTACACCAATACCAGTCATTTCTCTTTTGACACCAAGAGTTTCTACCTGATTCGTCATTACGCAACCAGAGTAATCTCTAGCTTCTAGGCAACGTTTGTGAATCTCTTCTGATACTTCAGCCTTTACATTGATCGGTAATACAAAAGCAGAAAGAAGGGGAAGTAATAAGTGTTTCATTCTTGGATATTCCCTACACTAAATTTAAGCTTATATGCGCTATCAATTTCTAATATATGCCGTCCACTTGATTTATAGCTACTCCTATTTTTAAAAGCTCTCTGAAATTTAAATATGACTAGTTAAAAATGAAAATACGGAATATCTTTTAGACGAGGAGGATTAGAGGAGCAAATACCAAATTGCATGCACTCAATCATATCATCATCATATTTGGGTTTGGAAGTAGAAAACAACTCATGATTCAGGAAAGATCCTTTGACATTATTTAGTAGATGATTAAATGGATTTCCACAAGACATAATAAGTCCTCCTGAAAATGTTGGGGAGGCATTCCATCCAATATGACTTTGAATGCCTTCCCCTTTACTATCAGAACCAAGTCTTAAAATAAAAGTTCTGATAATTCTTTTCTAATCAAAGTGATCTAAAAATCAAATCAGTATAAATTACTGTTTTATCTTGCATTTTTTGCGGGAGGCCTTGAAACCTCCCTAAAGCCTGCGCCAGTAATCAAAATGTAGGCAGAGACCCTGGGAAAGGTTTAATTGAAAGCGTAACAACTGAAAAGGGTGCTATCACCCAAGTATTAGTACAGTTGGGTTAATTAATAACTAATAATGCAAATGAAAGTTACGGAACTACTTTTGATCTTTTCTTCAATAGCGTTGACTTTTATAGGGTTTTCATTTATGGCTATTTAGCCAGAATCAATCGAATAGCATTAGTAGGACTGACTCAATATATATTTTTGCAATCTTGCTCCAGTGTCACCCATAGGAGCGAAATCAATTAATTCAATTGGATAATTCAACCAACCAAACCTGTCTTTTGATACGTCTCATCCACTTTGGTCATTTCATTATCGTCTTCATGAAAAGAACAGGTGTACATAAGATTTATTACACGGTCTAGATCAATCTCTCTATCTGCAACATCCTGCCAAAGTCTTTTGGTTAACTCTTCATCACCTCGCTCACATTGAGCCTGTACTAAATCTCGTACAAGCTGAAAAACTGCTTGACGGTCATTTCTTACTCTTGCCTCTTCGTTTTCTACTGGAACGTTGGATGGCTTTGTAATGATTTTTTGTTTAGTAGCCAATTTAATATTTCTCAAATTTGTATTTATTTTTACGAAAATAACTCATCTTGCAATCAGTATTTATTTGGATCTTTCTAGAAGTTGGCTTAATGAAAAGCACTTAAAATCTAATTAGATACCAATAAGCACGACACAAAACCATGTCATTACGCAGGTGAAAGATGTCATTGGTTTTTAGAAATGCTTTAATGCCGAGAGAGAACCAACAAGTTCTGCGCCTTCGACTTGCTTATCTTATTTACTAATGATTACTCAGCATAAGATTTCTGATATTAAGTATGAAATTGAAAGGATCTCTGATGGTTCGCCTGGTTCAGTTACTTGGATAAATCTTTTAAATGTATTGTCAGCAATTCTTTCTATAGTTCTTGTCCCTTTTACTGCTGGTACGAGTTTACTTTTTTTGCTTGGGATACCTCTCTATAGTGCTTTCGCTTCGATTGCAACGTCTAACTACAGGACAGCAAAATTAACAGCAATCCAAACAAGAATAATGATTGATGGATTGGAGCCTGAAGACAAAAAATAATGAACCGCTTTTTACTTACTCTGAAAAATCCTTGGCAGCTCTTCTCTCCCTCATTATGTTTGCTTCGCTTCTTCATGACGCTTAAGGCAGTCAAGAATACAAGCTCTTAGTAGTTGGCTCTGGTCAGGTGATATTCCCTAACCGCAAGCTTGTCGAAAGCCTCTTGTACTTTTTTTGAGACCTTGGTCGCGATAGTTGGATCAGGGATGGTCTTTCGAGCTGATCTTTCGATTTCTAGTATTGGCATAAGAGAACTAAAAATTTAATTCTCTTTAAATTTATATTTTCCTCAAAACAATTGCAAATACTGGCTTTCTACTTGCTATTGCTTAGTTGGTAAAGAGGTGTGCTAACTCATTACCATGCCACCATCAACTTGTATTACCTGTCCGGTGATGTAGGCAGAGGCTGGTTCTGAGGCAAGGAACCTTACTGTGCCGGCAATATTTTCAGGTGTTCCAAAATGCCCTAATGGAATTGCCTTGAGAATTGACTCACTCTCAAGATCTTTTGTCATATCAGTAGAAATGAACCCTGGGGCAACTGCATTTACTGTGATTCCTCTACTCGCAAACTCTTTTGCTGCACTTCTGGTTAAACCTATGACACCTGATTTTGATGCTGCGTAATTTGCTTGTCCTGCATTTCCCATTAGTCCAACTACAGAAGTAATATTGATAATCCTCCCTTTTTTTTGTTTTAACATTTGCCTGGAAACAGCTCTTGTACAGAAGAAAACACCATTGAGATTGAGATTTATGACTGTTTGCCAGTCTTCTGTTTTCATTCTCATTAAAAGCCCATCTTTTGTGATGCCAGCGTTGTTAACCAAGACATCTATACTTTTACTTTTCTCCAGTACCTGTGAGATCAATGTGTTGACTGAAGCTTCGTCCGCAATATTGGCTTGAATTGCATATGCTTTTCCTCCTTTCTCTCTTATTTGAGAAACTACTTCTTCCGCTTTTTGAGGTGATTGCGCATAGTTGACTACTACTTCTGCACCAACTTCAGAAAGCGATAAGGCGATTGCTTTGCCAATTCCGCGACTTGCCCCCGTGACAATTGCAGTTTGGCCTTCAAGTAGTTTAGAAGAAGTCATGGATCGATTTTCGAATTTGCGAGATGCATATGCCTTTGGTTAATTTACTATTTGGAGTTGTCGATTTACTTATAAAACTCTTATGAAATTTAAAAATCTATATTCAGCACTTTCTTGATGTTTCTCAATGTCGAGATTTACTATGATTTTAAGAAATATAATGATTCCACAGTTAGTTTGTTTATGTAAATTGATGTTAATGCTTTAAAATGGAGTTAATGAATGTAAAACTCTTAGTTGTTGAGGCCTTTTAATTGTGCATTTGTTGATCGCTGCGGCAGGAAGCGGGAGGCGAATGGGTGGTGATATTAATAAGCTTTTATTGAATGTTGCAGGTAAACCTATTCTAGAATGGACTCTAAGAGCAGCTCTTACCTCCAAAAAGGTTGAATGGATTGGGATTGTGGGTCAGCCAAAAGATAAATCATCAATTCTCCAATTAATTCCGGAAACGTTAAAACCAGTTAAGTGGATTGATGGTGGAAGTACTAGACAAGAATCAGTACAGTTAGGTCTTGCTTCATTACCTTCTGATGCACAATATGTGCTGATACATGATGGGGCAAGATGCTTAATTGAACCTAATGTTTTGGATCGATTTGCTGATGAGGTAATTAATGGTCATGGAGTAATTGCTGCGACTCAAGTTACAGATACGATTAAAAAAGTTAATCAAGAAGGTGTAATTATTGAAACACCACCAAGGGCTGGACTTTGGTCTGCTCAAACACCGCAAGGGTTTTCTGTGGAAAGATTAAGGTATGCACATGCCGAAGCGATTGCCCATGGTTGGAGTGTTACTGATGATGCCTCTTTATTTGAGCGTTTAGGTTGGAAAGTTAAAATAATAGAAACTGAACCATCTAATATAAAAGTTACGACCCCTTTTGATTTGGTCATAGCTGAAGCACTTCTAAACGCTAAGGAAGGAAACTAATAGACCCCCTTGCGCCATTAATTATTGCTAATTCACCTAAATGAAGGGAACCATTACCTTTACAATGTCCTATAGGTAGGTTGCAAACTATTGGAAACTCTAGATCTTTAGTTCTGTCTTTTAAAACTTGATCTAAGTTAAAATTATTTGGATTATGTTGTTGTTCTATATCTATGCAATTAGTAAAAGAGCCAATTCCTAGACCTGCTAATTGATGCAATAAACCTGAAAGCCTTAATTGAGTAAGCATTCTATCAATTTTGTATGGCGCCTCACCGATATCTTCAATGATTAAAATGGAGTCTTTAAATATGGGGATATGACTACTGCCAAGTAGATGTGTCATCACACTAAGATTAGTTGATATTACTGGCCCCTTTGCAATGCCCCTATGCCATGGTTCTCCATGTAGATCAGGTACTTTCTTTCCGAATAAAATTGACTTAAGTCTTTCTTGGCTCCATTCAGGTTCGGAAGACAGCGAGGTTAGGAGAGGACCATGTATTCCTCCATAAAAACCTTTAGAAAGTCTTGATAATAAAATTGAAGACACATCTGAATATCCAAGTAACCAACCTTTTTTCCAAGGTTGTGTTTTTTCAAGTAGACGTGCAGCGCCCCATCCCCCGCGAGCAAAAACTTGAAGAGGATAGTTCTCAGAAGGATGAAGCTCGTTAAATCGAGTTTCATCGTCTCCTGCTAAGTAACCCCAACTTCTTCCCACAATATTTGTTTTTATGCAAATCAACCCCCAGCTTTCAAGTATTTCTATTCCACTATTGATAGAAACTTCATCTTCAATTGTTGAACTTGCCGCAACAATTTGGAAACAGTCTCCTTTTTTTAGAGGGCTTGGGTATGTTTCTTTTTTTAAATGAAGCATTCGTTAAGTCAATTTATCAACTATTAACCCACAAAGGATTAGACCTCCTAACAAAACTTGATTTCTAAAGTGTTTACTTGACATAGATATAGAAATATCTCCATTTAATACTTTAAGTAATCTAGTTTCTCTGTTCATCCCGATGCTGGCTATTAATAAAAAAGGCCAAAAAATACCATTTATGTTTGCATTTATAGCACTAAACATTAACAAAAGAGATGTTATGAGATAGCAAATAGATACGGTATTAATAGCATTTGAATTTAGTGTAATTGCGCTGCTTTTGAGAGAAAGTTTTTTATCATCTTTCTGATCGGCCATAGCATAAATAGTATCAAAACCAAAAGTCCAGAAAACTGTTGCAAACCAACAGCAGTAAAGAGATATATTTGGAGTTATTGAGCCCTCAATTGCGGCCCAAGGAATAAGAACTGAAAACCCCCAGCAAATAGCTAATATAAGTTGTGGCAGTGGGAACCATCTTTTGGCTGAGGGGTATATAAGAATTAAAGGTAATGCGGAACAGGCAAGCTTGAGACAAAGATTCCTGTTTTCGATTGGAATAAATAGAGTAATTATAAAACTTAGAAAAAGCATTGCCAGCAGCAACAAGAATGCTGTCGAGTCTTTTATTAGTCCTTTTGCGAGAGGTCTCTCTTTAGTTCTACTTACTTTTTGATCGAAGCGTTTATCCCATAGATCGTTTGCAATGCAGCCAGCTCCACTGATGCAAATACCTCCCAAAAGAATAGTTAAAGTTAAGGATCTTGAAGGAGGTCCTGAAGGGGCTAACCAAAGAGACCAGCCGGCTGGAATAAGTAGAATAAGTCTGCCACTTGGTTTGTTCCACCTTAGAAGGAGAAAGAAATTTCGAATTTGCTCTTGATTTAATAAGTTTTTCACAGTCAGTTTATTTGACAAAATTTAGAGGATTCTTCTCAAAAAGCTCCTAACAATGCCAGAGTGTTTATGTTTCACCCTAGGGTGTTTATGCCAAAAGAGGCAACATATTCATCTTCCTCAATGGGAGTTAATTCCTTCATTGACGGTAAGGAGTATTTAATTCATAAACATATATGTCGTATTGGGACCATTGATATTGGTACAAATTCAACTCATTTACTCATAGCAAAATTAGATCCCAATTTAAATACTTTTAGTATAGATTTGGCTGAAAAGTCTACTACTCGTTTAGGCGAAAGGGATCCAGAGACTGGAGAGCTTACTGTCCTTGCGATGAATAGAGTATTTGAAACTCTGAAAAGGTTTAAGGATTTAGCTCAAAGTTATAAAGTTGAAAGCTTGATTATAGCAGCTACAAGTGCAGTTAGAGAGTCTCCTAATGGTAAAAATTTTTTATTAGATATTAAAAAAGAAATAGGATTAGAAGTTGATTTGATTAGTGGCGCAGAAGAAGGGCGATTAATATATTTGGGTGTTTTATCAGGGATGCAATTTGAGGATAAACCTCACTTGGTTCTTGATATAGGAGGAGGATCAACAGAATTAGTGCTTGCGGATAGTAATGATGCAAGAGCTTTAACTAGTACTAAAATAGGAGCAGTTAGATTGCAAAGAGAATTCTTTGATCAGGGTTCTATTACGTCTGAAAAATCTTCGTTTTTGAGATCATTTATAAAAGGTTCTCTTGAGCCTGCGGTTGATAAAGTTTTTAGAAGAGTGAAAGCTGGTGAACAAGTTGTCTTGGTGGCAACCAGTGGTACAGCTATGGCTATAGGTCAGTTGGTAGCAAATGGAGAAAACCAATCTCTCTCAAAATTGCATGGGTATAAAGTCTCTAGAAAAAAATTAGATGATGTAGTTGCTGAATTGATTTCGATGACACCTGAAGAGAGGAAGAATATACCTTCTCTAAGTGAGCGTCGTTCAGAAATTATTGTTCCAGGAGCGTTGATACTTCAAACGGCTATGCAAATGGTTGGTGTTGATGAATTGATTTTAAGTGAGAGGGCTCTTCGTGAGGGTTTAGTTGTTGATTGGATGTGTAGGAATGGTTATTTACAAGATAGGTTGAGTTATCAAGGTAGTATTCGCAAAAGAACCGTTTTGCATCAGGTCAGAAGATTTGCTGTTAACTCAAATAGATCAGAGCAGGTTGCAAATTTTGCAATTGAGTTTTATGAAAATACTAAAGGAGTATTGCATGATGACGATGGAGCTGGGAAAGAATTACTTTGGGCTGCCGCTATGCTTCATTCATGCGGTAAACATATTAATATCAGTTCTTATCATAAGCATTCTTGGTATTTAATTAGACATGGAGAATTGTTAGGTTACTCTCAATCAGAGCACTTAATGGTTGCAGCTATAGCGAGATATCATAGGAAAAGTTTTCCTAAAAAAAGACATGAATCCTGGCAATTATTAGTAAATGATGAACAAAGAAAATTAGTATTTGATATGTCGATACTTTTACGATTGGCTTGTTCATTGGATAAAAGACCCGACTCACTAATCTCAAAGGTTGTTATTAGTTCAAAAGATAAAGAAGTAAATGTTGAGATTCTGCCCAACAAAATTGGACGGAATTTAGACCTTGAAAAATGGAGTTTAAATAATGTAATTTCTATAGTAAGGAAGATTAAAAATGTTCAGATGAATTCTTTTTAATAGTTAAACTTCTTTTTATACTTTATATTTTTCTTGCTGAAAAACTATTACTTGATATGATTCTTGATTGTTATCTATATATCTTATAAGAATCAATGATGCTAATAGACCTAGTAAACCGGACAGTATAAATATTGGAGTTATTCCGAAACTTATACTTTTTGAAGTAACTTTTTCTTGTTTTACCTGTGGTGGGTAGATTTTTGGCGTTGATTTTTCTCGACCATTAAGCTCTTCTAAAATGAAGTTTGTATCAAGTTGCAGTTTTTCAGCAATCCTTCTAACCATTGCTTTGATGAAAACCTTTTCAGGCAATGCTTTCTCATTTCCTTTTTCCAAGGCGATTAATTGTTCCTGCCCAATGCGAAGTTGAGAAGATAGATCTTCTATGGAAATATTTCTTCCGACTCTGCTCTCTTTTAAGAATGAACCAACTTTCTGTAAAGAGGTTTTGTTATCTGGGAGGTTAACTTGATTAACTTCTGGGTAGTTTTTATTGTCCAATTAATAGCTCATTAATTTTATAGATTTATTCTAATAGGTCTGTAAAGAGGTTAATTTTTAGAAAATTTTTAAAATTCTGGGGTAGATTAATGATAATGATTCGACCTCTTGCAATTAAGTTGGATAAATAACAACCTTTAATATTTTATTTTGGACGGAATAAATGATCATGCACAGGATTGTAGAGCTTTGACCTCTTCCTTTTTTCCTCTAGAGCAGGGCTAATGATATAAAGAGTTGTTCGGAATAAGTTCATTTCTTTAGATGTCTTGGCCATTAGAGATAGAGGTATTACTTTTATAGCCTCATCCGGCCAACTAACTCTATAGCCTATGGCTACTGGAGTCTCTTCAGGATAATGTTTTAATAATGTTGACTGAACGTATTCCACATGCCTTGCGCTTAGATATAGACATAATGACCCTTTGATAGATGCTAATTTTTCTAAACTTTCAGTCTCGGGTTTATGTGTTCTCCCTTCAGCTCTGCTAAGAATAATTGTTTGTGTTAATTCAGGAATTGTTAGCTCTGTGCATAATGTTGCTGCTGTCGCTTGATATGCACTTATCCCAGGAATAATTTCTATTCCTATATTTGCATCATTAAGTGCACATATTTGTTCTGAAATGGCTCCATAGAGGCAAGGGTCACCATCATGAAGCCGAACAACTTTCTTGCCTTCTTTGTGCTTTTTTATCATCATTGGAATTATTTCTTCTAGTGTTAGTGAGCTTGTTTTGATCTTTTCGCAGTTATGACTAGCTTGAGTTATTAATTGAGGTGAGATTAATGAATCAGTCCAGAAAAGCACTTCGGCTTTTTGAAGTCGATCAATTGCTCTAAGTGTCATTAAATCTATTGCACCTGGGCCTGCCCCCACTATTGATATAGTTGATTTCATGTAATTCTCCTTTTAATTTTGCTTGGGTCAGGGAGTCTTTTCTTTAATTTATAAATTCTCCAAAGTCCTGTAATGCCACCAATAACTAAAAGAGCACTGACAAGTTGTGCAATACGTATACCTCCTTCACAAAAAGGCGGCAATCCACCTAGGCATAGTGGATCTGTTCTTAATCCTTCAATCCATCCCCTACCAATACTATAGAAAACTAGATAAACACAACTAAGTGTTCCTGGTTTAATAAGGTTTTGCTTTGTTTTCGATGATTTATATAAATATATTAATAATGCAAATAAGATGATATTCCATAATGATTCGTAGAGAAAGGTTGGATGAAAAAATCTTTCAGATAGAAAAACTTCTGGGCGGTAACTAGCAGGAATATATAATTTCCATGGTAAGTTTGTTGGAGTACCAAATGCTTCGCTATTAAAAAAATTACCCCATCTTCCTATTGCTTGTCCTAATGCAAATGAAGGTACTAGAACGTCAAGGACTTCCCAGAAACTCTGATTGTTATATTTGCAAAAAAGAATAATTGTTATTAAACCAGCTATTAATGCCCCGTGAATTGCAATACCCCCTTCCCAAATTTCTATCATCCTAGGTATAGGAATATTGTAATTTAAAATGTTAATTGAACCCCAGAAATTATCATTAAAGTAATTCTGCCATGCAAATATTACATAATAAATCCTTGCTCCAATAATAGAATTTATAATCAGCAAAGGTAATAAATCATTTACTAATCCATTTCTTAAGCCTTTGCTTATAGCAATCTTAGTAGATAGATTTAAACCGATAAGCACTGACATTGCAATTAAAAGGCCATACCACCTTAAGGAAAAAGGCCCGAGCTGTATAAGCTCAGGCCCTGGTGATCTCAAGGCAGATAATATTAAATCCATTTATCTTTTTTATTATTTATATGCCCTCAGCTGCTTGAACCTTTTCAACTTGCTTCTTCTTTAGAACAAGCATAATTTGTGATAAGCCTACTCCCAGGAAGAATATGATTAGACCTATAACTCTTGCTTTACTTTGGAGAACAATTTCTGTATCTATTTGTCCAAAACCTCCTACATTTGGATCATTAGTTAATTTCGAACCTGATTCAACCTTGTCACCTTCTTTTACTATAATAGTTGCTCCTGCTGGAATTTCTTCTGTAAATGCATCTCCATTTTCGTTCACAAGATTAATTATTGAGCCTCCATCTTCAGAACTATTAATGGATTCAATTAAGCCTGTTTGACTTGCTGAAAATAAATTATTATTGCTTTTCTCTCCAGTTGGATATACTTGACCTCTTCCACGATTGCCACCCACGTGAATTGCATATTTACCAAAAGTTATGTTGCTATCAGTTCTTGGATCGGGTGATAAAATTGGGAAGACAATTTCTTTATTCTGATCACCTGGAAGTGGCCCTACAAGAAGAATATTATCTTTGTCTTCACTATATTGCGTAAAATATACTCCCTCTGTTTCTTTTTTGATTTCATCTGTCCAACGATCTTGGGGAGCTAATTTGAATCCCTCTGGCAGCATTACTACTGCTCCAACTTGTAAGGGGACTTTGCTTCCATCTGCACCTATCTCTTCTGTTCCTTTTTTATATGGTATTTCAACTACTGCTTTAAAAACACTATCTGCTGCTACTGATTGTGGAACTTCAGCTCTTGTAGGCATACTAGCGACATGGCAGTTTGCGCAGACTATTTTTCCAGTGGCTTCTCTGGGATTTTCAAATTTTTGTTGAGCCCAAAAGGGATATGCCCAACTTGATTGAGGGGCTATGAAAATAGTAAACCCAAGGAAAAGTGAACTAAGGATGATTGTTATTAAGCGTCTCATTGTGTTGAAGTTGATTAGATTAAATGGATTGGATTTGGATAGCATCTAGGACCACCATGGTTCATTCCCAGTCCTGAAATCAGTTTCAGTCCATTGACTTATGAGTACTTGATCTTCCTCTAAAGAGACATGTGCTATTGCTAATGATAGTGGGGCTGGACCTCTAACCACCTTTCCGGTTGAATCATATTGACTACCATGACATGGGCACATGAATTTATTGGCTCCACTATTCCATGGGACCACACATCCTAAATGAGTGCATATTGCATTAATGCCATAACTTGTTATCGCATCTTCTCCCTCAACTATTAGATAGGTTGGATCGCCTTTTAATCCTTGTACTAAACTTCTATCTCCAACAGGGTGATTTGATAACCAACCGCTTGCTGTAACTGGATTCCCTAATTCATCTTTGGCTGTCGTGCCACCCCCTCCTCCGCCAGCTCTATAAGGGGTGAAATATTGTGCAACTGGATACAGGGCCCCCAGAGCTACTCCTGTGACAGTCCCAAACGTTAGGAGGTTCATGAACTGTCTTCTGCCCATGGAGGGCACATCTGCAGAAGTCATTTGTGTCATTACAGATGTTCACTTGAACTTTGATCTTAGACCAAAATGGTCACCATATGTGTGATTAGTCTTTGCAAAGACTGGAGTTTTGATATGTCTTTTGACTTTTTAGCTTCAAATAGTGAAACAGATGGCTCTTTTAGTCCATTAACTGTTGAAGAGGTCATTGATTGTATGACGCTACGTTGGGGGGTTACTTACGATTTGAGGCTTTTACTAAAGGGCAAAAGAATTTATCTTCAAGTTATGTGGCGTTATTTAGAGCAACAGTCTTTTCCGCTTACAGAGCAAGAATTTAAAAATCATTTAAATCAATTGTTAGAAATTATTAATCGTATGGGTCAATCTGAGCTGGTAAGGATTTGGCTAAGAACTGTTGAGTCAAGACCAAGACTTGGACGAGCTATTACTTTGCCTTTGGAAATGGATCAGAGGATGGAGGAATTTATCCTTTCAAGTTTTCAGTAACAGCGACTAAACCAACTCCAATAAAGAATAATAAAGTTATTGATGTTGATAGTAGAAGCATAGTAATGGGGTCGGTTGAAGGAGTTAAAACTGCTCCAGCAACAGCAGAAGAAATTACCACCCACCTCCATCCTGTAATCATTCTTTCCCAAGAGACAAGACCTAATGCACCAAGAATTAACTGAAGTATTGGTAATTGAAATGCGATACCTGTTGATAACATTAATAAAAGTACAAAATCTAAATATTTTTCTATTGACCAAAGTGGTTCAACTACATCTGAGCCGTAACTAAGAAGAAAACCTAATGCCGCTGGAATTAATGCTTTCCAAGCGAAGTAAATACCTGTGAAGAAAAGCAGTGCAGAACCAGCGACAGAAGGAGCTATTAGTGTTTTTTCTCTTTGAGTTAGACCAGGAAGTATGAATCTGAGACCTTGATAGAGAATATATGGCAAAGAAATGGTGAGTCCTGCATACCCTGCAACTTTTATTGAAATAAAAAGAAATTCACCAGGCGCAACTTGGAGAAAACGTATTGTGGATGCTGGTGCTTCCAATGTTTTGACTAGTTGCTTGACAATTACAAAACAACCTCCTGAGGCAATTACAACAGCAATGAGACTCTTTAGTACCCTTTGCCGCAGTTCTTCTAAATGATCGACAATGGACATTTCCTTATCATTTAGATATTCGTCTCGAACTGATCTTTCTCCAACCTTTATTGGAGGAGGAGTTTTAAGCTCATTTTGACTATTTTTTTGACTTTCCAGTGGAGAAATTCATTTAATATATGATACTAGGATATTATCAATTTGTATGATTTGACAATATATCTTTTAAATTAAAAACCAGCAGATAATTTTTCTTTGTTAATAACATTATTTAGTTTAGAACTTAATTTATAATTAACATGAAAAGATAGTTTTTTATTTCCTAGTTGGATCAGGCAAAATGAATGGAGGACAGTCATTTAGAGATGATTTACCATAATTTGCATACTCCTTATAGCCCCCCATTTTCCCATTGGTTTTCATTAGAGCACTTGTGAAAGCTAATAAAAGGAAAACGGTTGGTGCACCAATTATTAGAGCCGCCCCAAAAATATAGCCAATTAGAAACTCTGGGAAGGAATGATTGCCAAGGAATTCATGCGTACCCAAAAGGAAGTCAATCATTTTTTTTTCTCATTACATCTGATGATAAGCCATCGGACTTCATTGTTGCTGAATATGTTGCAGTGCTCTTTCTATTGTTCCCCAGATGACCTTCCCATCTTTATGTCGGACGGTTCCTGGTAATGCACCTGGAACCCTTTGCAAATTCTGTGTGGAAGTCATTATGACCGGTACAATTTTATTCCCTTTTGCTTTGCTAAAAAAAGCTGCCAAGTCAGCGGCTAATTGAATGTCAGAGTCTTCGCTTAACCCTGCCGATGATTTGAGTACAACATGGCTGCCTGGACATTCTTGAGCATGAAACCATAAGTCTCCCTTTTTGGCTAATCGAAGACTTATTAGTTCATTTTGTTTATGGTTTCTGCCTATTTGTATTGCTAAACCACTTGGACTTTTTATTTCAGTTATTTTAGAAGAATTTTTTTTATTTGATTTTAGTTCGTTCTTTTTTTTATTTCTTTTATATGGGAAGTGATATTCATCTATTTCTTTTTCAATTTCAATGACTTTCTTTAATTTTTCTTCATCAGATTCGAGCTTGATTGATAATAATGACTTTAAAAGACATTCACTATCCTCTAGGCTGGATAGTCTGTTTTTATGATGCATTACTCTTTTTAAGATAATTGATTTAGACCTTTTTGTTTTTTTTGCTTTTTGAAATAAATTCTGGGCCTTGCTAATCTCATCTTTGCTTGGGGACTCTAATGAAAGTATTTTTATGGCTTTTTCTTGCATTTCTTTATATTTCTCTATATTGGTTTCTAAATTAATTTGCTTTTCTAATGAGATTGTTTCTGTGTTGATTGCTTTTTTGATCTTTGATTGAATTTGTTTGTAAAGAGAATGTATTTCCTTACTTATAATCTTCTCTTTATAGTATAAGCCAAGACTATAGCCAATATCTTTTCCATGATTAGTTGCTGAAGTTTGTTCACCCCAAACGCAGTAATCAGTAGGACCGTCAAATCTTAGAAAGTAATTTTCATTTTCGATTATTTTTAGCCAGTGTTTCCAGTTGGAGTAAATGTTCTTCCAAGTTTCTTCTTTGATGTGCTGAACATTTTGATTAAGGTATTGATCAGCTATTTCAAATTTATTATCAATTATTTGTAGAGCTAGTGAGGGACTGATTCCTTGATAATTATCTTGGAGTGCTTTTTTTAACGATATTGGAATTAAAGACAGTCTACTTTTCCAATTAAAGAAAGATTCATCTAGTGAGGGTTGAATCCCTTTTAGAGAAGGAGGCGGACTATATAAATCTCCTGTGCTTAATGGCCTAACACGGGATTGGAACTCTCTAACTTGTTTCCCAAGGGTAATTATTTTACCTTCTATATCCACTAATAAAAAGTTACTATGTTGCCCCATAAGTTCAAGTATTAACTTTTTTTCAGTCTCTGCTTCAGGTCGCTTGGCTAAAGAAAAATTGATTACCCTCTCAAATCCTTCTTGTTTTATTTCACTTAAAGCTAAATTTATAAGTGAATTTTGAATTTGTTTTGCTAACGTACTTTTCCCACCTTCCCTTCTCGGTGGCTGTATTCTTACTATCCTTGGTGCATCAGCATGCCAGCTGAGTTCTAACCACTTTAAGCCTTCTAATGTACGGAAACCTAGTTGGATTGTTTTTGAATCAGGTTGTTGTGCTATCTCAAATCTGCTTGGAATCAAATCTTTTCTAAGATCGGTTAGAACCGCTTTTATAGTCGTTATGTCCATTATTTGAATTACACTTTTTTTCATTTCACTTGCTTTTGTTGTTTAGCGGCTTTTTTAAGTTTTTTTATCGGAGTCATTTATGAATTCTTTGGGAACACTCACAGTTATTACAGGTCCAAGTGGAGTAGGTAAAGGAACTTTAGTGAAGAAAATTATTGATCGAAATCATCAACTTTGGCTTTCTATTTCAGCTACTACAAGAAGAGCTCGAGATGGAGAGGTTGAAGGAAAGCATTATTTTTTTTTAGATAAGGAGGAATTCAGTGCTTTAGTGGAAAAGGGTGGTTTTCTTGAATGGGCTGAATTCGCTGATAATAGATATGGGACTCCTAGGTTACAAGTGATAGATAAAATTAAAAACGGGATAGATGTATTACTCGAGATTGAGTTGGAAGGGGCAAGACAGATTCGTAAGTCCTTCCCTGAGGGGTTTCAGATATTTTTAGCTCCACCAACTTTTGATGAGCTAGAAAAAAGAATTAGAGGGAGGGGAACAGATTCTGAAAAAGCGATTAACTTAAGACTCCAAAGAGCAAAAGAAGAAATATCTGCAAAAAATGAATTTGATGCTGTTGTTATTAATAATAATATTGATAAAGCTGTTAAGGATGTTGAGAAACTTATGTATTTAAATAATTCTGATTAATAAAAATTTTATATTAGAAGGACATTGGGTGGAAGAGAAGATCTGGAAAGAATCGATTGAATTCAACAATGATGCTTGCAGTGATGAAAATCCAAATAGTGCTGATAACTGGCGCAGATCTGAACCATTTGGTGCGAAATAATTTAAACATTTTTTTGAATAGTTTGGGTTTTAGGTAATTTTAAAAGAGTTTTTTTATCCTCTTGGCCCATTTAAAGAAACATTGTTATCTCTTTCTCTGAGTTGGCCGTTTTTACCCTCTCTGTTTGCATGTAAAGGCCATGCGGCTCCTCTTTTAAGGCATTTCCATGCAAGTGAAGTATCGATAATTATTTCGGATTCGGCTGCATTTTTTTGACCTCTTACAGATCTCACATATTCCCTTCCAGACCAACCAATTATTCCTGTTATATAAATGAACATAACACCTGGTATTAGTAGATCTCCTTCATGTCCGCGATTGAACCAAGCCCCCCAGGGCTCAATTGGAGGAGCAATAATTAAATGTGGAAGACCATCGTCACCGCATAATGCTTTTCCGTATCGTGTAAATCTCTTTATGTCCTTAGGTGTACTAGCTTCGCTTGCTCTTTGTTGAAAGCGTGCATTTTCAGAGCATGTAGTGAGAGCTGATGCAGTGAACTCAGTACTTGCCCTGTCGGCATTTAATACTGGTCCAGCTTTAGCATTAGCAATTGGAGCAAAGCCTAAAAAAAGGAATGCTGAAAGAAGAAATGGGAAGAGTCGCTTCATTAGTTCTAATTTCTTTCTATAAGACCTGTTGATTTACAGGTTTTTCACTTATATAACTTAAAGGATATTTTGAGAGAAATGGCAATAGTTTTATCCGTCGAAACAAGTTGTGACGAGTCGGCGGTCGCTTTGGTGTCTTTAGAGCATGGTGAATTTCATTTGCATGCCAATGAAATTTCCTCTCAGGTAGAAGAACATTCGAAATGGGGTGGTGTTGTACCTGAGATTGCTTCAAGAAGACATTTAGAAGCATTGCCTTTCTTAATAGATCGGGCTTTGTCAAATTCAGGGTTGGAAATAGATCAAATAACCGCAGTCGCTTCAACTGTTACACCTGGATTAACTGGTTCATTATTGATTGGTTCAATTACTGGCAGAACTCTTGCAAGCTTGCATCAAAAACCTTTTTTGGGAATTCATCACTTAGAAGGGCATCTTGCATCTATTTATTTATCTGAAGAAGTACCAAAACCTCCCTATATGGTTTTATTGGTTAGTGGTGGTCATTCAGAATTAATAAAAGTTGAGGAGAATCAAAAATTTACAAGGTTGGGAAGAAGTCATGATGATGCTGCTGGGGAAGCTTTTGATAAGGTTGCAAGATTATTAGGTCTCTCTTATCCAGGTGGGCCAGAAATTCAGAAAGTTGCTGAATTTGGGGATGCTCGAAAATTTTCTTTTCCGAAAGGAAGAGTTTCAAAACCAGGAGGGGGATTTTATCCATATGATTTTTCTTTTAGTGGCCTGAAAACAGCAGTTCTGCGTAAAATCCAATCCATTGAATCGCAAAACCAAGCATTACCTATAAAAGATATTGCTGCAAGCTTTGAGAATGTTGTTGCAGAGGTTCTTGTTGAAAGAAGTTTAAATTGTGTTTTGGACCATGGTCTTAACTCTCTAGTTATGGTTGGTGGAGTAGCTGCAAATAGACGTCTTAGGGCAATGATGAAAAAGGCTTGCGCGGCTAAATCTATTAATATTTCTTTAGCACCAATGGAATTTTGTACGGATAATGCCGCAATGATTGGTGCTGCAGCTTTGTTGCGTTTATCATCCGGAAACGTTAAAAGTTCTCTAGAATTAGGCGTATCTGCAAGATGGCCTATGGCTGAGATTAATTCTCTATATAAGTCGAACCCGCCTTTTTGAAGCTCTCTTTTTAAAGTAGTTTTTATTATGACTTTTCAACCTGGATCAAATACGAAGAAATCGGTTGAACCAGTAAGTCCCGGGGAGTTGAATTCGTGGAGGCGTGGTTTTACTCCTCAAGCTGAGATTTGGAATGGAAGAATGGCTATTGTTGGCCTAATACTTTTTCTAGTGACTTTGTTTCTCTCAAATTCTATTTTCTCGAGCTGAAAACTTCATATCAAGAAAAGAACTTTAATTGATAATGAAAGATTAGCTATATGCAAACTGAGTTGATATTGAAAATATGGAACTATTAAGAAAATAAATTTAATTTTTCTTAGTTAATATATTTCTAGAATAAAATTTGGTGGTTGGACCTTTTAGCAAATATTTTTATAAGCACTTCCTTTTTATCTTATTAACGATTTCATGAGAATAACCTTATTTGCTTTAGCAGCATTTAGAATGTTTTTTCATTTAATTGTTGGTGGAAGAAATTTTGTAATTTATTCACTCTCTCGAGCTAGATTGAATGAAGGCTCTTTTATGTGTCAATTGCTAGATATCTATGACTCCTGAGCGGCTGGGCTTGCTCTGGGGAGTCACCGTTTTTGCCGGTGCTAGTGCAAGACTTTTATCTGTCTTGACAGGTCTTCCTGGAGTCGTTTTATTGCTGCTTTCGGGACTTTTGATTGGGAGATCAGGTTTTGGATTGGTTGAGCCTTTGGACCTGGGTCAGGGACTAGAGACCATTGTTGGACTTTTAGTAAGTTTAGTTTTATTTGATGGAGGATTAAACCTTCGACTTCCTGGAGAGACAATAAAGTCAATTGTTTTGAGAATATCTTTCATTAGGCTTTTGATTTCTTTAGCGGCAGGATTGTTGGCCGCTCATTGGCTTGCTGGACTGGGTTGGTCTGTTGCAGCTGTCTATAGCGCAATTGTTTTGGCAACGGGTCCAACTGTTGTCACTCCTTTGGTTAAACAAATTCGCCTCGCCTCTCCGTTAAGTGATGTTCTTGAAGCTGAAGGGCTGGTGCTTGAACCTATAGGCGCTGTTTTGGCCTTGTCTTTACTTGAATTGGTTGTCGGAGATTTGCACGGTTGGAGAGAATTGATATTTGGCCTAGTGGCAAGGCTAGGGGGGGGGATCTTAATTGGTTCTTTGGCCGGATTGTTATTGTCAGAAGGGTTGAAGAGACTTCGATCTGAGCCTTATGTAGGTATTAGGTTGCAATTGACTTTAGGAGTAATTTTTCTTCTGTATGGTTTATGTGAATGGTTTTTGCCTGAATCTGGTTTGGCAGCATCAGTTGCTGCGGGTTTTGTTGTTGGACAAAGACCTTCTACTCAAGCAACTGAATTGGATGAATTGATAAGAGAACTTGCACAATTGGCAATAACAATGTTGTTCCCATTGCTTGCGGCTGATGTCTCCTGGGGAGAACTCAGCCCTTTGGGTTGGGGAGGCGTGCTTTGTGTTCTGTTTTTAATGGTTGTTGTTAGGCCAGTAGCTGTTTCTATTGCAACTATTGGATTACCTTTAGATATAAAACAAAGATTGTTTTTGGGTTGGCTTGCGCCTAGAGGGATAGTTACTGCTGCAGTAGCTTCTTTATTCTCTATCAGATTAGAACAAGCTGGAGTCCTAGGAGCTGGAAGACTTCAAGGCTTGGTTTTTTTGACAATCTTGATGACGGTTGGAATTCAAGGGCTTACAGCGCAGCCTTTGGCTAGAATTTTAGGACTATTAGTTAAAGAAAAAGAATTAAATAAATCTTCTGAACCTGCTCCTGTCTTTCCCGATGTTTGATAATAAAACCCATGTGGTAATTAAGTCTGGACCTTTTAATGTGCCTAGTAAACAAGCTCTAAGCGTTTTCATAGCTATACCTTTTTTTATGTTTAAATTTTTAGACAGATTATTAATTAAGTAACTAGCTTTTTCATTATTAAAATCAATTGCATTTATTTTTTCAAGCTCAGGAATAAGATGCTTTAAGAACAGATTTGCATCCTCTAATTTTAATTGATTAGCTCCATCTTCAGCTATTTGGGGCTCTTCGAAAAATGGTTGAGATTGCTCTATTCCATCTTTTAATAATGTCATTGATGGACTAATTAATTTAATTAGTTCAATAGCCCACTTTTGGTTTGGGATTTGCCAGCCTTTTTCTTTGTAAAGTGGAATTAAACTTTCTAGCAATAATTCAGGTGACATTTCGTGAATTACTTGTGCATTGAGCCAGTTCAATTTGTCCCAATCAAACTTTGCACCAGCTTTGTTTACTCTCTCAAAACCAAAGAGATTGAAAATTGTATTTATTTCAAATCGCTCTTCTATTCCGTCAGGTGGAGACCAGCCTAATAGTGTCATGTAGTTTGCCATAGCTTGAGAGGTATATCCCAATTCTTTGAAGTCGCTAATTGAAGTAACCCCATCTCTTTTAGATAGCTTTTTCCCTTCAGGGTTAAGTATTAATGGCGTATGTGCAAATTTCGGAATATCTAATTCAAGAGCTTTATAAAGAAGAATTTGTTTGGCGGTATTTGCGAGATGATCTTCTCCTCTTATTACGTGGGTGATCTCCATCCCTGAATCATCTATCACCACAACAAGATTATAAAGAGGATCTCCAATTACATTGCTGATAGCTCTTCTTGATATAACCATATCCCCACCAAGATCCTTACCTCTCCAGACCATGGGACCTCTAATTAAATCATTCCATTTAATTAATTCATCATCATTAATAATAAATCTGATAACTGAGTCTCTTTCTTGTTCAATGAAAGTTGATTCTTCTTTTTTGCTTAGATTTCTATGTCTGTTGTCATAACGAGGAGCCTGACCTTGATTTTTTTGGGACATACGCATTTCTTCAAGTTCAGTCTCTGTGGCATAACATCTATAAGCCAAGCCTTTGTCTAATAATTTTTGAATGGCATTTTTATGTTGATTTATATTCCGACTTTGGATAACAGGATCTTCATCCCAACTTATACCAAGCCAATTCAATCCTTCAAAAATATTTTGTACATATTCTTGTTTTGATCTTTCTTTATCTGTATCTTCTATCCTTAAAAGAAATTTCCCACCTTCTTTTTTTGCATATAACCAATTAAAAAGAGCTGTTCTAGCTGTCCCCAAGTGCAGTGTTCCAGTTGGACTTGGAGCAAGCCTTACTCTGACTGTCAAAGTTTTTCTTCTCGGAACGGGACCGACGGGATTCGAACCCGCAACTTCCGCCGTGACAGGGCGGTGCTCTAACCAGTTGAACTACGGTCCCAGATTTTGTTAATTGATTTGAAATGTGGTGTTGTTGATTACTTTTAGTGTCACCACGTGAAAAGTATCAAACGGTGACCACCCTCTAGTCAACTAAGATCTTTTTTTGCTGAATTAAGTCAGTTTCTATTTAATCTCTCAATAACTAGATCCATTTTTTGTTTAATGGAGAGTTGTTACTGAAATAAAACTAAATAAGTTGATGACATTTAAGGGCGAAAACCAGCTGGTTCGATAAGTCGAACTTGGTTGCCGCGAGCGGTGAACTCTCGGCCTTGGTCGCTTTGAACGACAACTCGACCTCCAGACTTGACTCGAATAACACGTGCTCGAACCCAGCCTAATGCTGCTGATTCGAGCACTTTCACGACATCACCTGGTTGAAGATCCAACTCCATTCTTGAAACTAAGTAACTACATGAAGGGTTTTCGAACGCGCCGTGGAGGACTCGAACCCCCGACATCAGGTTTTGGAGACCTGCGTTCTACCAACTGAACTAACGGCGCATTTTATTACCCTTTTTGCCATTGGTTGAACAATGACATGTGGATTGAGGAGGCCGAAACCTCAGCGGTCGAAGCGCTGCTTTACGCGTGTGGCCTTGCCAACTCGCTCTCGCAGATAGAAAAGCTTCGCTCTACGTACTTTACCTCGGCGTTCAACCTTGATTGAGGCAACTTGAGGACTGTGAACCATAAAAATCCTTTCGACTCCAATCCCCTGGAAAATTCTTCTGACAGTAATTGTTTGGTTTAGGCCTCCATGACGCTTTGCTATGACTACACCTTCATAAGGTTGAACACGTTCCTTGTTACCTTCACTTATTCGAACTCCCACACGTACGGTATCCCCAACATAAATTTCTGGAAGTTTGTCTTTCTGTTGCGCTTTTTCGAACTGATTGATTAATTCTGAAGCGCTTAGATCGATCTTTATCTTGGCCTTAGAGGATGCTCCTTCTAAAGCTTCTGCTGATGAATTCTCAGCAACAGTATTTTTTTTATCCTCACTAGCTGAGGTCTCTTGCGAATCAACTGACATCAGGGATACTTCCTAAATCACCAAACATTTATTGTAACTGCTTACTAATCAATCTCAAAATATTCTATGAATCTCACGCTGAAATGCTCATGATTTTGCAGCTGGTGTTAATTCTTAAATGGTTTTTTCTTAGAAGGATCTCTGAATGATCTGTATTATGGGTTTTTCATTAGGAAAAGCTTTAGGGATAAATAATGTTTGGGTGTTAGGCAAGAATAAAAATTGCTATTGAATTACCTGTTTCCAGATGGCTGCCTTTCTTTTTTGAATAAATATAAATTGCTATTAATTTTTACTCACTTTTTTTTCAGTAGAAGTCTTCAAAATCATATAATAAAATATCTTAAACAAAAAAATCAGTTTGTAATATGAAACTTTTTGAGGATCTTCTCTCTGCGGCAAAATCATCTAAAAATATCAACGCAGGGCCAAGAATTAAGCAACGAAGAGGAGTCGAAATAAAGTCGTTAAGAGAGATAGAAATTATGCGCAAGTCAAGTAGAATTGTTGCTCATGTTTTAAAAGAAATAGAATCATTTGTTAAGCCAGGAATGTCTACATTAGATTTGGATAGTTATGCTGAAAAACGAATAAGGGAATTTGGAGCTGAGCCAAGCTTTAAGGGTTACCATGGATTCCCTGGAAGCATTTGTGCAAGTATTAATGATGAAGTTGTTCATGGAATACCAAGTGATAAAAAGATAATCCGAGATGGTGATTTGTTGAAGGTTGATACTGGTGCTTTTTTTAATGGATATCATGGAGATAGTTGCATTACAATATGTATTGGAGATGTTTCTTCTGAAGCAATTAAATTAAGTAAAGTAGCTCAAAAAGCTTTGCTTTTAGGCATCGAACAAGTTAAGCCTGGTAATTCTATCCTTGATATGGCAGGAGCGATTGAAGACCATGTAAAAGCAAATGGGTTTAGTGTTGTTGAAGACTATACGGGGCATGGTGTAGGTCGAAACTTGCATGAAGAACCATCTGTGTTTAATTTTAGAACCACTGACTTGCCAAATGTGGAGCTTAGAGAAGGGATGACAATTGCAGTTGAACCCATAATTAATGCAGGAGGTAAGAGTTGTAAAACCCTTGACGATCAATGGACTGTAATTACAAAAGATGGAAGACTATCTGCTCAGTGGGAACATACTGTTTTGGTGACTAATGATGGTTTTGAAATACTTACTGATAGAGATATTTTGGATGAAACTTAACTGTATAATTTGTTTACTAGGTTTGCATATAGAGATCGACTAAATTCAACTATTGGCATTAAAACATGAGTAATTGGGTTAGGAGTTACAATGATTAAGTAAGAGTTTCTTGATGACTTTTTTATAATTCTTTTTGCAACATAATCTGCTTCCATGATCCCTATTGGATTTAGGTCGGAACGAAAAGGTCCAATAACTAGCTTTCTTATTTTCAAGAAATTTTTCTCATCATTAAATAAATTTACTTTTCTAAGACTCACTATTTCACCCAATAGACGTTTGCTTATTTCATATAGGGGACTTAAGGCAATTTGAATCTCTGCTTCAGAAGTGTTTACCCATAGTTCTTTTTTTGTTTTACGGCTATTACTTTCAGATGCAATAGTCTCAAAAATTTGCATTAATTTCCATGTGCTTAATGCATTTATTTCTAATGCTTTATTAATATGCTCTTTAGTTTGCATACTTTTAGGATTTATTCCATGGTTTAGTACAAGAATATCTAATTCTGATAGTTTATTTTGGAGTAAGTTTTCATTGCCGCATGACCAGTTTATTAATTCATTGAATTCTCTCCTTTCTGAGTCCATATTATTTTTTTCGTTTCGATGAGTAAAGCCAATTACATATGCACCTTGCTCTCTAAATTCTTTTGTAAGTGCTTTCCCAAGTTTCCCCGTTGCCCCAGTGATCCCTACCTTGATTTTTGCTAAGTCTTTTGTTTTCATGAGACTTTTAGTTTAAGTTTTACTGAAGATTTGTGCTGGACTTCATTTGTGATTTTCTACTTTTAAAATTTTATTCATCGTTGCTATTGAGAACTCTTTATAAAAACCCTACACTTATTAAGTATTAAAAGCTAGGAGTAAGTGCTTTTATGGGCAAGACCTTGCTTATTGGATCTTGTGAGCCTTTTAGTGGCAAATCCGCATTGGTTCTTGGGATCGCACGTAAGCTATTGTCTGCGAATAAATCTATTCGTTTTGGGAAACCCCTTGCGACTAGCCTTGAGTTGACGAATGACGGTGTTTCCTCAACAGATCTAATTATTGATGATGATGTTCGATTTGTTTCCGAAACTCTTGGTTTAACTCAAGAACAAATGATTCCTTCAATCCATATATTGGAGGCTTCAACAGCAAGTAAAAGACTTTGTGATGGATCTCTATCGCCAGGCGAAGGATTTGAAAACTTAAGAACTGATTTAACTGATTCGTCAAAAAATCTAATAAATATACTTGAGGCAGCTGGTAGCATTCATGAGGGACTCTTATATGGTTTGAGCTTGACTCAGCTTTCGAAAGGGTTAGACGTCAAAGTCTTATTGGTTCATTTGTGGCAAGATAGTCGAAGTGTGGATGCGTTGTTGGAAGCTCAGAATCAATTAGGTGATCATCTTGTTGGAGTAGTTTTGAATGCGGTGGACCCACAGCAAGTTAAGGACATTGAAGAGAATGTTGTACCAGCTCTTAATGGTTTGGGCATAGAGGTTTTTGGAGTCATGCCAAGATCACCTCTTCTTAGGAGTGTCACTGTCGAGGAATTGGTAAGACGATTAGATGCAAGGGTTGTTTGTTGCGCTGAAAGGCTCGAGTTACTGGTAGAGACACTAAGTATTGGAGCTATGAGTGTGAATTCAGCGATGGAGTTTTTCCGCAGAAGAAGAAATATGGCAGTAGTCACAGGTGCTGATCGAACAGATATTCAATTGGCGGCATTAGAGGCATCCACCCAATGCTTAATTCTTACAGGGGCTGGAGAGCCGTTGTCACAGTTGATCAATAGAGCAGAAGAATTAGAAGTGCCTTTGCTCAAAGTTGATAGAGATACATTGTCAACGGTTGAAGTTATTGAAAAGGCTTTTGGTCATGTTCGACTTCATGAAACTGTCAAGGCAACATATGCTTTTCGCCTTTCGCAGGAATATTGTGACATTGATCGAATCTTTCAAAAATTTGGAATTAATCTTTGAAAGGTATGAAGACTGCTAATTTTAATTTAATGATATGGGAAAGTCCTTGAGTCGCTCACTGGATCTTCCTCCCTTGGGACGAGTAGATACGCTTGCTCAAGAATTGGCCTTGTTACAGGACAAGGGGAAAAGACGAATTGCTTTTCTTGGGAGCAGGCATGTGCCGGTTGTATCAATTCATATTGTTGAATTGATTGCCAGATCTCTAGCTCAAGAGGGACATTCGATTATCACCTCAGGATCTCAAGGAGTTAATGCTGCTGTTATTCGTGCAGTATCTGAGATTGACCCTTCTCTTTTAACCGTTTTACTTCCGCAAAGTCTTGAACGCCAACCCTTAGAAATTCGTGACTTGCTCGGTAACGTTTTGCATCTTATTGAAAAGACAGAAAATAATGAGTTGCCTTTGCCAATGGCAAGTAGTTTATGTAATCAAGAAATTATTAATCGTTGTGACCAATTAATTTGCTTTGCTTTTCATGATAGTGAGACGCTCTTAAGCAGTTGTCATAGTGCTGAAGATATGGGAAAAGTTGTGAGCTTGATGTTCTTTGATTGATTTTTTGCTTTATTAGGAAGGTACTAATTACCATGAAAAGAATAGAGACTAAATGGTTTTTTTATTTTTAGGAAAATAAAAAATTGATTTTTCGTTCATAATAGAAAAAGTTAAACTGAGTTTTTAGATTTTCCCTATGCCATCTTCATACTCATTTGACGTTGTTTCTGATTTTGACCGACAAGAGTTGGTAAATGCAATTGATCAATTAAGGCGAGAGGTAGAGCAGAGATATGATCTTAAAGATTCGAAAACAGAGATAGAAATTGAAGATGATCAATTATCAATTACGTCTTCTAGTGATATGAATATAAATTCAATTAATGATATTTTGAGGCAAAAAGTTACAAGAAGAAAATTATCATTAAAAATCTTTGACTTTTTGGAAGCTGAAACTATTGGTGGTAATAGAGTTAAGCAGAAAATCTTATTAAAGAGAGGCCTTTCTCAAGAGATCGCAAAGAAACTCAGTAAGGTTGTTAGGGATAATTTAAAGAAAGTTACTGTCTCAATACAAGGAGATTCTCTTAGGGTTACAGGTAAAAACAAAGATGATCTTCAATTGGTAATTAATCTTCTTCGGAAGGAAGAAGAAAAAATTGATATTCCATTGCAATACCAGAATTATAGGTAATGATTTGATTATGGAAAAATCTCGTGATGACCTGGTTAAAAGCCTGTCTATAAAAGCAATTAATTTAATGGGAGGTTCCTTTCAGGAAATAGAAAGATACTGTTGGATGGTGGCTCATGAGCATATGCATGGGGTTATGCCATCTGAATATGATATTAGAGAGATAGATGAGAGCCTTTACTTGGATGTGCTGTCTTTAACTAAGTACCGTTTGAATAAATAGCTATTTAATTTGCAAATTCTTATTCTGAAAAAAGAAGCTTTCCTTTGGAAAAGCGATTCTTTTTAAAAGAAATATTGATTTATTGTTATTTTGAGTTTAAAAATACACACTCATCGCATCAAATACATAAAATTATTTTAATTAGATAATTTTATGACAACTCCTTTTCGCAATGTTACCCCTGGTGGTCCTGGTGGAACTGCAACACTTCTTTTGGTTCTCTCCTTTACTGGTTTTCTGCTTCTAACTCAAGCCTTATTTGTTGTCCCGGCTGGTCAAGTGGCAGTTGTTACTACTCTTGGTAAGGTCAGTGGTGGGTCAAGGAAGCCTGGTTTAAATTTCAAAGTTCCCTTTGTGCAAAATACTTATCCATTTAATGTTCAAACCCAAGTTAGACCTGAAAAATTCGATTCATTGACTAAAGATCTTCAGGTTATTTCAGCTACAGCGACGGTAAAATATGCATTAAAACCAAGTGAAGCTGGAAGAGTTTTTAGAACTATTTCTTATAACGATAGAGAAATATATAATCGCATTATTCAGCCTTCTTTATTAAAGGCATTGAAATCTGTCTTCTCTAAATATGAACTTGTTACTATTGCAAGCTCATGGAGTGATATTTCAGAATTAGTAGAAAAGACAGTCGCTGAAGAACTTAGAAGTTTTGATTATGTTGATGTTCAAGCTCTTGATTTGACGGGGCTGAAAATAGCTGATGAATATCGAGCAGCCATTGAGCAGAAACAAATTGCAGAGCAGCAATTATTGAGAGCTCAAACAGAAGTAAAGATTGCAGAACAGGAAGCAAAGAGATATGACACTCTAAATAGAAGTCTTGATGATCAAGTTCTCTTTAAGTTGTTTTTAGACAAATGGGATGGTCAAACACAAGTCGTACCTGCATTGCCAGGAAGTAGTGGTGGGAATCCTCCAGTAATCGTTGGAGGCAGAAATCGATAAGCTTTGAATATAAGCAAATACAGGTTAAGAAAGAAAAGATTTACTCTCTAGCCTGTATTTCTTAACCCTAGGCGATTGCGTTAAAACTTTCTTGGAATGCCTGAAGAGTTGATGTTACGTCGTCTTCTGAGTGAGCTAAAGATGTAAAACCAGCTTCAAATGCGCTTGGAGCAAGATAAACCCCTCTTTTAAGCATTTCTCTATGTAGTTTACCAAAGCGCTCTGAATCTGTTGCTTTAGCTTCTTCAAAGTTTCTTACTGGTCCGTCGCAAAGGTAGAAACCAAACATTGCACTTATGCTATTGCCAGTAATTGGTATCCCAGCTGATTTACCTGCTTTAAGTATTCCTTCCAGTAACCTTTGAGTTATTGACTCTAGTCTTTCGTAAGCACCTTCTTGTTTTAACAGCTCTAAAGTTTTAATACCTGCTGTCATTGCTAAAGGATTCCCACTCAAAGTTCCAGCCTGATACATAGGGCCTGCAGGAGCGACCATTGACATGATGTCCTTGCGTCCTCCATATGCTCCTACGGGTAAACCACCTCCAATAACCTTCCCCATTGTTGTGAGGTCAGGAGTTACTCCAAAACGTTCTTGAGCGCCACCATAGCTAATTCTAAAACCTGTCATAACTTCATCAAACACAAGAAGAGCTCCGTTTTCTTTAGTTACCTCTCTGAGCCCTTCTAAAAAACCTGGTTCTGGAGTTATAAAACCTGCATTGCCGACAATTGGTTCAAGAATTACACCAGATATTGCGTCTGGATTCTCAGCAAAAAGTTCTTTAACTGCTTCCAGATCGTTATAAGGAGCAGTAAGTGTATTTGATGTTGTACTCCTTGGCACTCCTGGTGAGTCTGGAAGGCCAAGTGTTGCGACCCCTGAACCTGCCTTAACTAAAAACATATCGGCATGGCCGTGATAACAACCTTCGAATTTGATTACTTTGTCTCTTCCTGTAAAAGCTCTCATTAATCGAAGAACTGCCATGCAGGCTTCTGTTCCACTATTTACAAATCTGACCATCTCGACACTGGGTACAGCATCAATAACCATTTCGGCTAATTGGTTTTCGAGGGCACATGGTGCTCCAAAGCTCGTACCTTTTTCGATTGTTTCTTGTAGAGATGCAATTACTTCAGGATGAGCATGTCCACAAATAGCTGGTCCCCAGCTACCAACATAATCTATGTAGCGATTCCCATCTACATCCCAGGCGTAAGGGCCTTTTACGCGGTCAAATACGATTGGATCGCCTTCGACCGACTTGAAAGCTCTAACCGGAGAACTCACACCACCAGGCATTAATTCCTTTGCGGCATTAAAGATTTCCTGAGAATGGCTTGTATTTAACGCGTTAGTCACAGCAGCTCAGCTAATGGGCTCATAACACAGTTGGCCATATTGGCCTATTAATGACTGATTCGTCTAAATTTCTGAAACTGTTCTATATCAACTTAATTTTTTTAGCAAGTTTAAAAGTTAATAATTATTCGTTCTCCTTTATCCAAATTGTTGTCATAGCCTTGCTTTATAAGGGTTCTAGGAAGATGGATGAAAGTATTTTTTATGAAGTGTGAATTTTTGCTATGTAAATTCTGTGATGATTTGAAAATAGAAAACCAGTGCTCTTAGACGTCAAAAAAACTTTCGCAATCATTTGAATCTGGTGGCCATCGAATATCAACCATTACAGGTGCATGGTCACTGGGTTTATCTTTCCCTCGCATTTCTTTATCAATAAAGCAACTCGTGCAATTGCTTATGAGCTCTTCAGTTAAGTAGATATGATCAATTCTCCACCCTCGATTTCTTTCCCATGAAGCATGTTGATAATTCCACCAACTCCAATGGTTGTTTTCAGACTCAAAAATCCTGAAAACATCTTCTAATTGATCATTTAAAAGTTCTTTTAAACATTTTCTTTCATCTGTGCTGGCCATAATCCCTCCACTGTGCTTTTCAGGATTATGGATATCTTTATCTTCGGGTGCGATGTTAAAATCTCCTAGAAGACAAATTGGGACTCCATTTTTTAATTCTTTTTGAAGATACCTTTTTAGACATTTAAGCCATTTAATTTTATATTTAAATTTATCGGAAGTTAATGATGAACCATTGGGAACATAAACATTTATTACCTTAATATCATTAACTGTTGCATTGATAATTCTCTTTTGCTCGCTTAATTCTATTGCGTCTATATCATTTTTAAGTACACTGTTAAATCCAATTTTTATATCTTCAATAGGATGACGACTAATTAATGCAACACCATTGTATGACTTTTGACCTGAAAAAATAATCTTATAACCCATTTCTCTGAATAGCTTTTCTGGAAAACTTATATCTTCAACCTTTGTTTCCTGTAAGCAAAGCAAGTCAGGGTCATTATTTTCAAGCCAGTTTTTAATATGATCTATTCGAGTTCGAATTGAATTGACGTTCCAGGTTGCGATTAGCAAGGGTTTTTAAAAAGTTAGATTTACTAGTATTATGATAAATAATCTGTTAATTGAGTTGTCAATTTAGTCTTTTCCTGGTGTTATTTTTGAAAATCTTTATGGTCATGCCTTGTCACTATTTGGCTATGGTGCTTAGCCTTAGTATTTTCAACAGCCCTGCAAGAGCTGAAGTGATAGATCCATTGAATTATGAAACAAGAGACATTTACCAAACTTTTGATTCGGAAGATGAATTTAATAAAGGAATTCCGTCAAGCCCTATGGACCTTCTTCATGAACTCAGGAAAATTGGATCTATGGATGACGCTACTGAACCTGCAGACGCGATTGATGAGGCTTTAAGGTTTTTTGATGAACAAAACCATGAAAATGTTCCTCTTGAATAACAACCTTATTAGTATTATTAGGTATTGTTTATATTAATCATTAGGAACTTTTTATTAGTCCCTTATTAAGATGCAGAATCATCCTATTCCCTCTGTGACAGAGCCCTTGCAATATCGAGCTATAGGTATCGTAAGAGGGACTTATAAGCCTTACGAGATTGAAAACTTTAATAGAGGAATATTGGTTGACTCTCAAGGATGTGAGATTGATTCAGTTGTCTTGGGTAGAGTAGTTACCTTGATGCGACGCCATGTTGCAATAGAAAAGCCTCATTTATGGGTTGTATATCCTCGTTGTAGAGATTCAAATAGTCTTCATCTTCAGATTAATGGTATTTGGGAACCAAGTACTTTGGGTGAAAGTCGCAATAAATCAGGAGATGTTCAGTTAATAAATAAAACTAATGAAGATATAAATGATGAAATTCAAGAGGGTGATAATTATTTTTCTATTAGAGGAGAATTGGTATTTACAAAGCCAGAAAGAAAAGAGATTGTCATAAAAATTAGACAAAAACCAAGAAATAATAATAAAAAAAATTTACCATTTAAGATTTTCTTAGGTGGAGAGATACCTCTTCAATTTCTTCGTCACTTCGTCAACCTAGAAGTGCGTCGAGATAATCAAAAACTTCTAATTGAGAATTATGAAATTATTTCGTCAATGCCCAGAAAAGATAAAAATAAAGCGTCAAAAAATAAAACTATAAACATAACTAACTAAAATAAATTATGTTTAATGAGTTTAACTTTATAATAAGTGTTTTTTTAAGATTTGATGGTTGGGCATGAATAATACTCTTGTAATTGACTGTTCTCGTGGTTTGTCTAGTGACATGCTGCTCTCTGCTTTTTATGATCTTGGAATACCAAGAAACATAATTGATGAAAATCTAATTAAACTAGATTTAAATCCAAAAACCAAGATTTTTTTTGATGAATCTAAAAGTATTGGGATCAGAGGTGTTAGGACATCTATTAGTGTATTCAATGATATTAAATTTCCATCTAGATGGATTGACCTAAAGGCTTTAATTGAGAATTCGCGTTTAAATGATTATGTTAAAAGTAAAGTACTTGGTGTTTTTTTGCTTCTTGCTGAGGCCGAAGCTTCTGTACATGGTGTGCTCCTAGATGAGGTTCATTTTCATGAAATAGCTTCTGTAGAATCTTTTATTGAGGTCGCTAGTATTTTTTCAATAATAGAGTTTTTGAAGCCTTACAAAGTTTTTTGTTCTATCCCACCAGCTGGATCCGGTACAGTTAAATGTTCTCATGGATACTTGCCTGTCCCAGTTCCTACAGTGCTTGAAATTGCCAGAAAAAGTAAAATCCCTCTGAGTGGATCTGTTAAGTCATTAGATGGAGAACTCACAACTCCTACTGGAATAGCATTGCTGTCTATTTTGTCTAATGAAATTGGTCAGCCGTTAAATATGGTTGTAACGAGAATTGGTGTTGGCTTAGGTCATAGAGATACAAGTAGTCCTAATTTTCTGAGGGTTTATGAAATAAATAATCATAAGTATGATTTTAAAGAAATGATTAGACAAGTAATTGTTTGCCAAGAAGCTTGGATAGATGATGCCACTTCAGAAGATATAGCTTTTCTGACTAATGAATTGAGAAAAGCAGGCGCAATAGAAGTTGTTTGCCAATCTATAAATATGAAGAAAAACCGACAAGGTATGTCAATTAAAGCCCTTGTTTATCCTGAGAATGCGCACTCACTAAGAATGATATGGTTCACGAAAAGTTCAACTTTAGGTTTTCGTGAAACAGAAGAAAGCAGGTGGGTACTTCCTCGCCGCAAAGGTAGATGTAAAACTTCTTCGTATGGTGAGATTAGTTTTAAAGAGGTTTTACATCCTAATGGCGAATTAACTATGAAGCCTGAGCAGGATGAAGTAATTCGAATATCTTTACAGACGGGTAAGTCTCTTGATCAAATTAGGAAACAAATACTTATTGAAGCAAAAGACTTTATCTCAGAAGAGGATTTTTCATGTTAACTTCTAAGATTATTAATTGTTCACATACTATTTATAAATCTATTTTATCAAATATAAACCTCAAGCTATGTATAACAATTGTTTCATTGTATTTTGTAGGATATTCAATATATGGAAATCTTGACGCTTTAAATAATCAAAACATAGGTATATATGGTTTTCTATGGCTTGTAATTGGTACAGTACTAAGTATGTTAAGTATAATTGTCAATGGCTATGCATGGAAATTTCTTTTGGAGAATTTAGGTTTCAGTAATTCAAGATTTAAAGTTATAAAATCGTTTGTCAATACAAATTTATATAAGTATCTTCCTGGAGGTGTTTGGCACTTGATTTCCAGAGTTAAACTTTTAAGTGAATATATGAGTTTTGAAAGGGCTCTGGAAAATGTTCTTTTAGAACCACTGTTAATGCTCGTTGCTGGATTAATGCTTGTTTCAATTGGAGGTTGGCAATCTGGGATTTTTCTTATTTGTTTGTTTTCACCATGTATTTTCCTTCCTGTACTTAGAGAGTGGATTTTGACCAAGATTAAATTAATCAAGGGCAAAAATATATATCAATACAAAAAAGATCAATATAGTGATAATCGATATTTTGAAAAATATTTACCAAAGCTTAGATACCCTTTTAAAGCACTTTTTGTGGAGATTGTATTTCTGCTTGTTCGCTTCTATGGTTTTTGGTGCTGCTTAAATGTTTTTTCAATAGCTAATATCCTGACTCTGAGAGATCAAATTTCTGTGTTTTCTTTTGCTTGGATTGTTGGTCTTATCGTTCCAGCAGCCCCAGGTGGAGTTGGTGTTTTTGAAGCTATAATTCTTTTTAAAATCGGTAATTTAATCCCTAGCGCACCTTTATTGGCTTCATTACTCTGCTATAGATTGATATCTACTATTGCTGATATTATGATAAGACTTATCTTTTCTATTGTGCCTAAAATTAGAATTAAAGCTGTTTAGATCTATTAATTATTGTGATATATTATTCCCCTTTCTATTGTCTAAGGTTGGTATTAAAGCGATAGATGATAGTAGACCAAGTAGTAGTATGATTAATGCTGGTAGTATTGATTCCGCAAGTCTTTCGTCGCCAGCATATTGAAATATCCTTACGGAAAGTGTATCAAAATCAAAAGGTCTTAAAACAAATGTTATTGGTAACTCTTTTAAAGTATCTACAAAAACAAATAATATCCCAACGCTAATTGGTCCTCTTAGTAATGGTAAATGTATTCTTTTAAGTAAATCTGGCCATTTACTGCCAAGCCCCGTTGCTGCTTCATCTATATTGGGAGAAATTCTTTCAAAGGCAGCATCTATTCCATCTTTTGAAATAGCAAGAAAACGTATACAATAACCCCATATAAGCAATGTTAAAGTAGGCAGCTTGTAAAAACTATTTCCAAACCCTAATAATGCTAGGGCTAGCACAGATCCTGGGATTGCATAACCTATACCTGATAGAAAGTTTAAGACTTTTAACCATTTACTTTTTTGCCATCTTTTGGCGATCGAAATTATAATTGCTATTAAGCTTGTTACGGTTGCAGCAGCTATTCCCAATTCAAAAGTTCTTATTGTTAAGTGGAATAATTCAATATCTAATCCCTGAGTAAGTTGCTCAGAATTTATGAATGTCCATAAGATTGGAACCCCTAAAGTAAAAGTTGGAGGTATTAAACAAATAATTTGTGCAAGTAAGGATCTTGTTCCTTTTAACTCCCATTCAGGAGAATCACCACCTCTGACTCCGTCAGACCACCGTTTGTTTTGTGTTCTAAGTATCCTCTCATATGCAATTAATGACATGACAATCAATAGTGCGACCATTGCCAATGCAATAGCTCCTGAAGGGTCATTTTCCTCTATCCAACTTTCTACAATCCCTGCAGAAATGCTTGGGATATTAAGTAGTTGAACTGCGCCAAGTTCATTGATAATCTCCATCGCCATAAGTGCTACTCCTGTCCCAATTGCTGGCTTTGCTATTGGAAGTGCAATACGAAAAAAAGATTGCCATGGACCTATCCCTAAGCTTCGACATGCTTCTAGCTGTGAACGTCCTCCTTTTGTAAAGCTTTCAGCACTTAATAAAAAAAGATATGGATATGTGGTGAATGCCATTATTAGAACCCCCCAATACATTCCATAAATTCTGATTCCATGGATACTTCCTAGGTCAATCAATGTTGCAGCAAGTAAATAGGCGGGAGTGGCAAGAGGGATTAGTTGAGCAATTCTTAGATATTTTCTTCCAGTAAAGCTGCAATTTGCCAATAACCATCCATTTATTGTCCCTATAAAACCACCTAGCGATAGACTAAGAAAAAGTAAAGTAATTGTGCCTTTTACTTGCTTAAAAGCTTCAACATTTAAGCGAACAGAACCTTGGAGGAAACCATTTAGACCTTCTAATGTTAAACCAAAAATTGGAAATAAAATTAGAAACGAGAAAAATATTGCGATTATATTAAGAAAAACCCTTGTTTGATTCCATCTAGATGGCTGATAAAGTTTTAAAAAATTGTGAATATAAGAGTTATCTTTATGCATTTCTGATTTCGTCAGGTACGACTGTTAACATTATATAATTTTCCATATTATAAGCCAATTTATGTCACCATTTTACATGCCAGATTATACATAAGCACGTTGCATGTTAATTCGATTTTGTGGCTTATGTTCTTTAATTAACTATTAGATTACTTGATTTCTAAATGTCAGTGATATTTTCATAGTTGCCTAGACTTGACATCTTTGATTGATCATTCTTAGGTCAAAGATTTATCTTCTCTTCTTAACTTATCTACTATCTGGGCAAGATGAACATCTATATTGCTGAGACCGTTAAGGTCATGAGTGGATAGCGTTATTGTTACTTTGTTATAGTTATTATTCCAATTCGGATGATGATTTAATTTTTCCGCATGAAAAGCAACTTTCATCATGAAGCTAAAAGCGTCTATGAAGTCTTTAAACACGAATGTTTTTTTTATACTTTCTTTATTGAAAAACCATGAAGGCAATGTTTTCTGTAAAGATTCTTTTTCTTCTTGACTCAAAAGATAGGCTTCCATCGATCTATTATATGAATGAACCTTAACTTAGTTGAAATCACCAATTAAATGCAAATGTAATTGTCTTGATTTGGAGAATTTCCGATGCTCCCAAAGGTATATTGCTTGCCATGTTCCTAAAACTAATTCCGAATTTTCCACGCTAACATTTAAGCTCGTTGATGTAAGCATTGTTCTTATATGTGCTGGCATATCATCTTCCCCTTCGTCTTGGTGATGGTATTCAACAATATTGTTGTTGATATCTATTGATCTATATTTATTTTTAGGAACTATTCCATTCATATAATTATGAAGATCTCTTAGGACATTAGGGTCTGCATTTTCATTAATGATAAGACTACAGCTTGTATGTTTGGAGAAGATTAGTAAAATACCTGAAATTATTTTAGCCTTTTTTAGCCATTTGTTTACTTCTAAGGTTATATCTGTAAACCCTTCTCCAGGAGTTTTAATATTAAGTTGACTTCTGATTTGCTCCATGTCCAATTATATCAACCAATAAACACTTTAGGTAGCGTATTTATTAATCATCATTTTTATGAAAACTTTTAACTTTTAATTTATCTAAGCAAATAGAAAGTAAATCTTAAGGGATCGATAGATTTTAAGTCCCTTTCCCAATTTCTCACTTTTCGTACCTTTATGCCCGTTATCTGAATAGCAAAAAAAATCCTGTCCAATTTTTTATTTTGTTATTAGCCTAATAACAAAATTAATAAAATCATTTTGCCACAAACTGCTTGGCAGCTTTTAGGGGAATACCTACGCGAAACCACTTTGCTGGGTTCGATTCAAAATACCCTTTATTGGGATCAAAACACTATAATGCCTTCCAGTGGAGCTGAATGGAGAGGTGAGCAGTTAAGCTTTTTGGCAAAGAAATTACATGCTCGACAAACTAGTGAAGAACTTTGTGAATTATTAGATAATGCCAAAAGTGAGTTCTCTCAAGATTGCTTAAATGCAAAACTAGATTCGCTAACAAGTAGAGATCGTTCTAGGAACATAGAATTGCTAGAGGAAGATTTAAGACGACAGCAATCTTTAGACCCTGACCTAATAGTTCAATTAGCAAAAGCTAAAGCGAATGGTTACATGTTATGGAAGGAAGCTAAAGCTAATAATGACTTTCAATGTTTTGCGCCTGCTTTGCAAAATCTAATTAGCCTTAGAAAAGAGCAGGCGAAGCAACTTGATGAACCTAGAAGTTGTTGGGAAACACTTGCTCAGCCTTATGAACCCGGTCTTTCTATTGACCGTCTAAAGGAGTTGTTTCATCCTTTGAGAATTAAATTACCTGAATTAATTCAAAAGGTCTCTAAAAATAAGAAATCTGATAGTCAAAAATGGGACCTATCTATAGAAGCCCAAAAAAAACTAAGTGATCAACTTCTTACAGAATGGTGTCGAGATAAAAAGAAAGTTGCTGTGGCTAAATCTCCACATCCTTTTTCAATAACATTGGGCCCAAATGATTTTAGAATTACAACTAGGATTGTAGAAGGGCAACCACTTTCTTGCTTTTTGGCGACTGCTCATGAATGGGGCCATTCCTTATATGAACAGGGTTTGCCTTCTGAATGTAACCAATGGTTTGCCTGGCCGTTAGGTCAAGCAACTTCTATGGCGGTTCATGAAAGCCAATCTCTTTTTTGGGAGAATCGAATTGCTCGAAGCTTGCAGTTTGCTAAAAATTATTGGAAACATTTCCAGAAGGCTGGAGCAGCGATTAATTGCTCAGATGATTTATGGCATGTCATGAACCCATTTGTTCCAGGTTTGAATCGAGTGGAAGCTGATGAATTGAGTTATGGTTTGCATATTATGATTAGGACAGATCTTGAAATAGCTCTTCTTGAGCAGGATTTACCAGTTAGGGAACTACCTATGCAATGGAATAAAAGATATGAGGAATTGTTAGGTGTTGTTCCTGAAAATGATAGAGAAGGGTGTTTGCAGGATGTTCATTGGAGTGAGGGTATGTTTGGATATTTTCCTTCTTATTTACTTGGTCATTTAATAAGCGCTCAATTGAGTAAAACATTAGAAAAGGAAATAGGAGCAATTGGAAGTATTCTTGAAACTGGTAATATAAAACCATTATTGAAATGGTTACGTGAAAATGTACATCATTATGGTAGAAGCTTAAACGCGGAGGAGCTAGTTAAAAAAGTTACAGGAGAGTCTTTATCTACTAGATATTTTATTGAATATCTTGAAACTAAACTTATCTATTTAATTAATTAATCTGAGACTATTTATAATTTTAAATCCAATCATAATTATTTTATATTAATTTATAAGATTTGTGCTGATATTCACTTCTTCCTTTTTAATTAATAAGAAAAAAATTTTTTAATTTAATTTTATCTCTGGATCTTTTTTTGTAATGTGACTTGCTTCTTATAGGATGTATGAAAGTAATTAAAAGGTTATGGCAAATCTTGATCAAGCCCCATCTAGAAGTATGCCCAACATGCTTCATGTGCTACCTGCTTTCGCAAACGTGGATGAACTGCGTGTAAATACAATTATTGAACTTAATTCAAGCACCATAAATAAGTATGAACTCATTACAGAAACAGGTCATCTAAAGCTTGACCGAGTTGGCTATTCATCTTTGGCATACCCCTTTGCTTATGGCTGCTTACCTAGGACTTGGGATGAAGATGGAGATCCTTTAGATATTGAAATTGTTGGTGTAACCGAACCATTAGTTCCGGGTTCGATTGTAGAGGCACGGATTATTGGAATAATGACTTTTGATGACGGTGGCGAGGTTGACGACAAAGTTATTGGTGTAATTGCTGATGATAAAAGACTTGACCATATAACAAGCTTTGATCAACTTGGGAAACATTGGATAAATGAAACTAAGTACTATTGGGAGCATTATAAGGATTTAAAAAAACCTGGAACTTGCACGGTGAATGGTTTTTATGGAACTGACAAGGCTGTAGAGATAATTAAATCTTGTGAAAAACGTTACCTCTCGGAAATAGAGCCTAAATTAATAGATTGAACAGTATTTTGATTCTATTGAGAGAAAGTTCAAATTAACTTGTTCTTACAGATTCGAAAATTTCTTTAAGAATATCTCCAGCACCTCTACTTTTTAGATCATTTGCTAGGTCCTGACCAATTAATTCAGCAGAATTGGTTGGTCCAACTTTCTTATCTCTTATTAATTTTTTCCCGTCAAGGCTTGCAACCATTCCTTCAAGTGTTATTTGATTGTTGTCAATTTTGGTACTTACTCCAATAGGTACTTGGCAACCACCTTCTAGTTCTCTTAAGAAAGACCTTTCGGCTAAGCATCTATATGAAGTTTCCTTATCTTCAAGTGCTTTTATTGCATTTATAACTTTTTCTTGACCCTGAACACATTCAATACCAAGAGCACCTTGGCCAACAGCATGAAGAGAAATTTCACTAGGAATTAATTGATGAATACGATCTTCAAACCCTAGTCTTGATAAGCCTGCTGCAGCAAGTATTAAGCAATCATATTGTTCTGCGTCTAGCTTTTCTAATCTTGTAATTACATTTCCTCTTACATCTTTGAAAATTAGATGTGGATAATGGTATCTCAGTTGGGCTAGTCGTCTAAGAGAACTTGTTCCTACTATCGATCCTTCTGGAAGTGTTTCCAGTTTATATTCTTGATTTTTTTTGTTTACTACCAATGCATCTGAAGGATCTTCTCTTTTAGTAATACAACCAAGAATAAGTCCTTCTGGAAGATTTGTAGGTAAATCTTTTAAGGAGTGAACCGCAATGTCAGCTCGCCCTACAAGCATTTGAGCCTCAAGTTCTTTAGTGAAGAGACCTTTGTCCCCAATTTTTGCTAAGGCTACATCAAGTATTTTGTCGCCCTGTGTGGCCATGGCTTCTATAGAGATAGCAAGATTTGGATGAGCTATTTGGAGCTCATCTCTTACCCAGTTCGTCTGTACCATTGCCAGCTGGCTTCGGCGGGAGGCGATGCGCAGATGGTCTAGTGTCATTAGTAATTAATCACTTCTATTCACCTTAAGCAGCAGACATGACAATATTTGGTTTTGGAGTGAATAATTTATAAGGTTGATGCTTATTTCAAAAATTTTTGATGTTTAAATTGTGCCACTTGTCTGCGTTTTGTACAAAAATAAAAGCGGAATTTATTTTTATTTTAAATAAAGTAACGACATTAAAAGTTTATTGCTTATTCATTAGTTGAATTTGATGTATTCTTTGAGCACTCCGTTTCGATTTGGATGGCGAAGTTTTCTTAGTGCTTTTGCCTCGATTTGTCTAATTCGCTCTCTAGTGACATCAAATATTTGTCCTATTTCTTCTAGTGTTTTCATCCTCCCATCATCTAGACCATATCTAAGCCTGAGAACATCTCTTTCTCTGGGACTTAAAGTTGCAAGAACACCTTCAAGGTCTTCTCTTAAAAGTGTTTTGGCTACATCTTGCTCAGGATTTTCTATATCGGCTTCTATAAAATCACCTAGTCTTGAATCTTCTTCTTTTCCTATTGGCGTTTCAAGGGAGATTGGTAATTGTGCACTTTTTGCAATAAATCTAAGTTTTTCAATTGTCATTTCCATACTCTCTGCTATTTCTTCTTCTGTAGGCTTTCTCCCAAACTCTTGACTCAATACTTTTGTTGTTTTCTTGATTCGTGAAATGGTCTCATATAAATGAACTGGTAATCTTATAGTCCTACTTTGATCAGCAATTGCTCTTGTGATTGCTTGTCTAATCCACCATGTGGCATAGGTAGAAAACTTATATCCTTTTTCGTGATCAAACTTTTCAGCAGCTCGGATTAAACCTAGACTTCCTTCTTGAATGAGATCTTGAAATGAAAGACCTCTATTCATGTATTTTTTTGCTATCGATACCACTAAACGTAAGTTGGATTGCACCATTTTTTCTTTAGCACGCCTTCCAAGCATTAGTCTCCGACGGAACCTCGCTAGGGGCATGTCTGCAAGTAAAGCCCATTCCTTGGTTGAGGGAAAATGACCGTTTTCACTTTCAAATTGAGCAGCACTTTCTTCAAGTTGTAATAAATCAGCGATTTTCCTGGCAAGTTCAATCTCTTCATCAGGTCTTAGTAGCCTAATTCGACCAATTTCTTGTAAATAGACTCTGATGGAATCTTCTGTATAAACGCCTTTAGGCCCAATTTTTATACTAGCTAGAGCCTTTGCTGCAGCTTCTTGTGCACTAGTTAAAACTGATGAATCATCAAGAAGGTTGATCTCTTCAGCGGATTCTTGATCTTTTTCATTTTGGTTTGCAAGTGCAATAAGTTTATCTGCTTCTAGATCAAGCTCTTTACTTTTTATATCATTGGTGATCTGAGTTTTAGATACTTTTAGGTTTTTTTTGATTCCTGCTGTTTTTGTCGTTGCCTTGGATAATTTTTTTACTTTAGCTTTTTCTTTCCCCTTGGCTAAAGAGGCAGGTTTTGACTTCTGTCTAGATGTTGAAGTCATTTTTTTCATTGTTTTTTTGTCAGTTACAGAGCTCATGTCATCACCAAATAACAAGAAAGTTAAGAATCTCCTAGAGGGTAATATCTGGAAAAACTATTTAGAGTTGATGCTTCAACAAGAATTTTTTCTCTTCCTAATTGAAGTAGCTCTAGACTAATTCAATTCATATCAGACAATTTTTTTTATGTGTCCAAAAAATAAAGTAAGAGCAAGCTTGTTGAAGTAATTGGAATTAGGCTTTTGGCAGGGTTGTCAGGGGATGTCTCAGACAGGCCACCAATAAATAAGGCTTTGACTTATTTAGGTCAGGCTTCTTGTCTTCCCTCTGGGTGGAACTCTGCAATGTTCCACAACAGCTTTTTGCTGTTACAACCTAATGTTATGAAAAACTTTAGAACTCCGCAAGTATTAATCGTTTTATGAGTCCCTCGCAGTTTGATGTCTGGCTCGAAGTTGGTCGCGATGGCCGTTGCTTTACTTATCAAGATGGATTGAAATTGGGAGTCCAGCTAGGGGATATTGTGTTGGTTAGATTAAGAGGACGAACACTTCGGGGATTAGTTGTAGAAAAATGTCTTTCAACTCAAAATAATTATCAAAATATAAAAGCTTTTGATCCGGAATCTTATTGTTTCGCGGATGTTGAAGCAGTGGTCGAAAAATCAGCAGTAGATCAGGAATGGAGAGAATGGTTGGAGGAAATGGCTAGAAAATATTATGTGAGTTCTTTTCGGATGATAAAAACGGCATTGCCTAATGGTTGGCTTGGATCGTCGAAACATGCAGTGAAAATATCTACTAAAAGGAGATGGTGGTTGGAATTAAATATGGATTTTGATATGTACAGTAAATTAACTCAGAGACAAAATGACTTGAGAAATAAGCTCCTCTCTTCGGGTGGAGGCATATGGCAGAGAGAACTAGAAAAACAAGGCTTTTCAGCTGGTTTGATCAAGAGTTTTGTTGATAATAAATATGCTTGTAGAAGGAAATTAGAATATAAGGAGAATGTGAATTCAAAAGATGTTACAGATAAGGGCTCTTTAATTGAGTTGGAGTCACCTCAAACACTTACAAATGAGCAACAAGCTGCAATAAGAAAATATGTTTCTATGGGAGATGGTTGTGCCCTTCTTCTTTGGGGTGTAACAGGGTCAGGAAAAACTGAGGTTTATCTACAAGTAGCGGCTATGGAATTAGAAGCAGGTAGACATTGCCTAGTATTAACACCTGAAATCGGATTAGTTCCTCAGCTAGTGGATCGCTTTAAAAGACGGTTTGGTGACAATGTCATGGAATATCATAGTCATTGTTCCAATAAAGAGAAAGTTGCAACTTGGAGAAGGGCTAATCAGTCTACTAAGTCATATGTGTTTATTGGTACCAGGTCGGCAGTCTTCCTGCCTTTGCCTGGCTTGGGCTTGATAGTCCTTGATGAGGAACACGACAGCTCATATAAACAGGAATCACCTATGCCTTGTTATCACGCAAGAGATATGGCTCTGACTCGCGCTAAAAGATTTGGGTCGAAAATAATAATGGGAACAGCAACTCCATCTCTTAATGTCTGGAGAACTATTAAGCCAAAAGGTTCCTTGATCTTATCAAGGCTTACGCATAGAATCCTTCATCGTAAATTGCCTACTGTTCAGGTGGTAGATATGCGTGAAGAATTAGCTTCGGGTCATCGATGTTTAATCAGTAGGCATTTAAAAAAGGAATTGATAGCATTAAAAGAGTCTGGTAGTCAAGCTATTATTCTTGTCCCTAGGCGTGGTTATAACAGCTTTTTAAGTTGTCGGAGTTGTGGAGAGGTAATGCAGTGTCCAAATTGTGATGTCGCATTAACTGTTCATAGATCTAAGCAAGGGCAGCAGTGGCTTAGATGTCATTGGTGTGATTTTCGATCATCAGTCAAAAATAACTGTGAGCAATGTGGATCTAGTGCTTTTAAACCTTTTGGAGCAGGTACTCAGAAAGTGGTTGATACTTTAGAACGAGAATTAAACGGTTTTAGAGTGCTGCGCTTTGATAAAGATACTACTAGCGGTCGTGATGGACATCGATTTTTACTCGAAAGATTTGCATCCGGAGAAGCAGATGTACTTGTAGGAACTCAAATGCTTGCAAAAGGCATCGACTTACCAAGGGTGACGCTTGCAGTTGTTCTTGCCGCAGATGGATTATTGCATCGTCCAGACTTGTTGGCGGGAGAGCAAACGCTTCAGCTTTTTATGCAATTAGCAGGCAGAGCAGGTCGTGGAGAAAAACCAGGGAAAGTTTTATTGCAAACTTATTGTCCTGATCATCCTGTTGTGCGTTATTTGATTGGTGATAGCTATGAAGGCTTTCTTGAAAATGAGGCGCTCTTAAGACAAGAGGCTAGGTTAGTACCATTCTGCAGTGCTTGTTTGTTGAGATTTGCAGGGGAATCAAGTGAAATTACAGCAAAAGCAGCAGGAAAGTTAGCGGAAAAAATAAGAGGTGATTGTGGCTTAAAAAGCTGGTCAATCATTGGCCCGGCTCCTTCTCTGATGTCAAGGGTTGCGGGGAAAAGTAGATGGCAATTACTTTTGCATGGACCTGAGACGAGTGCGTTGCCCCTTCCTTATGGACCTGAACTATGGAAAGATCTGCCAAAGGGAGTTACTTTATCATTGGATCCGGATCCGATGCAATTATGATCCTTGAATTTAGGGAGGTAATTCAGGGAACCCAAATCCCATTTGAAGACGTAATTTTTGTAAAAGTCTACTTATAAGAGTTATAGCTATTATACAAATAATTCCTATTCCTAGATAACTCCATTGCCAATAAATTAGCTCGACTTTATTCAACTGGCCCTTGTGAAGATCTATAAATATATTGTCGTCCAATAAAATTACATCTGCAGGGTCACTTTTGATGTTTTTTTCTTTAGTAGTTGGAGCTATTTTTACAGAAAAATTGAGTCCTGGAATATTTGGTAGATCTGTAAGGTCAAAATTTAATATAACGCGTTGCTTGACGATGACTAGCCAATTCTGTTCTTCTAGCTTGATATAAGGTGCCTTTATTTCAAAACCACTAGAGTTAGATGCTGCTATTGCAACATTCTTAAGTAATTGATTTACTTCTTCTTCTCTGAAGGATTTTGATATAAAACTTTGCTCTCCATTATCCTTTTCATTGAGTTTTATATTGGAATTGCTTTTCTTGATTTCTTTTGAGAATTGTTTTTGCCAAGGTAATAATATACCTGAATTACTCTTTATATCCCATCCTAAGTTGATTTTACTGGGACCTTGAAGATTTATATCGGTATTAATTTGAACACAACCACTAAGGATAAATGTTAAAACTAATAATATGAGTATAACAAATAGCGAGAAACCGATCCCAAGATCTTTTGTTGAACCCGTTGGGGGATAATTTATATCAGGCTTTTTTGTCTTTTTCTTTTTAGAGATGTTAGGAAGCTGCTGCTTGCTCTTTTGTTGACCTTCTTCTTCAATAATTGGTATTGTTATGGACCAATTTTGAGGCCTTGGTAGAGTAGGAGCATTTATAATTGATATAAGGTGTCTAGCATTTTGTCTGATAACTTGGTCCTTATTCTTGATTAACGACTTGCACTCCTCTGAGGCTTTTTTATTTTCTCCTTGACCCATATATGCAGTCATTAGAAGTAGTCTAATCTTTCCAATCTCGACAGTGTCATCCGAGAATTGACCTCGTAGAGGCTCTAATAATTTAATGCAGTAATTATAGTTTCCTTTTTCTAAGGCTACTTCAGCAGCTTTTAATGCCGAAGCAATATTCACTGATTAACCTCTTCCTACGACCATTGTCCCAATCCCTTGGTCAGTGAAAACTTCTAGCAATAATGCGTGAGGTATTCTTCCATCAATAATGTGCGCCGCTGAAACACCTTGAGCTAGTGATCTTATGCAGCATTCTGTTTTAGGCTTCATTCCCCCTTTGACTACACCTTGGTCAATTAATTTTCTAGCTTCAGATAGACGTAAGTGCCGAATAAGCGACGAAGGCTCTTCTTTTCGTCTAAGGATCCCAGGAGTATCGGTTAATAAAATTAATTTTTCAGCTCCTAATGCAGCTGCGAGTTCTCCTGCAACTGTGTCAGCATTGATATTGTGTGACCTTCCCTCAGATGAATTGGCAACACTTGATATTACGGGCACATAGCCTTTTTGAAGAAGGGGAATAAGAAGATCGGTGTTTACTTTGGCTACTTCTCCAACAAGTCCATGACTACCTCCATCTAGTGGACGAGCCTCTATTAAACCTCCATCGATGCCGCAAAGACCTACTGATGATGCTCCAAGATGATTAATTCCACTTACAATTTTTTTGTTAACTCTACCTATAAGAACCATTTCCACGACATCCATAGTTTCTGGATCTGTAACGCGTAATCCATCACGGAATTCAGGCGCGATATTTAATTTTTTGAGCCATTGATTTATTTCCGGACCGCCACCATGAACTACTACTGGTTGTACACCGACACTTGCTAATAATGCTATATCTCTAAAGACAGCTTTTTGGAGATCTTGATTTACCATGGCGGCCCCACCATACTTAACAATTATTCTTCTTCCGGCAAAACGTTGAATGTATGGTAATGCCTCGCTAAGAATAGATACTCTCATTGAGTCTTCTTCAAGAAAATCTCCTGCGACTTTTATTGCGTTCGTTGTGGAATTTGAAGAAGAATTGTTTGGTATCATTTCCTTTTTTAATTTCTATTGATCTTTTGGGAATAAAGTTAAATCTATTTCTCCTGGAGATGGACAGAAAAACTCTGCTTGTAAATCTTTAGCAAAGAATCTACCTAGACGTTCTTTTTGTTCAGTCCATCTTTCGAGAGGAACACCTTGCATTTCAAATCGCATTCTTATTCCATACTTTTCTTCTTTTTTAAGTTCCTCGATTTCAATGAGTTGCGGAGGATTATCAATATCCCAGAGTTTTAGTACCCTTAGAGAAGATTCCAGTTGACATGATTGGCCATATCTCCATCTGGTTACATCATTAATAAGCTTGCCAAGCTCAGGAGGTGCAGCCTCTCTAAGGTCAGAAAACTTTGAAGCTGGTACTACTCGCTTCGCTGGGGGTACTTCTGTCGTTTTTAATGATAGACCTATTAAAAAAATTGGAACACCATAAAAAAATGTGGGAACACTTAAATTCGTTGCATTGGTGAAATATGCTGTTAGACCAATCAAAGAGAGAGATGCCCCTCCTATAGTGATGAGATTTCCTGGTGAAAAAAGTTTATTCATGTAATTAATTTTGGCTGAATCTGGTGCAAGATGGGTTTTAAGGAGACAGTCTTATGGCCTCACATAATAAATCAGTTGCATTATTTGAAATGATCTCTGCGTTAGAGAGAGACAGGTCTTGGCTATTAGAACAAATAGACAAGGGAAGATGGTCGGCATATCGTATAGAACTTGCCACCTTGGAAAGAGAACTTGGGCAGTTGCTTACCAGGTTGACTGAACACTTAGAGGAATAAATTTTTAGAAAAGCATTTCCTTAAAAGGGAATATCATCAGTATCTGGAACGAGAGGAGCACTGTTCCAATTTACGTCTTCAAGATTATTTTTGTTTGAATTATCCTCTGATTTAGGGGCAGAGTCATTGATTTTATTAGGGGAATGATTAATCATTCCATTATTTATTTTATGAAACCTAGATAAAGTAAATTCTGCTCGCTTTTCTTTAATACCATCTTGTCTGGTAACTGTATTCATTCTTAGCCTGCCTTCAATAATTAAGTTAGCGTTGACTTCGACTTTGCTTTGAAGCTCTTCCGCTAGTTTTCCCCATCCTACAACTTTAATTTCTCCTGGAGGGTCATCAGCCCTTAAGCTATCAAATTGAGCTTCCATCTCAGCAAGAGGAGTTTTATTATCTTGTGTAAAGCGAACAGTTGGTGCTTTTTTAACCTTGATTTCGAGTAAGCAGTGGTTCATTCTATTTTTTAGTGATTGGATTTTATCTTGCTAGATATGGAGAGAAAATGCCAGAGACATCTATGGTTGTTAACAGGCACTGGAGAAGGCCCTGAATTGGTGTGTTCACTTATTGAAAGAGGCTGGAATGTAAGTGTAAGCGTAGTTTCTAAAAAAGCTTCGATTCCTTATTTGCAATTTCCTCTGGAGAATTTATTTGTTGGTAAGTTAAGCGGCGAAGAATCCATTAGAAATCTAATCGAAGAAACAAGACTGCATAAGGGTGGATTTGAATGGGTTATTGATTTGACTCATCCTTTTGCTTTGAAAATTACCTCATGTTTGAAAAAAGTCTGTATGCAAATAGGTCAACCTTATATCCGTTTTGAAAGACCTATCGAAAACATATCGGGTGCATCTCTTGTCTCTGGACTTAAAGAATTCTCAAGGTTTAGGATGAGGGATCATTCAATATTAATGGCACTTGGCTCGAGGCAATTAGGGGAGGCGGTTAGAGCTGCTCAACTGACAGGTGCAAAGACTTTTGCTCGTGTCTTGCCAACACAAGACAGTCTTGTTAAGGCTTTATCAAGTAACTTAGAAGAGAAAAATCTTGCTATTTTGACTCCATCTAAAGGCGGTGATATTAATCTTGAACTTGCCCTTTGTAGAAAATGGGCAATTACGGATGTTCTTTGCAGGCAATCAGGTGGCGTAACTGAAAGGATGTGGAAAGATGTCTCTCATAAATTAGGAATTCATTTGTGGATGATTAAAAGGCCATCTTTAGAAGAAGATATGGCAACAATTAATACTTTTGAAGAAATATATAAACTTATCGGCTCCATTTGATACAGAATTAATAAAACTGGTTTTAAATTACATGGAGAGAAAAATCGAACTGGAGGAATTGGTTTTAATCTCTACTACTGAATCTACATATTCAAAAGCTATTAAGTTGGCAGAATTACTTTTAAACAAGAAACTTGTTTGTTGTGTTAATCTTCATAAGATTGAGTCTCTCTATTGGTGGGAAGGTTCAATATGCCAATCTGAAGAAGTTAAGCTATCTATTAAGACAAGGAAAGAAAATTCGAATAAGATATTTGATATTATAGAAAAAGAAAGTAGTTATGATGTTCCAGAGATAATTTCTTCCAATGTGTCAACATCTTTAAAATACTCTCAGTGGGCTTTTAGTGTTATGAATTAAAAGTTTAACCGTAGTAATTGATTTTTTCAATAATAGGAATGTCTGATCTTGGCCCTAACTGAGTAACTATATATCCTGCACACTTTGATCCAAGGTGAGCAGAATCATAAGGGCTCAGGTTGCTAGTAAGCCCTTTTAAAAAGCCTCCTGCATAACAGTCCCCAGCACCTGTAGTATCAATTAATTTACCAAAGTGATAGGGCTTTATTTCTTCTTGTTTTTCATTTGTAAGTATTATAGACCCTTTATCTCCACAAGTGATAGCAGTTATATCACACTTTCCTTTTATATTGTTTAAAGAGGAATTTATATTTGTTGTTTGATATAGTGAATTTATTTCAGATTCATTTGCAAAAAGTATGTCTACATATTGATCTATTAACTTTATAAAACTTTCTCGATGCCTGTTCACACAAAAAGAATCTGAAAGTGAAAGTGCAACTTTTGTTCCTGCATTCTTAGATAACTCTGCTGCTTTAATAAAAGCACTCTTTGCTGATGGGTTATCCCATAAATACCCTTCTAAATAAAGTATTTTGGATCTTTCTACTAGAGAAAGATCCAAGTCTTCAGGCTCTAAATATGTGGAAGCACCTAAGTAAGTGCACATAGTTCTTTGAGCATCTGGTGTTACAAAAATCAGGCATCTGGCAGTTGATGGGCCATCTTTACATGGTGAAGTTTTAAAAATTGCCCCACTATTTATTATTTCTTTTGTAAACACTTGACCAAGTTTATCTTTTTTTACTCTCCCAATAAACCCTCCTTTCCCACCTAATTGGCCGATACAACTAAGTGTGTTTGCTGCTGACCCCCCTGATGATTGCTTCCCTGGCCCAAAAATCTCATATAAATTATTTGCTTGCTCTTCATCTATTAGGCACATACTTCCCTTTGTTAAGGAGAGTTCTTTTAAAGATTCATCAGTTGTTTGAACCAAAATATCTACGATTGCATTGCCAATTCCTAATACATCAATATTTTTATCATTCTCAGTTGTTTGATTCATTTTTGGAAACATTGATTAAATCTATTTAAAGATCTTTTATGAATTCAGTAGTGCTCTTTTTGGTCCATGTATAGGGTCTTCTATTACAATAGTTTGATCCCTATTGGCACCAAGAGAAACTATAGCAATTGGAACTGCCATAAGTTCAGCTAGGAATCTCAAATAGCTCATAGCTGCGGATGGAAGATCATCTAATTTGCGACAATTAGCTGTTGAACATTTCCAGCCAGGAAGTGTTTTGAATATCGGAGAACATTTAGCGAAATCTTCTGCACTACTGGGGAAATAATCAATTTCTTCACCATTTAATTGATAAGATATGCATACTTTAATTTCATCTAATTCATCTAAGACATCTAATTTTGTAATAGCAAGACAATCCAAACCATTTACTTTGACTGCGTATTTGCCAATAACTCCATCAAACCATCCACATCGTCTTCTTCTACCTGTAGTTGTACCAAATTCACCGCCTCTATCACAAAGCAGATCATTAATTTCTCCTTTTAGTTCAGTAGGGAAGGGACCTTCTCCTACCCTGGTTGTATAAGCCTTTGCTACCCCGATTACTCTATCTATCAGAGTAGGTCCAACTCCAGCTCCTATGCATGCACCTCCTGATACTGGGTTAGAGGACGTAACGTATGGATATGTTCCATGGTCAAGATCTAAAAGAGTTCCTTGTGCACCTTCAAAGAGTATGTTTTTTTTCTCTTCTGCTGCTTGATGAATTGTTCTAGTGCAATCAACTACGTGCTTTTCTAATTCATTACCATAACTTAAGTACTCATCAACAATGTCATTAAGTTTAAGAGGGGCAATATTGTAGATTTTATTTAGTAATCCATTCTTTTCCGCAAGTGGAACTTCTAATCTTTCGCGGAGTTTATTTCTGTTTAATAGGTCTATTACTCTAATACCATTCCTGTGAGCCTTATCAGCATATGTTGGACCAATACCTCTGCCAGTAGTCCCAATTCTTAGCGTTCCTCTTTGCTCCTCCATTGCTTGATCTAGCAAGCGATGATAAGGCATGGTTACATGTGCTGATGACGCAAGCTTTAGACCGGAAATATCGATATCATTATCAACAAGCATTTTTATCTCATTGATCAAAACCTTTGGATCAACAACTGTGCCTGAACCTATAAGACAAATTGTTTCTGGGTAGAGAATACCAGATGGAATCAGATGAAGTTTTAGAACTTTGTCTTCTACGACAATTGTATGACCAGCATTTACCCCGCCCTGATAGCGGACTACTACATCAGCGGAGCGACTAAGCAGGTCGGTAATTTTACCTTTACCTTCATCACCCCACTGTGCGCCTATGACTACAACGTTTGCCAAGGAAAAATTCGGCTCTAGACCGCATTATTTTAGAACATTCAAGGTTTGCAGATTTCTATACCCTGAGTCAAAGAAATGAATTAAAGATTATCTTTTATCCTTCTCTTGTAACCATTTTTTCTGCTTTTGAAAGTTCCTTATTGAGTCTTTCTTTTAATTTCTCAGGAACAGGCCTACTAGCAAAGGTCTTGTAATGACCGGAAAGTGCATTCAAAGCAGTTTGCATGGTTGTGAAAGTTACTGTTGTATTTACTTGAGATCTATTGCGATACCTGGAGATGTAATCACTAATGAGGAAAATGGCTTCTTCTTCTGATTCGGATAAGCCTTGTGTCTCTTTGGGTAACTCTATTGTGTCTTTTAATGTTTGTGATACAGAGATTGTATCTTTAACAAAATCACCAGACATAAATGTTTTGGCGGCATTTGCTCCTAAACCAAAAGGAGAAAATAAGAGAAATATGCTTAGACTAATAGCCAAACATGCTTTTATTAGCCTCCTGGAAAGGCTTTGAAAGGTACAAGTCATTTTTTTTTAGGAAATCTCTATAACTCTAGGAGAATTAAGGTGCAAATAAGATTTTTTCTTTTTTAATTGCTTCCTTGACGGTTTGCTTGGCAGTATTTGCTTTCAGCTTAGTAGTTTCTTTTGTCCTTCTGTTATGAAGTTCGACCAGACAAGCGTTTGCGTCTCTTCCTACTACTATCCTCCAGGGTATTCCGATTAAGTCAGCGTCGTTAAATTTTAAGCCTGCCCGCTCATCTCTGTCATCAAGAAGGGCATCGATGCCCTCTTGTTTTAACTCTTGATATATATTCTCTCCTAAGTTTTTCTGATCTTCATTTTTAATATTGGCTACTACAATGATTACTTCAAAAGGAGCTATTGCTGTTGGCCAAATAATACCTTCTTTATCATGATTTTGTTCAACAGCTGCTTGTGCTAAGCGAGATATTCCAATGCCATAACAGCCCATCCATACTGGCTCTAGATGACCTTTATCAGTTGTAAAAGTCGCATTAAGCATCTTTGAATACTTTCTTCCTAATTGGAATATATGACCAATTTCGATTCCTCTACACTCATGGAGCCTTTGGTCTTTGTCATGTATACAAGTATCACCAGACTTGGCTTTTCTTATGTCGGCTATATGATGATTCGATTGAATTGAATCCCAATTGATAACAACCTTATGTTCGTTTGGCTTGTTGGCACCACATACAAAAGTCTGCAGATTGGATGCTGTTTTATCAGTAATCCTTAAGAAATTTTTCTCCCAACTCTTTGCATTTTGTAGGAGTAGGTCATTTAAATCTGGACCAATATATCCAAAAGGAATATTCTCTATCCCTTCTAAATCTAAATGCTTCATTTCTATTGGAATTAGATCTAAGATTGACTTGGCTTTATTCACAGATAAAAAGTTCAATAGTTTTACTTCGTTTAATTCTTGATCACCTCTAATGCTTATAAGTAAAGGCTGTTTTATTCCGTCTTCCGTTATGGCTAGATATAATAAAACTTTGATGATCTGAGTGGCATCTAGCTTCTGGTGTAAGCAAATTTCTTCGATGGATTTTTGATTAGGAGTCTTAAGTAAAAAGGGTTCTTCAACTTCTAAAATATTTGCTTTTTTAGGGTTTGAAATAGCTTTCTCTTGATTTGCTGCATATGAATTATCATCACTTCTCAAAATAAGATCCTCCCCTGCTTCAGCTGTTACCATAAATTCTTGTGAAGATGCTCCTCCTATTGCACCACTGTCAGCATCTACAGCAACAAATTGAAGCCCACAACGATTAAATATTTTTTTATATGTTAAATTCATTTTATTATATGTAGATTTTAGATCTTCCTCATTTACATGAAAAGAATATGCATCTTTCATTATGAACTCTCTGCTTCTCATGAGACCAAATCTAGGACGTATTTCATCTCTAAATTTTGTTTGAATCTGGTAGATATTTATTGGTAATTGTTTATAAGAATTGATAATTTCAGAGGCTATTTGAGTGATGATTTCTTCATGTGTTGGACCAAGTCCAAATTCCTTTCCTTGTCTATCTTTTAAGTGAAACATTATTCCTTCTCCATCTGTGTACCCTTTCCACCTTCCACTTTTTTGCCAAATTTCAGCTGGATGTAATTGAGGCAGCAGAGTTTGTAAGCATCCAATTGCATTCAACTCTTCTTCGACTATGGAGATAATTTTTTTGAGAACAAGCCACATTAATGGCATGTATGCATATATCCCACCGGCGATCTTTCGGATAAACCCTCCTCTTATTAGTAATTGATGAGAGATAATCTCTGCATCAGAGGGGGCATCTCTAAGCGTCACCAGCATTAGGCGGGAGACGCGCATGAAACTTCCTGCAATTTAATATTCCAACTTTAGGACCTATTAGTCAGGTTTATGCCAAAGCGTGATTAATGTTCTCGAATCATGTTGTTTTTCAAAAAAATGGCAATGTACATGGTGTTATTTTATTAAATCTGCTAACTTCTCTCAATATTGATTGAAGCCTTCTTTTAAGTTATGTTTAATGGATCTATAAATTCGAATACTAGTTACAGCCCATCAGATGAAAAAAATAATGAATTAAATGTTTCAAAACAAGTTGAGGACTCTCTTGTTGGAATTGATGATGTTCAGAAGTATTTAAATAGATCTAGGGCATCAGTATATAGATACACTAATACTGACCCCAGAAATTTAAATCCTCCTTTTCATCCTAGGAAACTGAACCCTGAGTACAGAAGTGATCAGAAAGATCCATTGTTATTTCATCCAAATGAGGTTGCAAGATTTGCAAAAGATATTTTAAGAATTAAAGAAGTAACAGTAGAGGTTCTAAATTCACCATCCTCTGCCACTCAAAATGTTTTAAATGCAATTCTTGAAGAATTAAGATTAATTAGGATGGAATTGACTTCTGACCAAGAAAAAAAACAAAGCCTTTCATCCCAGCTTTATAACGATGATAAGAAAGCTGCATAATTAATCATAAGATGGCAGAATAATAAAAGTTTGAAGTTCATTCCTTCCTTTTTTACATGTAAGCTCTCTCAAGAGGAAATTTACTTTTCTATTGATTGGCATTTTTTCTTTAATGTATGGATTCAGAACCTCTGCTTTTGTCCAAATCTAATGACTTTGATTCCTTAGCAATTAAAAAAGAAGGAGATCAATTTATTTCGGATGAAGAAGACCCCTATAGTTTGAGCGGACCCTCAATTTCTTTGATTGGTTTTGCAATATCATTACTAATGGTAGCAATACCCTTTTTTGCTGTTTTGACAGAGAGACAATCGGCACAAAAAAGTTATGTACCAACTGCATTAGATCGCAATGGATCTAACTCCCCTTCCTCCTTCTCCTTCTCCTGGATTAGTAAATCTCGTAGTTGAAATTCCAGCTGGGAGTCGAAATAAATATGAATATTATGCGACTTCTGGCATCATGGCGCTAGATAGAGTCCTTCACTCTTCAGTCAGATATCCATTTGATTATGGCTTTATCCCAAATACCTTGGCGGAAGATGGAGCTCCACTTGATGCGATGGTCATAATGGAGGAACCAACATTTGCAGGATGTTTAATAAAAGCTAGACCAATAGGTGTGTTAGATATGCATGATTCGGGTGCCTATGATGGCAAGATTTTGTGTGTACCAGTTGCCGACCCTCGTCAAAAGGAAATTAATAGCATTAAGCAAATAGCATCTAATCAGCTTGAGGATGTTGCTGAGTTTTTTCGAACATATAAAAGCTTGGAAGGAAGAGTGATTGTTATAGATGGATGGAGAGATTTTGATGCTGTTGAAGATTTGCTCAGAACTTGTATTGAAGCTAAAAATAGATAATGTTTCTTTTTTTAGTTTATGATGGCCAATTAATTAGAAATTATAGAATGAGAGAAAAATTGTGAAAATTTTTAGTTATTCCTCCTGCGGAACATGCAGAAAAGCCCTTTCTTGGCTTCAAGAAAATAATTTTGAAATTAATGTACTAGATATTTTGAAAACTCCTCCCTCAAAAGAAATGCTTATTAAGGCAGCGGAAAAACTTGGACATAGAAAATATTTGTATAATACCAGCGGTAAAAGGTATAGAGAAATAGGTGCTGATAAAATAAAACTGATGAGTGACCATGAAGTTTTTGAGTTGTTTATTAAAGATCCAAAATTAATTAAAAGACCATTTTTGATGATTGATGAGAGTAGATTTCTGGTGGGGTTTAAAAAAAAACTTTGGGAAGAAGCACTTCTGATTAATACTCCAAAGGTATAAAATCAATACAAATACATTTGATAATTATTTTAAGTGATCAAATTCCAAAGAGGAGAATTAACAAAAGTAAATTTCAGACATTTTTTGACTTGGAAGGGAGTTGATCTACTTAAGAGATTCTTTGGGGATTGGTCACCTCTTATCCTTACGCTTTCTTTATATTTTGGTATTCGTCATTATCTTGCAGAGGCTAGATATATACCTTCTGGTTCCATGCTTCCAGGCCTAAAAATTAATGACCGTCTAGTGGTTGAAAAAGTATCATTTAGAAAAAGATCTCCACGTCATGGAGAAATTGTTGTTTTTAAATCTCCTTACTCATTTGATAAAGAGTTGATAGGACGTAGGACCCATGATTTGCCATCTGCTTTTAAATGTTCATTGGTTACTTTTCCTCTTTTTTCCTGGCTTCCTGGGATAGTTGATCCGGCGTGTGATGCCTATATAAAAAGAGTTATTGCTGTGGAAGGGGATAAGGTTTTCGTTGACTCAAAAGGTGTTGTTTTTTTAAATAATGAAATATCAGATGAGCCATATGTTCAAAACTATTGCAATCAATCATTCAACTTTAATGCTTGCAAATCTATTGACGCTTTAGTCCCATCCGGGCATGTCTTTGTTTTAGGAGACAACCGAAAAAATAGTTGGGATAGTAGGTTTTGGCCAGGAGGCCCTTTCTTAAGTGAAAAAAATATTATTGGTAGAGCTTCTTGGCGGTTTTGGCCATTTAATAGATTAGGAAAACTTGACTGAAAGTTGGGAAATGATTTAATTTTTTGATGGATATTTTTTGGATCGTATTTATCTTTAGAACTCTTTATAAAACTTATGAGCTTTTTAGAATGAAAAACGATTTAATTTTTGTTTGATATAAATCTTGAAAGAAGATTATTAATTACTCAAGCCACAATCTATTATCTTGCCTTCTATCTCTTGCTTTTCAAAAGGTTGGTTCGTTGAAATAATTGAATTAGTACCATTGCTTTTCTGTACCCATTTCTGATATGGGTCATATAACAACCACCTATTACTATTTTTTGCTAACTTTTCTTCTTTGGTTTTGAGGATTTTGGATGGTCCAAAGCTAATCTTTTCCCATAACTCACTGATGCTGAAACCTGACTTGATTATTAACTCTTTCCATAATAGAGGTAGTACTAATTGATAACCACTGAGTCCTTTTTTTCTATATATAACTGGCTGTTTATTTTCTGCATCGTCTATGTATGTTGAATTTACAGCTATAGCTTTGATTAATCCTGTTTTTAGACCATTAATTAATGCCTTCCTGTCATTAGGCGTTCCTAGAGATGGAACGACACTCCATCCAATTTGATATGGACAAAGGTTTGAGTTGTCTGCTAACAAATGCCACCAGCCTACAGTTGTCGATGGAATAGTTGCACTTTGTGAAAGAATGGATAACCCTCTCTCTGTTGATAAGTTCATGAGCCGAAGAGCTATATTGTTGTACCTCTTATGTAATTCAAGTAGTTGGCATAGAGGTAGCACTTCACTTTCTACAGGGTCAGGAACCCATCCGGCTCTAAGTGCTTCTACGCTTTCTCTAACCATTCCTTTGCCTTGCAGTTCCTTGTCTCTTGCTGCGATTAGAACAGGCTTTGAGCCTATTTCTCCAAGTAAGAAACCTTGACGTAGAAGTGCTATAGGAGGCATGAAGTCGTCTTCTGCTAATCCTATGGCTCCTTTCTGGAGTAGATCTTGATGGCATGAGAGTATTTTTCCTTCCCCTTTAAGGCTGAAGCTTCCCCATGTATGTAATTTTACTGAGCTTTGATAAGATTTGAAACGTTGAAGGACATCACTTTTATCTCTCCAAGATGAACTTCTTGGCAAAAGAGCTATTTGTCCATAACCTCCTAGCGCTGCCTTGTTTGATAGGCTCTCTATATTCTCATGCCTTTCACTATCAGTTGTTTCAAGAAAAGAATGAGGATCAACTAAGCAAGGAGCTAGAAGTTTGTCACTTGATTTGACTGGTCTTATTCCTAAGCTTTTCCCCTCTTTAAGGGCTTTGTCTCCAAATTCTCTGATAACTCCTTTGTAAATTAAAACAGAGTCCTTTTTTGCTTCCACGTTCGGACCGATTAATACGTTGATATTCTCAAAAAGATAATCTTTACTCATTAGAGTGCCCCTTCTGCTGTCTTGTCTAAAATGCCACCTAAGTGAGAAGTGATATTTAAACAGGAAACTATAGCAACTTGGTTTTTTGTAGTAGGAAGATCGATAATAGTAATTCCTCCATTCCCTTGTTTTATTATCCATATATCTGCAGGACTTAAACCCAACAGGTTGCAAAGAATTACTTTGTTCACTGCATCATGAGCAACAATTAAAGCAGTATCTTTTTTTTCTAATTCTGAACATATTTCATCCCAAGCTTTTAGAGCTCTTTTAGATACTTCTTGAATATTCTCTCCTTCTGGCATTTGAACCTTTTCAGGTGATAATTTCCAATCTTCTAGAAGTTCTGGCCAGGTTGATTTGATTTCTGATTCAAGTTTCCCTTCCCATAATCCATGACCTATTTCTATAAGATTTTTGTTTGTTTTGATATTTTTTATGGAGTGTGATTCTAATATTATTTTTGCTGTTTCGAGAGGTCTTGACATTGAACTACTATAAGCTTTTTGAAGAGAGACATTACTGAGGAAAAAGCCTGCTGATGCGGCCTGAAGTTTACCATTATCATTTAAAGGAATATCTATTTGCCCTTGAAACCTGCCTTGATTATTCCAGTCTGTTTCTCCATGACGAACTAAAATAACCCTTGCTCCTGAATTCTTTTTAGGCAATGCAGTGTCTAAATGAGTAATATTGTTAAGACATTCAATTTGTGGCTGAAAACGATTGAATTTGTTGAGGTTAATATTTACAATTGAAATGGAAGTATTATCAAGTTTTATTCTTCTAAAACCGTTGGTTGGCTCACCCAATAATTTTAGTAATAAACATTTTAAGATTGCATTATGCGCTACTAAAAGAATTGTTTTTTCACTATTGTTTGAAGAGGTATGAGATTTAAATAGTTTCTCTAGGAAATGTTCAACTTGGTTCGTTAGTTCTGTGATTGGCTTATAGGAAGTTCCATCTTCTCTTGTGATTACAAGCTCCTTAGGTTCTTTGTCCCAAACCTCGAGTTCCTTAGGGAAGTTCTTCTTCAACTCATTTTTTGTTAAACCACTCCATGGCCCTAAATCAATTTCTAAAAGATCATCTGTATATTCTGGCTCAATTGCTTTGGTCTGTTCTTGAATGATTATTTTTGTTGTTTCAGATGCCCTTTTCAATGGGGAGCTATAAATTGCATCTATCGGTACCTTCGAAAGGGCTTTCCCTGCTTTCAATGCTTGCAACCTACCTTCTTCAGTTAGAACTGAAAGGTCGTTTCTCCCTTGAATACGCCCCTCTTTATTGAAACTGCTTAAACCATGACGAACCAAGATAAGACGCAATGACATTGATGAATAGCCTTAGAGATATTTACCGTATGTTTAATCTGCCAACCTAAAGTTGTTTTAGTAAAGCAAAAACTTTTTTTTTTAATGTCTTGTACTTACATGAAAATCTTATGAGCAAAGCCAAATTTCCTTTGAAAGTGATTATGGCAGTTCTTTCGCTACTGTTAACTGTTTTGGTATGGCAAAAGGGCTTAGAGGATAGTTTTGACCGTCCTTCTGTTACCCCAAGGATTACCCTAATGCAGCGAGAGATGGCGGTTTTAGCTTCTTCCTCTCTCCGGGAACCAATTCAGGAAGTTTTTGTAGGAGCAGATCCAGAATTTAATTTGCTGGAGACTTTAAAAGGCATACCTTTAAATGAAATGAAAGAGCGTGAGAGAATAATGCTAGCTTTACTAGAGAGTTCTGAAGAGCGAAAAAATATACTTTTAGAAAAACATTTTGATAATCAACAATTTGATCTAATAAAACAGTCTTTATCGAACTCGTTAAAACGTGATGAGTTGTCCAAATTAAATTTTGCAGAATTAAAAAGAATTAATCTTGATCCTCTTTTATACCAACTTTCTTGCTTGAAATTAGGAGGCTTTGCAGAACAATGTATAAATCAAGAAGTTTCATTTAATAGAGCCATTCGATTAGTAGTAAGTCAATCTCTACCTTTTTTGGCATCAGTTTTTGGCATCATTTTTTTGATAAAAAAACTTTGGGATTTATTGGTAGGGGAAGATAATCCTTGGCCACCATTATTCCCTTTGCCATTATCTATCCTTGATATGATTTTGCTGGTAGCAGGTGGTTTTGTTGTTATTGGTGAGGTCCTTTTCCCGGCAATTATCGTTCCATTAAGTGATTTATTTTTGAGTCAAATTCAATCACCTTTAAAAGATTCTTTAAAGGTTTTAATTGGATATGGTTCTATGACTATTGCACCATTATTTATTCTTCGTTCTCAATTGAGAGGGATTCATCTTCTTGAAATTCCATTAGGAGGATGGATCCAATGGCGGTTAAACCCTGTAGCTGGAGGAGCTTTTCAAGCTCTTAGAGGTTGGTTAATGGTAATGCCGTTGGTTTTGCTAACTGGTTGGATAATGAATTTGTTTTTTGGTGATCAAGGTGGGAGCAACCCACTTTTGGATCTTGTCTTAAGTAGTCATGACTTTCTTTCTCTTGCCCTCCTTTTTATAACTACAGTCGTTTTTGCCCCACTCTTTGAAGAGTTAGTTTTTAGAGGTGTTTTGTTGCCCGTCTTAGTTGAGAAGATTGGACGATTTGGAGGCGTTTTTCTTAGTGCTCTTGTATTCGCGTTGGCTCATTTAAGTGTTGGAGAGTTGCCTCCTTTATTCGTTTTAGGTGTTGGCCTTGGGTTGTTGAGGCTGACTTCAGGAAGACTATTCCCATGTGCTCTTATGCATTCTATTTGGAATGGAGTTACATTTTCTAGTTTGTTATTAGTTGGTTTATAGTGAAAAAATAAAAGGATACCTGTTTGCGCCCTTGCCTTTGATTGAAGAGGGTGTTTCACTTGATTGATTGCTAAAAGGTTCATTGTTTGTTAGTAAACCATCTACTAACTTTTTAGGCAGATTTATAAGAAATAAAAAGCTGCCTATCTCATGGATTGAATCCAGAGTTTTCGGAAGAAGATCTTTTAAGAAGTATCCGCTTTTATCTGCTCTGCATAGAGCAACAGATGGGGCATTAATTGGAATAATTTTTGCGGTTTCAATTATGTCGTTTATCGCCTTACATGCTCAATATCTTTGGACAAGTTCTTTTTCTAGACTTGAAATAACTAGGGACCTCAATCGTCGCTTGTTGGAATCTACAGCTGTTATTGAGTCAAGTTTTTCAGACTCTTTAGCTTTACCAACAGAAATGGTTCCCACTAAGGCTGAAGATTTGATTTATATAGATGCGCCTAGTACTTTATCTCGAAAAAATAAAATTAATTCAAGACAAGGTGTTTATATTAAAAAATTAATTTCCCTACCAATAACGCATGGCTATTAATATTCAAAATGAAAAGATTATCTGGTGCACGTACAAGGAGAAAATCTAAGAGATTAAAACTATCTCCAGTCCCTTCAATTCGTTTGAAGTTGATTTTTGCGATTTTGTCTTTAGGGCTAATGGGGCTTTTAGGTAGGACTTTTTGGTTGCAAGTATTTCAATCAAGGGTTTTGGAGGCACATGCTCGGGAGTTTCAAACAGAAAAGAAGAGGCCATTGGGAACACGACGCTCAATTCTTGATAGACGAGGGAGATTAGTAGCTTTAGACGAAGAGAGATATAGGCTTTGGGCACATCCTCGATACTTTCAATTCCCAGGAGATGTTTCTGGGATACGCCGTACACCAGAAGAGGTTGCAAAAAAGCTTTCTCAACTTTTGTCTACAAGCACAGATGAAATTCTTTTAGATCTTGGAGATCGGTCTTCAGGAGTTAAGCTTGCTGAAAACCTTAACCAAGAAATTGCTCATGAGATTAGAAAATTACGTATTAGCGGTATAGATCTTGAAGCTTACCCACAACGTATTTACCCTCAAGGAGCACTTTTTGCAAATGTTGTCGGTTTCCTGGATATAGATAGGCGTCCACAAGCAGGGTTGGAGTTGAGCTTAGATAAACATTTGCTAAGAGAAGAAAAAGCAAGCATTTTGAGACGTGGTGCAGATGGAACACCCTTACCTGATGATATTCAGCCAGGTGTTTTGAATATGGATCATTTGAATTTGCATTTAACTTTGGATACACGTCTACAAGAAGTAGCCACAAAGGAATTGGCGGCTCAAGTTAAGAGATGGGATGCCACTAAAGGTGTCGTAATTGTCATGGATATAACGAATGGAGAACTTCTTGCATTGGCTTCAACGCCGAGTTATAACCCTAATTCGTATTGGAATTATTCACCTATCCTTTTTAAAGAATGGTCAGTTCAAGATTTATTTGAGCCCGGCTCAACTTTTAAGCCAATTAATCTTGCTTTAGCATTGGAAGAAGGTGTGATTGATCCGCAAGGAAAAGTTAACGATAACGGAATAGTTAATGTAGGTGGTTGGTCTTTATCCAATTGGGATCGTAAACCTAACGGAATTCTTGACTTCGCTGAGGTTTTACAGGTGTCCAGTAATGTTGGAATGGTGAAAATTATGCAAAAATTAAATCCAACAGATTATTGGGAATGGTTGAGAAAACTTGGATTAGATGATAAACCTCAAACTGATTTACCTGGAGCGGTTCCAGGGCAATTGAAAGCCAAAGAAATCTTTGTTAAACAACCTATTGAACCAGCGGTAGCAGCTTTTGGACAAGGCTTTTCTATTACCCCTTTAAAACTGGCTCAATTACATGCTCTAATTGCTAATGGTGGAAAGCTTGTTACTCCACACATTACAAGAGGGTTAATTGGAGATGATCAAGAATATTCGCCTCCTCTTGAAGAAGGGAGACAGGTCTTAAGCCCTGAGGTCACTAATACTGTTCTGGGATGGATGGAGACAGTTGTAGAGAAGGGAAGTGGTCAGTCTGCACAGGTCCCCGGTTACAGAATAGGTGGCAAAACTGGTACAGCTCAGAAGTCAAAAAATGGTAAGAGTTATAGTTCAAAGATTTGTAGTTTTGTCGCAAGCCTTCCTATAGAAAAACCTAGATATGTAGTTTTGGTAGTTGTAGATGAGCCACAAAAACCATACGCATATGGTTCAACTGTTGCTGTTCCTGTTGCAAAGAAAGTTATAGAAAGCTTACTTGTTATAGAAAAAATTCCACCGAGTGCAAAAAACAACACTTTTTTATCAATGAAAGACTAAGACTTGACTAAATTTTGTTCAAACCACTGAATTAGGGATGTAATTCAATACAAGTGAAGCTAATGTTGTAAATATCGTGAAAGTAGTTTCATTTATGAATTCCCTTCTAAAGCAACTTTCTTCAATGACAGTTGTGGTTGCAGATACTGGCGATCTTGAGGCAATTAGAAAATTTAAGCCTAGGGATGCTACGACTAATCCATCATTGATCTTGGCAGCAGCTCAGATACCTGCTTATCAAAACCTTATTGATGAGGCTTTGCTTTCTTCACGAAGAGAATTGGGTCCTAATGCTTCTATTCAAGAAGTTGTTGCTGAGGCTTTAGATGAAATTTGTGTTGTTTTTGGTAAAGAGATCTTAAAAATCATCCCTGGAAGAGTCTCCACCGAAGTTGATGCTCGTCTTAGTTTTGATACAGAAGCTACTATTCAAAAAGCCAGGAAACTTATAGCTAAATATAATTCTGCAGGTATTAATAATGAGAGAGTATTAATAAAAATTGCTTCTACATGGGAGGGTATTAAAGCTGCTGAAACTCTTGAGAAAGAGGGGATTCACTGTAATTTAACGCTTTTGTTTAATTTTTACCAAGCAGTTGCTTGTGCAGAATCTGGTGTGACACTTATATCTCCTTTTGTTGGGCGCATTCTTGATTGGTATAAGTCAGCTACTGGAAAAGACTCATATTCAGGAGTGGAGGACCCAGGTGTAATCTCCGTTACCAAGATATTTAATTATTTTAAATCTAATGGATATAAAACAGAAGTTATGGGTGCGAGTTTTAGGAATATTGATGAAATCACTGAACTTGCAGGATGTGATTTGCTTACAATTTCACCTAAGCTTCTTCAACAACTTAATGATACTTCTAAGTACTTACCAAAAAAATTAGATAAACAAAACCCTACCGTAGTTGATGAAAATATTGATTTAGATAAAGACTCTTTTGAACTTATGATGGCAGGAGATAGAATGGCAAGTGAGAAACTTGCAGAGGGGATTAAAGGATTTAGTGATGCTATTAATCAACTAGAGAATCAATTGATGCAACGTAATAAGATAATTGAAGGTGGAATCCCTGCGCTGACAAAATAATTTTTTGAATACATTAAATTATGAGTTGACTTTTCTATATCTTTTGGATGTGTTTGATAGATAATCGCAAGCTCTTAATTAACTTTACTTCGCAAGATCAATCTTTTGAGAACTCTTTGAGCTATATCTTCATAGCCCATTTCACCAGAAAGTATTTGTGCAATTCTTTTAGGGGCTGTAGGTCTTTTTATCCCTAGGTTGTAACCGATTTTTGGGAATCTATAGAATACTTGTGAGATTCTTTTAGCCCATGCCATTGAATAACCCCATTTCTTTTTGATTGCAATTGAATATGAATCTAAATTCTCTATATCGCCTTTTAGCCACATGTTTAAGCTTTTAGCAGCTTCATAGCCACTTAAAATTGCAGGCCTTAATCCTTCAGCTAAAAATGGGTCGCATAATGAGGCGGCGTCACCAATTAAAATAATTCCTTCTCCATTTAAAGAATGGTGCCCATTCCATACTCTAAGTGAAGCTTTTTGTTTTTTTCCTTCTTTAGGATTAAAACCGAGATTTGGAAGTAGTTTTTCTAATATTCCTTCAATTGGTATGGAACTCTGATTGTCACCTATAAATGTTCCAACGCCTACATTGATTTCATCTTTTAGAGGAAATGCCCAGGCAAAACCATTTTTGACTAAACCAAACTCAAATCTCGCTGTTCTTTTTTTTAAGAGACCATTACCTTGTAGACGAATTGAATAAGTCGAAGCATGATGAAGTTGATTAGGCCCTAGTTTAAACTTTTGACTCCAGGGAGAATTAGATCCATCTGCTATTACAACAGCTTTTGTTTCTAACTCTCTTCCATCTATAGCCTTTATTTTCCACAAGTTATTAAACTTTTTAATGTTTATAACATTGAAGGATGTTAATACTTCTGCTCCTGAATCAATTGCTTCGTTAATTAAAAATAAATCTAGGTTTTCTCTTTTTACAATCCAAAAAGGAGAGGAACCTGGTAAATCGGCGATTACACGATCATTAAGGCACCAAGTAAACTCAACTTTCTCAATGATTTCATCAACAATTGGTGAAAGGTCAAAAGGGAACCACTGTTGAACTGCTGCTGACATTCCACCACCACAGGGCTTTATTAGATGTGCGCTATTCTTTTCTAAAATTGTAACTTTATGCTTGTTTTTTGCGAGGTGATAAGCCGCTGTCGAACCTGAAGCTCCTCCTCCAATAATTATTACATCTCTAATAGTCACACCTTCAGAATTTCAGTTTCCTTTTCGGCAAGATTTCTTTCTATTTCATTGATAAACTTATCAGTAAGATTTTGAACTGTGTCTTGCTCATCTCTGCACTGATCTTCTGAAAGTTCACCTTCTTTTTCAGATTTTTTGATTCTTTCTATTGCATCACGTCTAATATTCCTTAAGGCAACTTTCCCTTCTTCAGCATATTTTGATGCAAGCTTACAAAACTCCTTTCTACGTTCTTCTGTAAGAGGAGGAACGTTAATTCTTATTATTTTTCCATCATTGTTAGGAGTGAAACCAAGATCACTGGTCGCAATTGCTTTCTCTATAACTGCTAATGAGCCAATATCAAAAGGTTGAATAGCTATAGTTTGGGAATCTGGTGTGGTAATTGTAGCAAGAGATTTTAATGGTGTATCTGCCCCATAATATTCGACAGAAATTCTATCTAGAAGCGAGGTATTGGCTCTACCAGTTCGAATCGTATTGAAATTCCTTTGAGCCGCTTCTACTGATTTATGCATTGATGATTGAAGCTCTTTGTTTGACATTTGCTTAGAAAATTAAAATTTGTTTTGGTTGGAGTTAGCTGTTGATTCTAACTTTTTAGCTTAAATTAGAAATTCTTGAACCAATGGGTTCTCCATCTATAGCTTTATTAATATTGCCAGGTTGAAAAATATCAAACACAACAATTGGGATCTTATTGTCTTTGCAAAGAGCGATGGCAGTACTATCCATCACTTTAATTTCTTTGCTTAAAACCTCTTGGAAAGTGAGTCTTTGATATTTAACTGCATCGGAAAACTTTTTCGGATCACGATTATATACTCCATCAACTTTTGTAGCTTTAAATACAACTTCTGCATTGATTTCGGCTGCTCTTAAAGCGGCTGTTGTATCTGTTGTGAAATAAGGGTTCCCACAACCACCCCCGAAAACGACTACGCGTCCTTTCTCTAGATGCCTTATTGCTCTTCTCCTAATGTAAGGCTCAGCGATTTGCTGCATTTCTATAGCAGTTTGAACTCTTGTGGCAACTCCTGCTCTTTCAAGTCCATCTTGAAGTGTTATTGCATTCATTACTGTGGCCAACATCCCAACATAATCTGCTGTAGCTCTATCCATTCCAGCTGCTGACCCTTTTAAACCGCGAAATATGTTGCCACCCCCTACGACAATGGCGATCTGAGTGCCTTTATCAACAACCTTAGAGACATCTTCTGCAATTGATTGAACTATTTCCGGGTCTATACCGTATGGTTTGCAACCCATAAGCGCTTCACCGCTGAGTTTAATGAGTGCTCTTTTGTATGCCATTTATTCTCTAATATCTTACTGACAGTAGCAAGTCTTCACTACTAATCTTTCGATCTGTATGGGTTCCCTTGCGTTAGGAAAGTTAGAAGATCTTTTTTAATAGCTTAATTTTTAAATTAATTGTACATTTGTCCTTATTTAACTGATAACTCTTAGTTAAGAAGAAATTTTATAATTCCTTCTTGTTTTCATTGTTTTAGTATTCAATCCCTTTTTGAGCTTTTACCCCTTGTTCTCTGAAAGGGTGCTTTGTTAACCTCATTTCTGTAACTAGATCAGCTTCTTTTATTATTTTTTCCGTAGCTCCTCTTCCTGTAAGGATTACATGTGTTAATTCAGGCCTTTTTTTAATAGCACTGATTAAGCTTTCTTCTGATATATAGCCAAGTTTGACGGCAACAATCACTTCGTCTAAAATTATTAATTTATAGTTGATATTTTTTAGGTAATTGACTGCTTTATCCCAACTTTTATTTATCAGTTCTTTATCTTTCTCTCTATCTTGGGTCTCCCAAGTAAATCCTTCTCCCAGTGCATGCCATTTTAATTTTGAGCCAAACACTTTTAGAGCTCTAGCTTCCCCTGGCTCCCAACCACCTTTAATAAACTGAACTATTGCAACTTGATGATTATGCCCAAGAGTTCTTAGAGCCATACCAAGAGCAGAAGTTGTCTTTCCTTTCCCATTACCAGTTAAAACAATTATTAACCCTTTCTCTTTATTTCTTTTCTCTAGTCTCTTTACCTGTACTTCTTTTCTTTTTTGCATTCTCTTTTGATAGTCTTCCTTGCTTTTCTCCGGAATAGAATCTCCACCAATACCTATATCTAAAGCTTTTTGATCCAGGTCTTTTAGATTTAAATCTTCACTCATTTTAGTTTTAAGGACATATTTTTTACAATTTAATCTATTCTTATATTTATGATATTTATTGTTTAATTAAATCAAACTTTTTAAAAATTAAATTGTTCTTCTGGCTAATGCTGTGTCAACTGCCTGTTGTTGATCTCTACGCGTTATCCAATGATGATAAGTTTTGGTGTGAATTGATACTGAGTGACCCATCATTCTTGCTGCAACTGTATTGGGTAAGCCAATAAGAATTGTTCTTACAGCCCAAGCATGCCTAAGGTCATAAGGAGTTATTGGAAGCTTATAGCGCTTGAATTGTTCAGAGACTCTTCTTCCAACTTTTTGAAGAGTGGTTGAATTAAGGTCTGTCTTTATTTTAGGAAGAGGGTTTGAATTATCATTTATATCACTCAACTTAAAACAATCAACCCATTCAGGGTGAAACGGCCATACTTGATGCTCTCCAGTTTTAGTTGTTGGAAAAACCCTTAGAATTTTGTCTTCATTTTTCTTTAGACATGATAAATCACAATAGAAAACTTCATGATTCCTAAGTCCATAAGTAGCCATGAGAGCAAAAACAAATTGCCATTTAGGATTAGGTATTAATTTAAAGGTTCTTTTGATTAATTCATCACTTGGTAATTCTCTAAAGCGAGACTCATTGATTCCATAACCTGCGCTAATTTTGGTCCATTCATCTGGCAATTCAAGGTTTAGATGACGAGCTAAAGAAGCTATAGCTATTGCACACTGCTGCCTACTTCGGCTATTTTCTTTATAACTAAGAAGCACTTCTAGAAACAAGTCTTTATTCAACTTTTTCCCGAATTGGTTCTCAATTTCCATGACTCTTTTTAGATAAGGCTTATAAGCAGATTCCCATGTCGTATTTCTGCTTGATGCCGATACACTTCTTTTTGGATCAGAAAAGAATGCATCCTTAAAATCATCAAGAACTTCATTGATAGATAAGACCTTTTTCTTTTCTGCTGAATCATTTTTCTTTTTGGACCAGTTTGACCAAGAAAATTGTTTGTGTTTAAGTTGATAAGAAATTAGCTCCGCAATTTGGGCTGCTTCTTTGAGCCCATCAAGATCAGCGAAAATATTTAAACTGATTCTTTGAACTTTGAATTGCTCTTCAGAGGTTTTGGAAGGCAATGGACCTCTTATATTTAGCTTTTGACCTCTTTTTTCTACCTTTAATCTAATCCCCTTTAAGGCTAAAATTTTATTAATTTGGAAAAGTTCTTCTTTGTTATCCATATTTCATTATTTTAGCTAGCTTTAACATAGATAGGGTTTTCTATTCTTTTTATAAATTTATAAGGAGTTTTTTTTGAAATGTCTCGGGTTGGTGTTCTTTTATTGAATCTTGGTGGCCCTGAGCGAATAAAAGATGTTGGCCCATTTTTATATAACTTGTTCTCTGACCCCGAAATCATTCGGTTGCCAGTACCTGCATTTCAAAAGCCTTTGGCTTGGTTAATAAGTAGTCTTCGCAGTAAGAGGTCTCAAGAGGCATATAAATCTATTGGAGGAGGCTCTCCTTTACGACGTATCACAGAACAACAAGCAAGGGAATTGCAGAGTGAATTGCGTAAGCGCGGTTTTGATGCGACTACTTATGTCGCAATGCGTTATTGGCATCCTTTTACCGAGTCAGCAGTGGCAGATATCAAAGCAGATGAAATAGATCAAGTTATTGTTCTGCCTCTTTATCCACATTTCTCAATCAGCACTAGTGGTTCAAGTTTTAGAGAACTTAGAAGGTTAAGGGATGGAGATAATAAATTTAAAAATTTTCCCATTAGTTGTATCCGCAATTGGTTTGATAATTCATCTTATGTAATGTCAATGTCGGAATTAATTCAGAAGCAAGTCCTTTCCTGTGAAGAGCCTGAGAAAGCTCATATCTTTTTTACTGCGCATGGAGTCCCAAAAAGTTATGTAGATGAGGCAGGCGATCCGTATCAGGATCAAATCCAAAACTGTTCACTTTTAATTATTGATCAACTTGAAAAGTTATTAGGTTATGAAAATACGTTTTCTCTTTCTTATCAAAGTAGAGTGGGTCCTGAAGAGTGGTTAAAACCATATACTGAAGATGTGTTGGAAGAATTAGGTAAAAAAGGAACAAAGGAATTGGTTGTTGTTCCTATAAGCTTCGTTAGTGAGCATATTGAAACACTTCAAGAAATAGATATTGAGTATCGAGAAATTGCGCTGAATTTTGGAATCTCTAATTTTAGAAGAGTACCTGCTTTAGATACTTACCCATTATTTATAGAAGGTCTTGCTGACTTAGTTGAGGCTTGCTTGGAAGGCTCTTCTGGAATTAGTCTAGAACAAGCTTCTAATCTCCCTGACAGAGTTAAACTTTATCCCCAAGAGAAATGGCAGTGGGGCTGGAACAATAGTTCAGAAGTTTGGAATGGAAGAGTTGCGATGGTTGTTTTCCTGTCCTTTTTAATTGAATTAATAATTGGTAATGGGCCTCTTCATCAATTGGGTTTGATATAGCAACAATGAAGAAAATGATTTTCACTGAGAATGGAATAAACCCTAACAATTAAGAATTTTCTTTTTTTTTGATGTTCTTAAATTGAAAATAAGTGGTTTAAGATTTATTGTCTTATAAGAGTTGTATTCGCTGTGACCTTGACTTCAGCACCTATGGCCCTAGGTGATTCAGGTCATCAAGAGCAATATCATATTTCAGGGGCAGATGCCCTAATGGATTCTCTTCGGAGACATGGTGTAGATACTATTTTTGGATATCCCGGCGGGGCAATACTGCCTATTTATGATGCTCTTTATAAAGCTGAAGAGCAAGGATGGCTAAAACATATTCTCGTTAGGCACGAACAAGGAGGTGCACATGCTGCTGATGGTTATGCAAGAGCGACTGGAAGAGTAGGTGTTTGTTTTGGTACTTCAGGTCCAGGTGCTACTAATCTCGTTACGGGAATAGCTACGGCACAGATGGATTCTGTACCTCTTGTGGTAGTTACTGGTCAGGTACCTAGACCTGCAATTGGAACGGATGCATTTCAAGAAACAGATATTTTTGGCATTACACTCCCAATAGTTAAACATTCTTGGGTAGTTAGAGACCCTGCTCATCTGGCCAAGATTGTGGCTCAAGCTTTTTTAATTGCTTCTTCTGGTAGACCTGGTCCAGTCTTGATCGATATACCAAAAGATGTGGGTCAGGAGATGTTTGATTACATTCCGATTGAGCCTGGTTCAATTATTCCAAGTGGATTTGAGCTTCCTCAAGAACCAAATGATGAATCAATATCTTCGGCATTAGATCTTATTGAGAGAGCACAAAGTCCACTCCTATACGTTGGAGGTGGGGTGATTTCTTCAGGAGCACATGAATTACTTTCTGGAATTGCTAATCGTTATCAAATTCCGGTAACTACCACTTTGATGGGTAAGGGTGCTTTTGATGAAAGAGATTCTCTTTCTTTGGGAATGCTCGGGATGCATGGGACAGCATATGCAAATTTTGCTGTGACATCCTGTGATTTATTAATTGCTATTGGAGCTAGATTTGATGACAGAGTCACTGGGAAGCTTGATACTTTTGCACCTAGAGCGAAAGTAATTCATTTTGAAATTGATCCGGCTGAGATTAATAAGAATAGGACAGCAGATGTATCTGTTTTAGGTGATGTTGGGATAAGTCTTGCTAAATTATTAGACTTGAGTAATCAAAGGGATGTTAAACCAAAAACTTCAAACTGGTTGACTAAAATTGAATCGTGGAAAAATAATTTCCCGTTAATGTCACCTCCTAAAGAAGGAGAAATTTACCCCCAAGAAGTTTTACTTGAGATTAGAGATATTGCTCAAGATGCATATGTCACAACTGATGTTGGTCAGCATCAAATGTGGGCAGCTCAATATTTGTTAAATGGCCCAAGGAGATGGATCAGCAGCGCAGGTTTGGGCACTATGGGTTATGGAATGCCAGCGGCTCTTGGGGTTAAGGCGGCTTTACCTTTGGAACAAGTTATTTGTATCGCTGGCGATTCTAGTATTCTTATGAATATTCAGGAGCTAGGTACAATCGCGCACTATAAGTTGAATGTGAAGATTGTGATAATCAATAATCGCTGGCAAGGAATGGTTAGGCAATGGCAGGAAAGTTTCTATGAAGAAAGATATTCTGCTTCAGATATGTTGAATGGCGAGCCTGACTTTGTGGCTTTGGCAAATTCTTTTGGCGTTGATGGATTTTTAATTACTGAAAGATCTGATTTGCGACCAGCACTTCAAAAAGCTTTTGCATTAAATGGACCAGCACTTATAAATATTAATGTTAGAAGAGATGAGAATTGTTATCCAATGGTTCCACCAGGTAAAAGTAATGCCCAAATGGTTGGTCTACCTGAATCTTCAGAAATGCCGTTAGAATTTAATGCTGAGTAAGATAATTTCCTTTTTAATATTTATTGCTTTTGCTTTTTTCTTCTTTGAATCAGATGTTTTATCTGCAGAGGTATTGCAAGTCAGTAGCCCGTCTGTTCTTTTGATTGGCGATAACAATAGAAATTATACAGTTAAAATATCTTGCTTAGATATATACCCTGATCATGAAAACGAATTAAAAGATTGGTTAAAAATACAGTTGCCTAGGCACACAAAGATAAATCTTAGGCCAAAAGGCATTGATAAAGGAGTACTTTTGGCAAAGGTTTTTCCATTAGGCAGTGAAATTGATCTCTCAAAGAAAATTGAAGATCAAGGTTTTGGCAGGTCAATATGTTAATTATAAGACTGAAATTATTTTGATTTATTATTTAGCGATTATCTTAAGTTAAGAACCTATAAAACTCCATTGCCTTGCTTTACTATGTTCCCTTCTCCATGAATTAAATAGTTTATCATTTTCATACGTGCAAAGTCTATTTAGCCTTATCTTGTCTGGATTTATGCCCTCTTTTAGTGCTTGTATTATTATACTTGCCTGAAGATCTAAAAGGATTTTTTGAGATTTTTCAGGTTGATCAAAATAATTTAATGTCTCCTCTCGTTTTAATTTCTTATTAAAAGTCACTGTATATGATTGATGTGACTCTTCATGAGAAAATATTTCTTTATATTCACTATTGACTTGATAATTTTTCTTGCTAATCCCTGGTCCTAGAATAACTAATATGTTCTTGGATTTTGTTCCTAATTGTTTAAGACTCTCAATCGTTTTTTTGATAATATTCTGCTTGATTCCATTAAGGCCAGCATGTACAGCCGCGATATTCCTGGTTCCAGTATCTGCTAAGAGAACTGGTATGCAATCAGCAGTATAAATCCATAGACTTTGATGCGGTTTAGTTGTTATTAGAGCATCTACATTTGGTATTAATGTATTTAATTTATCTGTTATGTTGCAAACATTGTTGCTATGAACCTGAGACATTGTATGTATATGATTATAATATTTCAGATGTGATTGTAGAGATGAAGGATGATTGTCTGTGCAGTTCTTTGTAAAGAATGCATGTGTAAATTCATTTTTTAATAATAGTCTTGATTGGAAATATTGAATGTTTTTTTTTGATACTAATTTCCAGTCTGTCTCTTTCTTTGATCTTTCTGTGAGAAGTTTAATAATTGATTCCAAGCAACTTGCTTTTTGCTTAGATTTCTGGAGTGTCTCTTAACATCCAAAAGCCTGTAAAACTTTGATCATCTGGTTGAGATTGTACTGAAATAAATTGAATTCCTTCAGCTAAATCCTTTGTTCTTTTTAAGCTGGCTTCAAGAGCTTGAGATGCATCCTCGTCAATATCAGTCACAAGCCATCTATCAGATAGACCAGCTTCTAAAATTACTTGAATGCCATCAATAACTAATTTGACTGGTTCTAGGCCACCTAGCCATGCGGCAAGAGCCAAAGATCTGTTTTTACTAAATAACCTAATACCAGGAATTAAGATATTACTATCTATAGTTTCTTTTATTGGTATTAACCCCTTGAATTCTATGGGCCATTGTTCAGCATCTCTTAGGGTTTCAATAGACAGTGATGCCAAACTCCAGGAATCACCTCTGACTGCTTCTGGTAATGGTATTGGTTGATTGGTAATAGATGATGGGGGCGCTGCTAGCGGCCCAGCCATATACCCAACTTCATTTGGATAAATATACTTTTCTCTTTCTATTATCCATTCAATTAGAGAGTAGGTTCTTCTACTTGGGAGTACATCAATTGCTAATTGTTCAGCAGCTCTTTTGATCATTGTCTTCATTGAGGATCTCCAGCATCTCAATACAGAAGGCTTTTCCCAACCATTTTCTTTAGCAGACTTTACTGCTTCATTTAAAGCTTCTTTGAGCCATATTGAATTAACTTCTGATGCTGGGCAAATCTTTTCCCAACGGAAAGGTTTTGTTCCTGAAATGTCTGGTGTGCTTGAAATTAATAGCTCCCATCTTTTTTTACCATTTGCTTCTATTATTGGGCGAGAATAAAAATCGACTTCCCAGTCAGACTTCTTTAAAGCATTTTTTGGATTATTACTTATCACAATTATGATTCTTTAATCTCAGTTTCAGTTGAATTATTCTCTTTTTCTTCGTTGAGAATATCTTTTTTAGTTATCTTTTCTTGATTAAGAGTATTTCTTGCTCGAACAGCTCTCTCTTCTGCCTCTTCCATTATTTTTTGCTTGTCAGTGATTAATTCGCCAGGAGGGCCTTCAAGTAGCGCAGTATTTAGACCAATCCTTCCTCTCCCAGGGTCTAAATCAGTAATTAGAGCTTTGATGGATTCTCCAATATCAAATATTTCTCTAAGAGAGCGGATACTTCCATTAGTTACCATCGAATGATGGAGTAAACCACTAACTCCTGATAGGTCAATGAAAAATCCGTAGGGTTTTATTGAGCTTACTTTCCCTTCCACTAACTGTCCTATCTCAAGTTGAGAAAATCTTTTAGCAGTAGCCGCTTTTTTTTCAGAAAGAACAAGCTTCCTTCTTTCCGGGTTTACTTCGAGGAATGCTGTGCCAATTGTTTTGCCAACTAGAGATTGATGGTTTTCTCCTTCTTCTAATTGGGAACGCGGTATAAAAGCTCTTAGCCCCTCTAAGTCACAAGTTACGCCACCTCTATTGAATCCATTTACTTTTACTTGAACAACTTGCCCCTCTTTCTCAAGCTTTTGCACTTTTTCCCAACTTTGTCTTAGTGCTAGAGCACGACAACTTATGGTAACCATCCCATCAGCATTTTGTTCACTGGTTACGAGGACTTCAACTTCTAATCCCTTTGGAAATCTTTCTTTGAGATTAGTTATCACGCCTAGTCCGCACTCCTTTTTAGGCATAAAGCCAGGAGCTTTGCCTCCAATATCTACATAAATACCATCACTTTCAACACCTATCACAGAACCTTTCGCGATCTCACCTGTATTTCCTATGGGTTCTGTTTCGTCAAGTGCTGCTAGAAAAGCATCTTCATCAAAGTCATAATCGTCAACAACCCTATTTTTGTAAGAATTATTGGCTGGTTGATCTGCCTGAGAAAAATTATTGTTTCTGTCTAATTTGTTTGATTTAAATTCTGATTTGAGCAAATCTTCCATTGATAGGTTTTGCTCGTCAGAAGAAATGTCTGAATCATTTTGTTTGTTTCCTGACGAATATGTTTTACTTGGTGAAACTATTTCTACAGGGGTTTTGGGATTTTTTAATCCAGTTTGAATATCTGAATTTGATTGTTTTTGTTCGGATTTATTAGTAGTGGTTTCCTTTAAAAGCTCTTCCTCAGTCTTTCGACTGATATGCATGACTTGTAATGGCTTTCGAGGAGCACTGGCCGCCGGTTTAGGTGGGATTGCTTTTTTCGGCTGCGGATGATCTGATCCGGCCATAAGTCCCTTGGGGTGTTAGATGACACATTCTTACAGCCAAGGTTAGGTTGTTTCTAGATTTATGGGTGATTTCTATCACTTCTAAAACCTTTTTCTTTGACAATTTAAGTTGGCCAGAGGCTGCTAAAGCCTCTTCTCAAAAGGGTTCTACCTTGGTTTGGCCTTTTGGGGCATGTGAACAACATGGGCCTCATTTACCTTTAAAAACTGATACTTTTTTTGCAGAAAATATTTTGATTAAAACACTTGCACGTTTGCCAGAGGACTTGCCGATTTGGATGCTGCCATCCCAATCAATTGGTTTTTCCCCTGAGCATGTTTCTTTTCCAGGGACATTGTCTTTGTCTGCACCAGTGTTGCTTGCTTTGGTGAGTGAAATAGGGGAACAAATTGCTTCTATGGGATTCAAAAGATTGGTTTTCTTTAATGCTCATGGTGGGCAAATAGGTTTATTGCAGGCGGTTTCTAGGCAGTTAAGGGTTAAATGTCCTTCCTTAGCAGTTTTACCATGCTTCTTGTGGAGTGGAGTGGATGGTCTGGATTCTTTATTGCCTCATAAAGAAGTCGAAGAAGGACTTCATGCAGCTCTAGCTGAAACAAGTTTGATGATGAATATGGCGCCAGAAATGGTTGCTTTAGAAAAATCAATAGATATGAATCATTCTCAGTTAATTGATTCAGTCCCTGTACCCAAAGGATGGAGTTTAGAAGGAGCTGCTCCTTGTGCTTGGCTTACTGAAGATATAAGTAAAGATGGGGTCATTGGAGATAGTAATGGCTCTAATGCTGCATTAGGTGAAAGTCTTGAAGAGCTATTAATAGCTCATTGGAGAAACCTTTTCTTCAATCTTATGGAGAGTGACTGGCCTCCTGTGAGCCAGAAAAATCTGAGTTAAAATTTTTTTGTAATAAGATCTCTTTTAAATTCAACCATTTATCGTTTATTTCTGTAAGATCACTCAATTGATAAATTCTAAAAAGGTCAATGCAGGCACTAGCAACAGAAAAATTAGTCTTAAAAGAAGATCAGATAGATTCAACCGATCTTCCTGACTTCTCCTCAGAGGTTTATAAGGACGCTTATAGCAGAATTAATGCAATTGTTATTGAGGGGGAAGAAGAGGCCTATTCCAATTTCCTGGATTTGTCAAAATTAATACCTGAGCATGCAGAAGAACTTGTAAGGCTTGGAAAGATGGAAAAAAAACACATGCGTGGTTTTTGTGCTTGTGGCAAAAACCTTGCTGTTACTCCAGATATGCCATTCGCAAAAACATTTTTTTCTAAATTACATAATAATTTCTTAAAAGCTTTTAAAGAAGGTAATACAACTACCTGTCTTTTAATCCAATGCATACTTATTGAATCCTTTGCGATTTCTGCATATCACGTATATATACAAGTTGCAGACCCCTTTGCTAAGAAAATTACCGAAGGAGTAGTTCAGGACGAATATCTACATCTAAATTATGGACAAGAGTGGCTCAAAGCAAACCTTCAATCTTGTAAGAAAGAGTTGATGAAAGCTAATAAAGAGAATTTACCTTTGATTAAGTCCATGCTTGATCAAGTGGCAAAAGATGCAGAAGTATTACATATGGATAAAGAAGAGTTGATGGAGGAATTTATGATTGCTTATCAAGATTCCCTGATGGAGATTGGTTTAGACAATAGAGAAATCGCCAGAATGGCTCTAGCTGCAGTTATTTGATCCGAATTCAATATTTGAAATTTGTCTTTATTGGTTCCTCTAGAGTTTATATTTCTAGAGGAATTGCTTTTTTGAGACCATAGTGGTCTAATCTTTTGAACTTGGATAATTATTAAATTCCTCTTTCAATGTTCTTTTGTGCAAAATGTTTGGGCTAATCGGACATTCAACCAGTTTTCAAGATGCCAAGCGCAAGGCACTTGGTTTGGGATATGACCATATAGCAGAAGGTGATTTAGATGTTTGGTGTAGCGCACCACCTCAACTTGTTGAGCATGTGAAAGTTGTTAGTGCAATTGGTAAAACTATTGAAGGTGCATATATTGATTCATGTTTTGTTCCTGAAATGCTTAGTCGCTTCAAAACAGCAAGGAGAAAAGTACTAAATGCAATGGAGTTAGCCCAAAAGAAAGGAATTAATATAACTGCATTAGGGGGGTTTACTTCGATTATTTTTGAGAACTTCAACTTGCTGCAAAATAAACAAGTTAGAAATACAACTTTGGATTGGAAGAAATTTACAACTGGGAATACTCATACGGCTTGGGTTATATGCAGACAGCTTGAACAGAATGCCCCTTTAGTTGGTTTGAATCTTGAGAAGGCAAAAGTAGCTGTTGTGGGAGCAACAGGAGACATTGGTAGTGCTGTTTGCCGTTGGCTATCAAATAGAACACGTGTTGCTGAATTGATTTTGGTGGCAAGACAACAACAACCTTTAAAGGATCTTCAATCTGAATTAGGTGGTGGAGAAATTCTGAGTCTTGGAGATGCACTACCAAAATCTGATGCTGTTATTTGGGTGGCAAGCATGCCTAAAACATTGGATATTGACATTTCATTACTTAAGAATCCTTGTCTAATGATTGACGGTGGATACCCAAAAAACTTAGGCGAAAAATTTTCTGGTTCTGGGGTGCATGTTCTAAAAGGAGGAATTGTGGAGTTTTTTAAAGATATTGGTTGGAATATGATGGAATTAGCGGAAATGGAAAATCCAAAAAGAGAAATGTTTGCATGCTTTGCGGAAGCTATGCTTCTCGAATTTGAAGATTGTCATACAAATTTCAGTTGGGGGAGAAACAATATTTCTCTTGAAAAGATGGATTTTATTGGGGAATCATCCATAAGACATGGCTTTTCGGCTGTTGGTCTTAAGTCAAATTTGCAGACAGTTGCTGTTTAAAACACTTTTTTCTTATGGCTAGACGTTACCTTCTTGAATTTGAGAAACCTTTAGTAGAGCTAGAGAAGCAGATTGATCAGATACGAGAACTAGCTAGGGATTCAGAAGTTGATGTGAGCCAGCAATTATTACAACTGGAGACATTAGCCGCCAAAAGAAGAGAAGAGATTTTTCAATGTTTAACCCCTGCACAGAAGATACAAGTAGCTCGCCATCCACAAAGACCAAGCACACTTGACTATATTCAAATGTTTTGTGATGACTGGGTTGAATTACACGGAGATCGAAATAGTTCTGATGATCAAGCTTTAGTTGGAGGTATAGGTAGAATTGGCAAACAAGCTGTTCTATTGATTGGTCAACAGAAAGGTCGTGATACAAAAGAAAATGTTGCTAGAAACTTTGGGATGGCAAAACCTGGAGGCTATAGAAAAGCATTGAGATTAATGAGCCATGCTGACAGGTTTAAAATGCCAATAATTTCTTTTATTGATACACCAGGAGCTTATGCGGGTTTGTTAGCAGAAGAACAAGGTCAAGGCGAAGCTATTGCGGTCAACTTAAGGGAAATGTTCAGCCTTAGAGTACCTATTATCGCAACTGTTATTGGAGAAGGAGGTTCAGGCGGCGCGCTTGGTATAGGAGTGGCAGATAGGTTGCTTATGTTTGAACATAGTGTTTACACTGTTGCAAGCCCTGAAGCTTGCGCCTCAATTTTATGGAGAGATGCTTCAAAAGCTCCTGAGGCCGCAGCATCGTTGAAAATTACTGGAAGTGATTTGCTTGAGCTAGGAATTGTCGATGAGGTTTTAAAAGAGCCTGCAGGAGGAAATAATTGGGCCCCTTTGCAGGCTGGAGAAACTTTAAAGACGTCCTTGGAAAAACATTTAAAAGATTTATTGGCTCTATCAGTTAACGAATTACGAGATAATAGATATGAGAAATTTAGAAAAATAGGCCAATATTTGGAGAAAGATTCTTTCGATTAAGTACCAAGGTTTAAAATCTTGAATATTGATGATTGATTGAAATTGCCAACAGCTTTAATTACCGGAGCTTCTAAAGGTATTGGTAGGGAAACTGCCCAAGCTTTTGCTTCATCTGGTTGGAATCTTTTATTGGTTTCTAGGGATGAAAATTCTTTAAAGAATCTTTCAAATGAATTTAAAGATGTCCAGGTTTTTTACAAGGCTTTGGATTTGAATCAACCCAAATTAATTTCACCAGCTCTTAATGAATTACTAGATAATGGCCTTTATCCAGATGTATTGATAAATAATGCAGGAGTTGCATGGACTGGTGATCTAATTTCTATGCCACTTGAGAAATGGCAATGGATTATGCAAGTCAATTTAAACAGTGTCTTTCAAATATGCTCAACCGTTGTGCCTTGTATGAGAAGTAAAGGTGGCCTGATTATTAATGTTAGTAGCCATGCTTCTAGAAATGCTTTCCCTCAATGGGGGGCTTATTGTGTTTCGAAAGCGGCTCTAGCTAGTTTGACAAGTTGTTTGGCTGCAGAGGAGAGGCAAAATGGAATACGCGCTTGTACTTTGACACTTGGATCAGTTAATTCAACACTCTGGGACTCTGAAACTGTCCAAAGTAACTTTGACCGAAATGCAATGCTTTCAGCGCAACAGGTAGCATTAGAACTGCTTCGTCTTGCTGAACAACCTTGTAATCAAATTATCGAGGATTTAACTTTGATGCCTGCTACAGGCGCTTTTTAATTTTATTTTGATTTGTTTGATGCTTATTTCTCATGTCTCGCTTTAATAAGAACGAATTGTATTTATAAGTGCATTAACCTTGTTAAGGTCTTTGATACCTGGTGAGACTTCTAGACGACTGGATGCATCGATCCCAAAGGGGGTTAAATGAGAAAATAATTTTGGGATCCATTCTGCTGACATTCCACCTGCAACCCAGCATGGAATATTGAAATTTATCTTTTGAAGCCACTCTATTGGAAGATTTTTTCCTGTACCGCCTATTTGATGAGGATCCCAAGCATCTAAAAGAAGAGCGTCTACATTTTCTTGATAATTTTCGGCATTGGAAAGATCTCTTTCGGACTTGATTCTAATAGCTTTCCAGATTTTTATTGTGGGATATATTTTTTTTATTTCTTTGCAGCGATGTTTTGACTCTTGGCCATGCAATTGAATGACTGATGGGAACGTTTTGTTGTTGATTATTTTTTCAAGTTGCTCATTATCTATATCTGCAACAACTAAAACTCGCTCGATTTTATTAGAAACTTTTTCTACTTCTTCGAAAATTCTTAATCTCTTTTCCTCAGATACAAAACGAGGAGAATTTGGGACACCAATGACACCAATTGCATCAACCTTTAATTTCGCAATATCTTTGGCTTGCGAAATTTGCGTAATACCGCAAATTTTGATTCGGGTTGATGTTTGGGGCTTAATATTAATATGCATAGGAAGTTCCCCCTTAATAGAATTGATTAATTATCGTCTTTTTATTGATCATGGATCGGTCAAGATATGAATTCTTGGGAGTTTATGCGAATAAGAGGTATATCGCTAAGGGTTCATCCTAGTTGGTTTTTTGTTTTTATCTATTTCACTTCAACAGCATCTTTTCAACTTAATACATTAGCTGATGAGGGCATTACATATATTGATAGTTGGGTTATGGGACTTATTACTTCTATTTTATTTTTTATATCTGTATTGCTTCATGAATTTGGTCATTGTGTCGCAGCCTTAAATGAAGGGGTTCAAGTTAAAAGTATTACTTTGTTTTTTCTTGGTGGGGTTTCAAAAGTTGTTAAAGAATGTTCAACTCCTATGGGGACTTTAAGAATTGCCTTGGCTGGTCCATTGACTAGCATTGCTTTGGCAATTGGATTTGTTTCCGCTGGTTCGTTTTTATTAGATTCCAATTTGATAATTTCTAATATTTGCCAGCAAATAGGAACTCTTAACTTTTTAGTGGGCATTTTTAATCTACTTCCAGTTCTTCCACTTGATGGAGGGGTTGTTTTGAAATCTTTGGTTTGGCGTTATTCAGGCAGTCAGATAAAAGGAATTAAGTTCGCAATTTTCTCTGCTCGCTTTGTCTCTTTTTTATTCTTTTCTCTTGGCCTTTTGTTGATGCTTAATGGAAATCTCATTTTTGGACTATGGATAATAGTTATTGGGTTGTTAGGTGTTTCTTCTTCTAGGGCACAAAGTCAGTTTTTGCGAATACAAAAAATACTATGTGAATTTAAAGTTAATAAAGTACATGCTAGAGATTATAGAGTCGTAGAAGATAGATTATCTGTTAGAGCAATTAGTAGGAGTACTCCAATTAGTAAGAAAACTACTAAAGAATATCAATGGATACTCCTATGCAGAGATGGTAGGTGGGTTGGTTACTTAACAGAATTAATATTAAAAGATATACCTGTTCAAATGTGGGATGAAAAAAAATTATATGAATATTCAATTCCTTTAACTGAATTGCCTTCCATTATTGAGAATGATCCATTATGGAAAGCTATAATAAACTTGGAAAAATCAGATAAAGGTAGACTCCTTGTTCTAAGTCTTGCAGGTTTGCCAATTGGTACTGTTGATAGAGTTGATATCGGAAAATCAGTTTTAAAAGAAATAGGACTAACATTACCGGATGAATTTATTAGGTCTGCAAAAAAACAAAATGCTTATCCCTTAGGACTTTCCCTACCTAGTATTGTTGATTCAATGTTAACTAGTGGCTTAATAAATAATCAAAATAGTTTTAATCCCAGATGAGATTTCTCTGCTTCGATTTTTATTTGATTTAGCTCCGTTTTTTTAATTCTATATCTATACCAATTTAGATCTGGCCTTGTTTTTATTAATGATTGCTGTAAAGACTCTTCTAGTTGTTTCTTTTTAGGAAAAGCCGGTTTCCTCTTAGGAGGTGGTGAGTTAAATAGATCAACCCATAAAGACTGATTTGGCTCTATGATTATTTCTCCATGTTGTAGGAGATTCCCTTCTTTCCAATACTGTGCGCTACCAATTTGTTTATTACCATATTCATTAATTAGATCTGCTGCTGTAGAGACTGCAAAACAGTTGTGTAGTTGGTTATATGTTGTTTGACTTCCGGCTTGAAGCTTTATGCCTAATTCAGCGAATCCATTTGTTAACCATCGACTTGTTATTCGATATGATTCTTTTTTGTTTTTTGGAGGAGAGTCCCAGATTAGACAATATGTTAAACCGCCACTATGAAGCACGGCATTACCACCACTAGGTCTCCTGACAATACCCATTCTTTTTGTATCAGCAATTTTTTGCCACGTTTGTGGAATATTTTTTTGATTCTTGCCTATTGATAACCAATCTCCCTTCCATGTATAAAAACGAATTATCATTGATATTGATTGATCTTTGATGCTTTTATCTAACAACATTAAGTCTATTAACATTTGCTCTGAGCCAGTTAGTTCAAGGGGCTCGATAATTAGTCCTTTATGTTGAATTTGATTGTTTTGTAGAATAGATTCAATCATTGATAGTCCTTTGAGATTATTTTGTGACGACTGGTGGCACCTTGAAAATTAAGGAAAAGTCCAATAAGTTCAACCACAATAAGTAACAGGCTTCTCAAATTTCCCCCAATAATCGAAAATAAAGTCGAGAATATACAAAATAACGAAATTCACAATGGAGCAACTTACACCAGATCTTGCAGGCTTTTGCATGTTGATTGTTATTTTCGCGGGTACGTTGGCTTTGCGCTTAGGAATAAATTTAAGGGATGCTTGACTTTAAAAGTTATTGACCCCTTGGCAAGTTGGCAACTATGCGATACAAGCGAATTAATTGATGATTGATTTTGGCTCAACCTCAGTTAATAGAGCAGCCAAGAAGAAAAAAAAGAACTAGGCATCAGAGTGTCTTGAATGCTTCTGTTTTAGGAACAACTCAAAAGCTTGATGCTTATAGTTTGGCTTCAAAATTGCAAAAGAGAGAAGAAAAAAAGGAGCTTTTTTATGGGTATCTAGCACTAATGATGAAAATTGGTTTGCTTGCAATATTTGGTTCTAGTTTTATTAACCTTGGAATTGCTTCTCATCACAGGGTTAGAAGACAAATAGAACTCTCTTTCCTTTTAAGAAAAGAGGAAGTAATGCTTGAGAGACTAAGAAATCGATTTGATAAATTGTTCACTGTGGGAGGTCAGAGAAGATTTATGAGAGAACAGGATCAATGGATTACGCCAAATAGTGTCAGAGTTATTTGGCGTTGAAAACTTTTCCTTTTTCAGGATTAGATTTGTAAGTGATCATTGATAAGGCATAGATAAATAAAAAATGGCTTTAGTTCAAGCGGCTCCTGGCACTGTTTTAATCACTGGAACAACTTCTGGTGTTGGTTTATTCGCTACAAAGGCTTTAATAGAAAGAGGTTGGAAAGTGTTTGCGGCTAATCGTTCAGTAAGCCGTGCACAAAAAGCAGCTTCTGGAATTGGGTTGCCCTTGGGGAGTCCGAAACAACTTGAACATATCGAAATGGACTTAGGAGATTTAAAGAGTGTCCGTATTGGAGTTAAGAATCTGCTTGAATCTTTAGATTCCCCCCTTGATGCTTTGGTTTGTAATGCAGCTGTTTATCTTCCTCGCCTCCGAAAACCTCAGAGATCAAATCAAGGGTATGAAATCTCCATGGCAACAAATCATTTTGGACACTTTTTGTTAATACAGTTGCTACTTGAGAATTTAAGTAAATCTTCGCGCCCGGTTTGGCAAGGAAGAACTTGGGGGGTTGAACCCGCAAGAGTTGTGATTCTTGGAACGGTAACGGCAAACAACAAAGAACTTGGAGGGAAAATTCCTATACCTGCTCCAGCAGACTTGGGTGATCTATCGGGCTTTGAACAAGGTTTTTGTGATCCTATTAGTATGGCTAGTGGTAAACGATTTAAGCCTGGGAAAGCATACAAAGATAGTAAATTATGCAATATGATCACTACACAAGAATTACATAGAAGATTTCAAGCATCTCCTATACTTTTTAGTTCTTTATATCCAGGTTGTGTTGCTAAAACTAAACTTTTTAGAAATACTCCAAAGTTGTTTCAATGGTTGTTCCCCTGGTTTCAGAAATTGATAACAGGTGGATTTGTTAGTGAGACTTTGGCTGGGGAAAGAGTAGCAAAAGTTGTTGCAGACCCTCAGTTTGCTGTCTCAGGAGTGCATTGGAGTTGGGGTAATAGACAAAGAAAAAATAGACAACAATTCTCTCAAGAATTATCGGATAGGGTAATGGATCCACTAACTTCTAAAAAAGTTTGGGATTTATCTATGAAATTGGTTGGCCTTTAATAACTTTTCTTTATGTTAATCAAATCCAAGAAGGTCAAAGATTTCTCTATCTTTTAAAGGTTCAGCTTCCAGGGGCTCTACATTTTCAAGCATGTTTCTTGCTAATGATAAGTATTCATTCTGAACTTCTTCGACTCCTTCTTCTTTTGAATCCATCTCGAAAATTGTGCATTTTTTAAGCCTTGATCTGCGAATGGCATCTACATTTTTAAAATGAGCCATGGTTCTCAAACCAGTTCTAGCATTGAATTTGTCTATTTGATCTAGTTCTGCAGAGCGATTTGCAACTACTCCTCCAAGACGAACCTTGTAGTTTTTGGCTTTGGCATTAATGGCTGCAACAATTCTATTCATGGCAAAAATAGAATCAAAGTCGTTTGCTGTGACGATTAAGCAATAATTTGCATGTTGAAGGGGCGCAGCAAAGCCGCCACAAACTACGTCGCCTAAGACATCAAAAATAACCACATCAGTGTCTTCAAGTAGATGATGTTCTTTTAAAAGTTTGACTGTTTGACCGGTTACATATCCTCCGCAACCAGTACCAGCAGGGGGGCCACCACTCTCTACGCACTTTACGCCATTAAAACCTTCGAACATAAAATCATCAGGCCTTAGCTCTTCACTATGGAAATCTACTTCTTCAAGAATATCTATAACAGTTGGTACCATTTTATGAGTAAGAGTGAAAGTACTATCGTGCTTAGGGTCGCAACCTATTTGGAGCACTCTTTTCCCTAGTTTTGAAAATGCAGCAGATAGATTTGATGAAGTAGTTGATTTTCCAATACCTCCTTTTCCATAAACCGCAATTACTAGGGCTCCTTCTTGGATTTGTGCTTTTGGATCTTGGTGAACCTGAACACTACCTTCTCCATCCTCTTTTTTTGTCAAAGTAGAAGTCATTAATCTTTGTCAATTAAAAGCCTTATATATATATTCAAGCAGCCAAAGAAGGCTTTAGTTAATGTTTGCCGATTTCGATACATTTAATTTTATTTTCTCAGCTTAATAAAAGAAAACTCCTGCTAGTTGAACAAATAGAGGTATATTTACTCATCTCTTTGGGGCTTTGTTTTGCTAGTCCAGTCAAGCCTTGAAGTGGGCTTTCGCGTCATATAAAGTTTCTTCATTTATTTCTCTGCAGCCAGATTGCTTTGCATATTTTTCAGTGTTTCTTTTTACTTTCCCTCTTACGAAGAAAGGTATCTTGGCAAGTTCTCTTTGGCCTTCAACAGTCCATGTGGGACCTTCTGTTGATAAAGAAGATTGGGGAAGATGAGGGGCTTCGGCTGAATTATTTTTTTCGATCTCTTTTTTATTTGAATATCCTCCAGAGTGTCCTAGATGACTTTGATGACCATCTATAAATTCAAAATCATGTCTGAACATTCCAATTAAATGTTCTTCCAGTCCCATCATAAGAGGGTGAACCCAGTCGTCAAAAATAACGTTTGCACCTTCCCATCCCATTTGAGGGCTATATCTTGCTGGAACATCTTGAACATGCATCGGTGTGCTGATTACTGCGCATGGAATTCCAAGGCGTTTTGCACTATGTCGTTCCATTTGAGTGCCAAGAACTAGTTCCGGAGCAGTTTCTTTTATTGCAGATTCTACTTCTAAATAATCATTTGTAATTAATGCTTCTAGCCCCAATTCTTTTGCAACAGGGCGAACTTTTCTTGCCATTTCACGGCTATAAGTTCCTAATCCAACAACTTCAAACCCAAGTTCATCTTTGGCAATCCTTGCTGCAGCTAATGCATGTGTTCCGTCACCAAATATAAAAACTCTTTTGCCAGTTAAGTAATTAGAATCTACTGATTGTGAATACCAAGGGAGTTTTGATTTGTGAGATTCTTCTATAATGTTTGGGCTTTCCATTCCCAATAATTGATGTAACTCTTTTAAAAATTCTTGTGTTGCAGCAATTCCTATCGGAACTATTTTTGTAAATGGCATTCCTAAATTTCTTTCAAGCCAAAGGCACGTTGATTCAGCAATTTCAGGGTATAAGCAAACATTAATATCTGCATCGGGAAGTCTAATTAGATCTTCAGGCGTAGCACCTAGAGGCGCTACAACATTTATATCTATTCCATGTTCGGCAAGAATCTTTTGTATTTCGATAACATCATCTCTGCATCTAAAACCTAATAATGATGGTCCTAGTAGATTTACCCGTGGCCTTCTTCCTGCTTCTTTCCAAGATAAACCTTCTTTGTTTTCACTATTGGTTAATAATTTACGAACTATTTGATAAAAAGTTTCTGAGGCACCCCAATTTTCTTTTTTACTATATGCAGGTAATTCAAGGTTAACGATTGGGATGTTGAAACCCATTCCTTGAGCTAATGCACCTGGTTGATCTTGAATCAATTCTGCTGTGCAACTTTCGCCTACTAATAAAGCGTCTGGTTTAAACCTTTCAACTGCTTCTTTTATGTGCCCTTTGACCATTTCAGCGGTGTCTCCTCCTAAATCACGAGCCTGAAAAGTGGTATATGTAACTGGCGGTCTACTCCCTCGCCTTTCAATCATGGTAAAAAGTAGATCTGCATATGTATCTCCTTGCGGTGCATGAAGAACATAATGAATTTTTTTCATGGAAGTAGCAATTCGCATTGCACCTATATGAGGAGGTCCTTCATAAGTCCAGAGAGTGAGTTCCATTTTTTAGACTTTTTGTAGAGTTTTGCTTTTTAAAAGATTGTGTCGATGTAGTGGTCTAGAAAATAATTCCGCAAGATCAGAAGCTTGATCTATTCCATGAATTGGACTGAAAACCATTTCTATTGACCATTTTGTTGAGATTCCTTCAGCTTCAAGTGGATTAGCAAGCCCCATTCCGCACACAACAAGATCAGGATGTTCCGCCCTTACTCTGTCTAGCTGTTTTTCTACATGTTGGCCTTCTACTATCCTTGTATTTGGAGGTAATAATTCAAGTTCTGCTTGCATTAAATCTTTATTTAAGTAAGGGGTTCCTATTTCAATTAACTCCATCCCACATTCCCCGTGAAGGAATCTTGCCAGTGGAATCTCAAGTTGCGATTCGGGTAACAGAAAAAGCTTTTTCCCAGAAAGATTTTTAATATAAGGTTCTAGAGCTTTTCTTGCCCTGGAAATTAATGGGTCAAGGGTTGCTTGAACTAATGACTTATCTACCCCAAAAGATTTGGCCCCTGCTTCAATCCATTTTTGGCTGCCAAAAACCCCAAGAGGGAAAGGAGCTGTAATTATTTCTGCACCTCTTGCTTTTAATTCTCTTGCTGTATCAGTTAAATAAGGTTGTGTAAGCAGAACTTTGGTACCAGAACCTATAGAGGGTAACTCTATTGATTGTCTTGGAGGAAAACTTTCTACTTTATTGATCCCTAGTTTTTTGAAAATTCCTATTAATCTATCTTCTACTGAATTAGCCAGGGTTCCTACAAGGAGAAGTTTGTTCTCTTTGCTTGAAGGCATTTGAGGGATTAATGCTTTTAATGCACCATCTTCGCCTTGGGTAAAGGTTGTTTCAATTCCACTGCCTGAGTAATTTAGTACTGTTACTTGGCCTTTGAGCTCTATATTTAATTTTTCGGCAACTCTTGATAGATCTATTTTTATTACTTCGCTGGGACATGATCCAACAAGAAAGAGGGTTTTGATTTCTGGTCGTCTAGCTAAGAGATTTTTGACTACTCGATTAAGTTCATCATGTGCATCTGCAAGGCCAGCAAGATCTCTTTCTTCAAGAATTGCTGTACCAAATCTTGGCTCAGCAAAAATCATTACGCCTGCAGCACTTTGTATCAGATGAGCACATGTTCTAGATCCCACAACAAGAAAGAAAGCATCGGGCATTCTTCGATGAAGCCAAACAATTGAAGTCAGACCACAGAAGACTTCTCTTGGCCCTGTCTCTTTAAGGAGCGTGGCACTACTCATAAATTTTTTATTCTTATATATTTAAATTGCATCCATTTAGTGCTTCTCGTCAACTATCACTAAAACTCTTTGGGATTGAAGCGCCTTCTGTATTGTTTTAGTAACATTTGATTGATTCTTGTTTAAATAAATTTATCGGTATTTTTTTTTTAATTACGTTAGTTGAAAATGATTTCAATTTCTCCAATAAGAAGATTCTTTTTCTGCGCGAGTTAATTTCCAGACATTTCTGCTTATTCTTTTTGCAACTAACCCCCCTCTTTCTATTTTTGGAGAATTAGGTCTTACCCCTATAAGTTGTGATACTTCTGAAGTGGTTAATGGGGCCCCTGTTTCTATTGCTAAAGAAATTAATTCAAGACGTTGGCGGAGTGATTGAAGATCTGCCTTATCGTTATTTTCCTCTGCCAGCCATTTGAAATCTGAAACCCCCTTGTTTGCAAGTTTTTGCATCAGACTTAGTGAAACTAATCCCAGTGCCTGATCAGGATTTAGTTTGCTCGAGAAGTCCTGAGATTCTTCAGGCGTTTTTTGAGTAGAAGTCATCCTTCTGTAAGGAATATTGTTTAGAAGTTATCGGCTTCTTTTCTCCTTGCAAGTCTTTTACTAGCTAAATAGTCAATCTTTAAGGTATTATCTCGCCCATGACAAGATTTGCTACGTTTGAAAATAATGGAAGGCGGCCAGTAGGAAGTCTTAAAATTACTGGTGCAGAAGGAGAGCAGATTGAAATAAATAAAGCTAATTCATTAATAACAACCGATTCAGAGCAGTCTTTGGTGACTCGTCAGGCAAGCCATGTCAAAGAAATAGAGCTGAGAACATATGTTTTTCTAGATTCCTTGCAACCTCAACTAGCAGCATATATGGGAACTGCTAGCTCAGGTTTTTTACCAATTCCTGGAGATGCCTGTCTATGGATGGAGGTTTCCCCTGGAATGGCAGTTCATAGGGTTACTGATATAGCTCTTAAGGCGAGTAATGTACGTCTTGGTCAGATGATTGTTGAGAGGGCTTTTGGATCTTTAGCTCTTTATCACAGAGATCAAAGTACTGTTCTTCATTCTGGCGATGTGGTTCTAGATGCAATTAGAAGTAAAATCGAACGCAGAACAACTCCTGAAGTGACATGGACCGAAGTTATTCGTGCGATTACACCTGATCATGCTGTGTTGATAAATAGACAGAATCGTAGAGGATCCATGATTCAATCAGGTATGAGTATGTTTATTTTAGAAACCGAACCTGCTGGCTATGTATTGAAAGCAGCTAACGAGGCAGAGAAAGCTTCAAATATAACTATCGTTGATGTTAAAGCAGTGGGAGCTTTTGGACGTCTTACTCTTGCGGGAAGAGAAGGAGACGTAGAAGAGGCGTCCGCGGCAGCAATGAGAGCAATAGAAGAGATAAATCGAAATCGTTAATTGATTTATTTTGTTAGGCCTAATGCTTCTAGTAAATATGGGGCTAGCGATCTAGCGGCTTTTCCCCTGCTTCCATGTTTGGTTAATTGTTCATTATTCATTTCTCCATAAGTGCAGTTCGTTTCCCGAATCCAAAGTAGTGATTCAAACTCCCCGTTTTTATAAGCAGGCTCTTTTAGTATTTCTCCCCAGCAGATCCCGAAAGAGTCTTTAATTAAGTCACCTTTTTTATTGCAGAAAACCATTGCGCTGCAGAATCGAGCACTTCGATAAGGGCTATCTCCTAAGGCTTGAAGAACCTTTTTTATCTTTTTTTGATTTGTTTCCGCGAGACGGGCCGAATATATGCCTGGACCATTATTTAATGCATCTATTTCAAGTCCAGAGTCATCAGCAATGACCCAACTACCAGTAATTTTCGCGGCTGCTTTTGCCTTTAATAATGCATTTTCAAAATAAGTTGATCCCGTCTCTTCGACTTCTAAACTTTTTGGTTGCCTGCGTACTTCTATAGGCAGAGGCCCAAGCATTGCTTCAATCTCGGCCACCTTTCTAGCATTTCCACTCGCAATTGTTAAAAGCGGTCTTTCCAAGTAACCCATATTTTGTTCTAACTATTTTTACAGCTAAAGGCTCTATTTCAATTAAAAAAATATTTTGAGACAGGATTGGTTGAACATTCCATCCCCTGACGAATAGCTAGGGGCCTGCCTCGGTAAGTAAAAATAACCAGCGAACTTGGTTTACGCAATGCAATATCTTCAAGCGCTGACCACGATGGCAGGAGTGTTTCTTAACTGTCGTAGCAAGGGTGATAAGTTTCCCTTATCAATGACAGTAAAAACTGTGATGGCCGTATTTGTCTGATTCCCTTGACTTATTGGTTCTCCGCAGGTCATTCTCTTTCCTGAACATTCCATCCCTTTACAGAAATAGGACATGGCTAGCGAAACTATGGGTATTGCTCTCGGCATGATCGAGACACGCGGACTAGTTCCTGCGATTGAAGCTGCTGACGCAATGACCAAGGCCGCCGAAGTGCGCTTGATTGGTCGCGAATTTGTTGGTGGTGGCTACGTAACTGTTTTAGTTCGTGGTGAGACAGGTGCTGTTAATGCTGCTGTTCGCGCTGGTGCAGATGCTTGTGAGCGAGTAGGAGACGGACTTGTTGCAGCTCACATCATTGCTCGTCCTCATCGTGAAGTTGAGCCTGCTTTGGGTAATGGCAACTTTTTAGGTCAAAAGGACTGAGTTTGAATGAATTCCTTTAAGGACCGTTCAATTTCTCAAATCCTAATTACTTAATAAAAGGAGCTATCTCATGGCTAAAAAGTATGATGCAGGGGTCAAGGAGTATAGAGATACCTACTTCACTCCCGACTATGTCCCCCTAGATACTGACCTTCTTGCATGTTTTAAATGCACTGGTCAGGAAGGTGTACCAAAAGAAGAAGTTGCAGCAGCTGTAGCCGCTGAATCGTCAACTGGTACTTGGTCCACTGTATGGTCAGAATTATTAGTTGACCTAGAGTTTTACAAAGGTAGGTGCTATCGCATTGAAGATGTCCCTGGTGACAAGGATGCTTTCTACGCTTTTATCGCTTATCCGCTAGACCTTTTTGAAGAAGGATCTATCACTAACGTTTTAACTTCTTTAGTAGGAAACGTTTTTGGTTTTAAGGCATTACGTCATCTTCGTCTTGAAGATATTCGTTTCCCAATGGCTTTCATTAAGACATGTGGTGGCCCTCCTAGTGGAATCGTTGTAGAGCGCGATCGCCTAAATAAGTACGGTCGTCCATTACTGGGATGTACTATTAAGCCAAAACTGGGTCTTTCTGGTAAAAACTACGGACGTGTCGTATATGAATGCCTTCGTGGAGGATTAGATCTCACTAAAGACGATGAGAATATTAATTCTCAGCCTTTCCAACGTTGGAGAGAGCGTTTTGAATTTGTTGCTGAAGCTGTAAAACTTGCTCAACAGGAGACTGGAGAGGTTAAGGGGCACTACCTTAATTGCACAGCGACTACACCAGAAGAGATGTATGAGCGTGCTGAGTTCGCTAAAGAGCTTGACATGCCTATCATCATGCATGATTACATCACAGGTGGCTTTACTGCGAATACTGGTTTAGCTAACTGGTGCCGTAAAAATGGCATGCTTCTTCACATCCACCGTGCAATGCATGCTGTTATAGACCGTCATCCTCAACATGGTATTCATTTCCGTGTGCTTGCAAAGTGCTTACGTCTATCTGGAGGAGATCAACTCCATACAGGTACCGTTGTAGGTAAGCTTGAAGGGGACCGTCAGACAACTCTTGGTTATATCGACAACCTTCGTGAGTCGTTTGTCCCTGAAGACCGTTCACGCGGCAACTTCTTTGATCAAGACTGGGGTTCAATGCCTGGTGTATTTGCTGTCGCCTCTGGTGGTATCCACGTGTGGCATATGCCTGCCTTGCTTGCAATCTTTGGAGATGACTCTTGTCTTCAGTTCGGAGGTGGTACGCATGGTCACCCATGGGGATCAGCTGCTGGTGCTGCTGCAAACCGTGTAGCACTTGAAGCTTGTGTTAAAGCTCGTAACGCAGGAAGAGAAATCGAGAAAGAAAGTCGCGACATCCTCTTAGAGGCTGCTAAGCATAGTCCTGAGTTGGCAATTGCACTTGAGACCTGGAAGGAGATCAAGTTCGAATTCGACACAGTAGACAAGCTAGACGTTCAATAAAAAAAATTGAGGAGAGAGCTTATATAACAACTCTCCTCGATCCTTTTAAATTCTCATTTGTTGGTCCTTTGGATCAACTCTAAATATTCACACTTTCAGGTTCACCATGCCTTTCCAAAGCACAGTTGGTGACTACCAAACAGTCGCCACCTTGGAAACATTCGGCTTCTTACCGCCGATGACTCAGGACGAAATTTACGATCAAATCGCTTACATTATTGCTCAAGGCTGGAGTCCAGTTATTGAGCATGTACATCCAAGTGGTTCTATGCAGACCTATTGGTCTTACTGGAAGCTACCTTTCTTCGGAGAAAAGGATCTTAACCTAGTTGTAAGCGAGCTTGAGGCTTGCCATCGTGCATACCCAGACCACCATGTTCGCATTGTTGGATATGACGCATATACCCAAAGTCAGGGTACTTGCTTTGTGGTTTTCCAAGGTCGTTAATAATTTTCAATTCCTGAAATACAGCCTCGGAAGATACTCTCGAGGCTCTATTTCCATAGTTGATTCACTCTTCTTTTACAATCTTTTAATTGATTGGATATGGCAAAACAAACAAGTCGCGAATTAGTCCTTGAGCGCCGTAAGGCACTTAGTCAAGGAGGAAAGAATGCTTCTGTTCAAGGGTCAACCCCTAACAGAGTTCGTTCTTCTAATGATGCAAGAGCAACTAGAACTGATGCGTCTTTTGCTAAGCCAATCAAAAATACTACTAATAATTCATCTGCTTCTAGTTCGGTCTCTACATCAACTTTAAGTGGACAAAATGGTTATAGATCTATCAGGAAGTCAGCAACTCACTCAAGCAGAGAGTTAGTAATAGCGAGACGCGAAGCTTTGTCTCGAAGAGGTAAGTCAGCAGATAAAACTACTGATAGAACAAGAGTAGATCTTGAGAAAAACAAATCCTATGGTTCGTTATCTAAAACTAGTTCTAAATCTGAACATTGCTGTCCAGAGTGTGAGCAAAAAGCTAATGAATCAAAAGTAAATAATACTCCTTCATATTCATCTGAATTAACTCTTACTTTAAATAAAAGAGACTCTAAGAATAGAAATACTTCCAAAAGGCGAGCCATTACTAATGCGAGTAGAGCTTTTGTACTTGCCCGTCGCGAAGCTCTTTCAAAGCATGGGAAATCGGCAGGGAAGCAGCCTACTACTCCTGCTTCTGTTGCTCGTCAAGGCAACCCTGATTTGACGACTAGAGAAATTGCTCAACGTGTTCGAGAATTAAAAAGTAAAACAGGTGCTACAGGTAAAAATCGTGCGGCTGTTACACGTCCATGTGGACCAAATAAAAATGGTTCAAAGCAGACAGCTCCAGCTGTTGATGCGCATTGGAAAGTAGGAGTTAGTGAGACTTCTACAGGACAGATTGTGACTGGAACCCAGGCAAATAGATCAATGAAAACTACAGGGAATGAAGCAAGTACTTGTAGATCAATAACTGGAACTCAATATTTGGGCAGTGAAGTTGTTGATACTTTTTGCCAGGGATCAACGACTACCATTAGTCAACCTCCTAAGGTTGGGGTTACAAGTACCACTCATGGGAATCGTGTAACTGGTAATGAAGTTGGAAGATCTGAAAAAGTTACTGGAGATGAGCCTGGAACTTGTAAAACACTTACTGGTACAGAATATATTTCTGCTAACCAGTCCAATGAATATTGTGGGGCGATAAGTCCTTCTCCACTGAAAATTGGTCTTAGCAGCACGCTTGATGGACAAAAAGTCAGCGGTACAATGACTGGAAGATCGAAGTTGGTAACTGGTGATGAGGCTGGCTCTAATAAAGGTTTAACAGGTGATCAGTATTTAGGTTCTGAGCCTTTGCCTGATGGCAGGCCAGCTCAAAAAGTCGGTTCATTGAGAACAGTAAGAGGTAATGGAGTTACTGGTACAGATGTCTCACGCAAAGAACACGTGACTGGCAATGAAGCTGGTAGTTGTAAGAGAGTAACTGGTGATGAATATGTTGGTGCTAACCAATATGAGACGTTTTGTGGAGGGAAAGCTGAGCCTGAAGCACGTAAGGTCGGCTTAAGTCTCACTAATAATACTCAATTTGTAAGTGGGACAATGACTGGGAGGTCTCATTTGGTGACTGGAGATGAACCAGGAACTTGTAAGGCTGTTACAGGTACACCTTATGCTGGTATTGAACAGGCAAATATGTTGTGTGACACTCCTGCAATAACGGAGATTCAACAAAGAACCCCTCATGGGAAGGCGACTCCAGGTGCGAGACTTACTGGTCAGCAACCTGGAATAGGCGGAAAAATGACTGGAGCTCAAAGAGGAGAGTGTGAGCCATTAACAGGAACTCCATATATTGGTGGCGATCAACTGAGTGAGACATGTGGTATTACTTCTCCTTCAGGTAGTTATCCACTCCAAGAAGATAGTCAATCAGCTGCTTGGACTAGTTTTAGTGTTCAATCTCCAGCAAGGGCAGCACATATAAATAAAGACATCAAGTCAGGTGTTACAGGAACTAGCTATGAAAATAGTTCCAAAATAACTGGTCCCTTTGACATGGCTGCTAATAAAGTCACGGGAACAGAGCAATTTCGCTTTGATAGAAAACAACAAAAAGGTGAATCTAATCCAGTAGACCGAATATCAAATAATGAGAAAGAAACACGCCCAATTTCTCTTATAACTGGCGAAGGACAATCTGCAGGATTAAACATTACTGGTGATGATTGGGCTAGAGGGAACAATGTAACTGGTACCGAAGGAGCTTCAGCTCATAGAAGAAACCCCTCAAGACCAGGTGTTCCAATGAATGCTATTAATGCGGCTGAATTAAAAAGGAATCAAGAACTCCCCCAACCTGATTTCTTGATAACAGGTGCTAGTGGAAATACTAGAGAAGGTCAATTAGTTACTTTCTCTGGCGGAGCAAGAGGTTAATTAATTCATGGCCTATCGGAATTTGGCCAGGACTCGTCAACCTTCTCTAGGACCTACAGCTCCTAGAAAGAGATTTGATCCCATAGACACTTCTCCTATAGAGGAGAAAATTAAGAAAAGTTCTTCGTTACCGGATCATCCCCTTACCAATCATTCGGAAAATCATCATCTTTATTTATATGAAAATAAAGTAAAGGGTCGTTTTGAAAAGATTGTTCCTTTACTTAAAAAGGTTTCTAGTCTTCAACATTATGAGGATTTTGTAGAAAGAGCTCAGAAATTAAGTCGATCAGAATTAGGTTTTGATTTGCCTCTTCATATTCTTGAAAAAGCATGGGTTGGCAATGTCGATATGAAAGCTTTGTTTGCTTGGTGTGTGTTTTACTCTCATCAAGAATCTAGTGATGAGTTTTTTAATTCGGACCCTTTGAATGGATCAAGTGATAGTAGCTCAGCTAAATCTTTTCAATCTTTTCTTGCTGAGTGTGGGTTTCATCTTTTAGATATAACTCCATGTGCTGATGGTCGTTTAGCCCATGCTATTTCATATGCTTTAAGAATTCCTTTTAGCTCAGTACGTCGAAGGTCTCATGCTGGGGCCCTTTTTGATATTGAAAAGACCGTAGGTCGCTGGATTAAAACAGAACATACTAGATATAGAGAATCTTTCCCTAATTCATCATCTGATCCTACAAGATACTTAAAAGCAGTTATCTACCACTTCAGCTCAGTGGATCCTAATCATCAAGGATGTGCAGCTCATGGTAGCAATGATGAATTGGCTGCAGCTAAAGGACTTGAAAGATTGCTTGGTTTTCGCGAGGCCGTTGAGAATACTTTTTGTTGTGGGGCTTCTGTTGACCTGCTTTTGATAGGAATTGATACTGATACTGATGCAATTAGAGTTCACCCTCCTTCTATAGATAACAATGTTGATTTGAAATCTTGGATATGTGCAAGATCAATTTATAAAGAGACTCAATATTTAACAGATCAAGAAGCACTTCGAAAGATTGAAGATACTATCTCATCAGTTTCCCCTGGAAAAATGGATTCAAATATGGTTTCTTTTATTTCAAAACTCATTACAAATAATCTTTCTCAAATTGATTATGTAAAGAAGTTTCATTCTGGTCAGTATAAAGATGCTGGACATGCCGAAAGATTTATAGGCGTAGGGATTGGGTTTAAGGAAGTTCACCTTAGAAATCTAACTTATTTTGCACATTTGGATACTGTTGAACAAGGAGCACCAGATCTTGATGTGGGTGTGAAGATTTTTACAGGTTTGAATATTTCTAAAAATTTACCTATACCAATTGTAGTTCGTTTTGATTATTCAGGGAGTGTACCGCACGCTAGAGAAAGAGCACTTGCTGATTGCAAGAGAGTTGATGAGGCTATTAAAGCTCGTTATAGCGAATTATATGATCAAGGTTCTCTTCATACTTTTCTTACTATTCGTGATCGAGATAAAAAGTCCCCTGCCGAAGTTGTAGGGTCATCTCTCGATCCTGCGCTAAAGGAGTCTCATTAAATGCTTATTTGTAAAGTAATTAAGCCCCTTGTTTCTACTAACAGGATCCCAGGCTTTGAACATAAACATCTTCAGGTTGTTTTGGACGGGAGTTCAAAAAAAGTTGCTGTAGATGCTGTTGGCTGTAAGCCAAATGATTGGGTTATTTGTGTTGGAAGTTCAGCTGCTCGTGAAGCTGCCGGCAGTAAGTCTTATCCAAGCGATTTGACAATTGTAGGAATCATTGACCATTGGGAACCAGATTCTGCCAAGTCAAATCAAATAGGAGGTTCCTAATGGAAATAATGAAAGTTATGGGGCGTCTAGTTTGCACTCAAAGAGTTGAAGGATTGGGTCATATGAATCTCCGTATACTTTGCAATAATAAAGGGAAACAACTTGTCGCAGTTGATCCTGTTGGTGCTAGAGAAGGTAATTGGGTCTTTACTGCTAGTGGATCAGCTGCGAGGTTTGCATGTCAAGATCCTAATACTCAGACAGATCTAACAATAGGAGGCATTATTGATCATTGGTCGCCTGATGGTTAGTTAATCGCAGATTAACCTTAATTGAAATTTATTTGACTCACAAATCCTTTTAAGAAAAATGGCTACACCTTCTAATCGTCAAACTAAAAAATCAGGAAACTCTAAATTAGATCCTTCTGCTCAAATAGTAGATGTATCAGTAAAAACGACTTCTAAAGTAATTCAATCAACTAAAAATAATGACTCTGGTAAAAAAACAAGCACGATAAGAACGGATAAATCATCATCAAATCAATTTAGCGGAAATAATATTGACAAAAGAAACGACAAATCCAGAGGAGTTCCTTCTTCGCCTTCAAGTGGTATTGCATTAGGCATGATAGAAACTAGAGGAATGGTACCTGCTATTGAAGCAGCTGATGCTATGACTAAATCAGCTGAAGTTTCTTTGGTCGTTAGAGAATATGTTGGCGGAGGTTATGTGACTGTAATGGTTCGTGGCGAGACAGGTGCCGTTAATGCTTCCGTTAGAGCTGGAGCAGATGCTTGTGAGCGAGTTGGAGATGGTTTGGTCGCCGCACATATAATTGCTCGTCCTCATGTAGAGGTTGAGCCAGTTTTGGTTGGCAGTGGTGCTAAAAGAAGGAGTTAAATATTAGATAAAAATATATTTATAAATAATCGAATACCTGTAGGTGTAACTTTTAATAAGTTCGAAAAAAAATTATGGATAAGTGGAAGCAAAAAGAAAGACCATTGTGCCTAGAGAGGAGATTTGAATTTGATTGCTATGAAAAAACTCGAGATTTTTTAGATCGGCTTGGTGATTACAGTGAAAAGAAAGATAGATACCCAGATATCAGCTTTGGCAAGACTTACGTAAACATTACAGTAAGGCCTTTGGATGATGACTCTAGAGAGCTAACAGATGCAGATCAGAAGTTTGCATGTGAAATAGATTTGTTGAGTGAATAATTAAATTCTTTTAATTATCATTTTTAGGCTGCTCCAGATCTCTTTTGATTAATGCCATTAAGTACGATGGGGCTTTGTATCTTCCAGGGAGACAGCGATTTAAGGTCTCTAGGTGACCCCAGCAGACTGTTCTCTGAATCTCTTTAGCTGAACGACCTTGTTGCAAAAGACGCCTTAAAGCCTTGCAGTAAAGGGGGTAACCAGCCTCGAGTTCGCCAATAGTTAGCTTGGCTGCGGCCATTGTTTGTCGCAGGTCATGTTTAATTTAGACAATCATGGGGCCGATTTGCAAAGTGGCAAGCTAGTTTGCTTTACGAAGGTTGTTTTTTTTATTCGTTACCAAGCCACGCAACGCAATCTATTTCAACGTTTCCGCCTTTAGGTAAATTCGAAACTTCTACGCATGCCCTTGCAGGACTATTGGAGCTGTTAAATACTTTTGAGTAGATTTCGTTTACTTTTTCAAAATCCTTTAAGTTTTTTAGAAATATAGTCGTTCTTACTACATTTGAATTGTCTCCCCCTGCAGCTTTTATTATAGCCAGCAAGTTTTTAAGAACTTGTTGCGTTTCTTCTACGATATCTCCTCTCCCTATCATTTCTCCCGTTCTAGGATCTAAGGCTATTTGTCCAGAGCAATATAGCCATCCCTGGACAAGAATCGCTTGATTATAAGGACCAACAGGGTCTGGTGCATTATTAGTTTTGATTGCAATCATGTTGTTTTCTTGTAACTCTAGGTTACATAATAGATCAAGGTTATTCTGAAAAACAAACTATCCTTTCCAATTATCTTTAAGCTTACGCAAATTTGAGAACTCTTTAATATTCTTTGCCTGAACGAATAGATTCGTTTTTCTTTCTTCTTCTATTGTTGAAGGCAAACTGTTCAAATGATGTTCTCTTTTGATTTTTACTTCTTTTAACTTTGAGACAAGATATTTGTCCTTGGGCTTAAGACTTAAAGCCCATCTTAAATTGTCCTCTGTATATTCATGTGCACTATAAATCTTTGTTTCTTTGGGTAAAGTATTTAGCTTTTTAAGGCTCATATACATATCGATTGGTAGCCCTTCGAATAGTTTGCCACAACCCGCAGCAAACAAGGTATCACCTGGAAATAGAATAGGCTTTTTATTTTCATAAAAATCAGTAATATAGAAAGCAATATGATGAAGCGTATGCCCAGGTACAGCAATTATTTTTATTTGGTACCCCAAAAGATTGATGAGATCATTGTCTTTGACTGATAAGGTTTGGAAGGGGATTCTATGAATGTCATTTTTTGAAGCTATAACATCCGCATCTGGCCATTCTTTTATTATCTCTTTTGTCCCCCCAATGTGATCTTCGTGGTGATGAGTTTGCAATACTGCTCTAACCAGAAGATTGTTTTTCTTAAGCCAGTTAATAACCGGTTTACTAATTGAAGGGTCAATAACAACAGCTTCAGCTCCTGCTACCCAGACCCAAACGATATTGTCTCTTAACACATTTATTGGATGAACAGAAAATTCACTATTTTTAGTCAATTTGCTTATTTGTTTGTTTGGATCTGTAAAGTTTAATTGGAAGCTTGAAATCATGTTTACTGTTGCTTTAGCTAAGGGAGCCTTGTTAAAAGACTCTGTATCAATGTTTTTAAGAGTTGGATTGGACTTCTCTGAGGTTCTTGCTCCCTCTAATAGGCAGTTGATGGTGCCATCTGCTTGCGGTAAGGCAAAAGCTTTACTTGTTCGTAATGGAGATGTGCCTGTTTACGTATCTTATGGGCAAGCTCAATTAGGTGTGGTTGGATATGACGTTCTTAAGGAGCACCAATTGCCTGTTGCTAACCTTGTTGATCTTGGCTTTGGTACTTGTCATATGTCTGTGGCAGTAAAAGCAACTAGTGGTTATGAAAGTGCTTCTTCCTTGCCAGCTAACTGTCGGGTGGCTAGTAAGTTTACGAACTGTGCAAGGGCTTTTTTTGAGGAAATTGATCTGCCTGTTGAATTGGTTCATTTGAACGGTTCTGTGGAATTAGGTCCGATTACGGGAATGGCTGAAGCAATTGTGGATTTGGTCGCGACGGGCCGTACTTTGAGAGATAATGGATTAGTTGAGATCGATGAGCTTTTTCATTCCAGCGCTCGTCTTGTGGGACACCCTCTTTCCTTAAGATTGGATAACGGAGACCTTCAAAAAATCATTGAAGCTATTCAAACTCAAACTTTGACAAATTAATCTTACTAATGGCTTTAAAAGATATACAAAGAATAAAGAAACTAGGCCGTTATTTGCGAAAAGAAAAAGGAAGGTTGTTATTAATTGTTCTTATACTGATTCCAGTTGCAGTAGCAGGCGCTATTCAACCACTTTTGGTTGGGCAAGCAATAGCTACTTTAAAAGGAGAAGAAACATTCTTTTGGATTGATAATTTTTCTGGGCAATCACCAATAAGATTTATAGTTAGCATTTTATTTATATCTGTTCTTTGTAGATTAGGACTTCAGGGATTTCAAACTTACAATATTCAGGCTGTAGGGCAAAGACTTACAGCTCGTATTCGTAATGATTTGTTTTCACATTCAATGTCATTATCTTTGCGTTTTCATGACAAAATGCCTGTAGGTAAGTTGCTTACAAGGTTAACTAGTGATGTAGATGCATTGTCAGAAGTTTTTGGTAGTGGTGCTGTAGGGATAATAGCTGACTTTATTACTTTAGTGGTAATAGTTATTACGATGCTTTTGATTGAGTGGCGCTTAGGATTTTTACTTTTAGTAACTCAAGTTCCTGTCACTTTCTTAATTCTTTGGTTGCAAAAGAGATATAGAAAAGCTAATTATCGGGTCAGGGAGGAATTGTCACAGTTAAATGCTGATTTTCAAGAGAATTTGCAGGGTTTGGAGGTTGTTCAAATGTTTAGAAGACAGACTATTAATGGTAATAATTTTAATAAGACAGGAGTTAAATATAAAAACGCTGTAAATGGAACTATTTTTTATGACAGCAGTATCTCAGCTTTTATTGAATGGGTCTCCTTGGCTGCGGTGGCACTTGTAATTGCTTTAGGTGGTTGGATGGTAACGTCGGGTGCTATGGGGTTAGGAACTTTGACTACCTTTATTTTATATTCGCAGAGACTTTTTGAACCTTTAAGACAATTAGCTGAAAGATTCACACAAATCCAGGGTGGCCTAACCGCTGTTGAAAGAATAAGTGAATTATTGGAAAAAGAAATTGAAATTCAAGATAAATTAACCTTACCTTCTAATGAAAATATTTCAAACTCCACAGAAAAAAGTATTACCGGTGAGTTAACTTTTGATGATGTAAGCTTTTCTTATCGCAATGATGAATTAATAATTGATAATTTAAACTTTAAAATTAAGCCAGGGGAACATGTTGCATTAGTTGGCCCTACTGGTTCAGGGAAAACAACTTTAATAAGACTTCTTTGTCGCCTATATGAGCCACAAAAGGGTTCTATCCTAATTGATGGAGTTGATATTAAAGATATACCTATTCACTCATTAAGAAAGCAGTTAGGAGTAGTTTTACAAGATACATTTTTATTTAGCGGAAATGTTGCAGATAATTTAAGGTTGGACTCAGATATTAATGATAAGCGACTATTAGAGGTTTGTAATGAATTGGGTCTAGCAAGCTTACTTGATAAATTACCAGAAGGATTAGATACATATATTAGAGAGAGAGGAGGTAATTTATCCTCTGGAGAAAGGCAACTACTATCAGTCGCTAGAGTTGCAATTAGGAATCCTAAGGTTTTGATTATGGATGAAGCGACCGCTTTTATGGACCCCTCTACAGAAGCTACCTTACAAAGAGATTTAGATAGATTGTTGCAGAAAAGAACAGCTTTGGTAATTGCACATAGACTTGCGACAGTAGAGTCTGCAGATCGTATTTTAGTTATGAGGAAAGGAAAACTTATAGAGGAAGGTACTCATAATCAACTAAGGGATCAAGGTGGTCTTTATTCTCAACTTGCAGATTTGCAAGAAAGTGGCTTGACTAAATTTTAATTGGTATATTAATATGTTTTTTAATTTAGGTTCTAAAGAGTTTAGTGAGTATAATTCTAAACATTTAATCCCCAAGAAGATTTTATTAGAAAACTATGGAGAATATGCGTCAGAAATTATTTTACCTGAATTTAAAGACTCCTTTGTTTTAAGTCAATATAGAGATTTTGATCTTATCGAATTAGAACAACTTCTTCAATCTGTTGGTTGGGGCCGGAGACCATTGAGAAGAGTTAAAAGAGCTTTGGAAAATAGTATTTTAAAAGTTGGTTTGTGGCAGCATGACCAGAAATTCCCTAGGCTAATAGGTTTCGCAAGATGTACTGGAGATGGTATTATTGACGCTACAGTTTGGGATGTAGCAATACAACCTGTTTATCAAGGCTCTGGCTTGGGGCGAAGATTAATGACGTACTTAATAAAAAGATTAAAGAATATTGGAGTTAAAAGAGTAACTCTATTTGCGGATGCTAATGTTATATCTTTTTATAGAAATCAAGGATGGATATTAGAACCTAAGGGTTGTAAATGTGCTTTTTGGTATTCAAATTAAATTCAATAATAAATAATAGCTTTCAAGAGTAATAATGTTTGAAAAGTTCATTATCATTAACGCCTAGTTTCCATAATCTTCTTAGCCTTGCGTTCTTGAATGCACGTTTTATTATGTTTTCATGTTTCCATTTTCTGCTATCTGTTGTTAGAGCTGTCCCTATCCTTTTTGGTGCGCTTAATTTATGTAATCTTAGGATTAAGTCTAAATCCTCCATTATTTTAAGAGATTTGTACCCTCCAGACTGAATATATAGATCTTTATGTATTAACAATCCTTGGTCTCCGTAAGGAGTCTTGAATATTAAATTCCTTAAAGCAACTGCTTTTTCAAGAATTTTTAATGATAAAGAATTACTGTTAATCTTAAAATCAAAATACCAAGCATAGTTCTTAGATTTAGAATTATGTATTATCGCTTCCACTTTTTCAACACACTCTCTATTAAGTCTGCAGTCTGCATGTAGGAATAGTAACCATTGCCGCATAGCTTTCGAAGCCCCGATTTTTAATTGATTACCTCGATTAGCTTCCTTTGTTCTAATTGAATCAACTCCGGCCAGGTCTGTTGTTAGTAAAGTTAGATCTTTACTTCCTCCATCTATAACAATTATGTCATGGCTATGAGCCCATTTTTTTATATCAGCAAGCAAAAGAGGCAGCTTTTTAGCTTCATTTATTGTTGGTATAACAATTGATATGGTTTGATTTTCTTGAGATTTTGCCATGGCTCTAAATCTTCTATTGTGTCGATATCATTTTGAGATCTAAGTAATTGGTAATCCACTTCTTTTGTTGTCGCGATATGTATTGTTTCATTTAGAACTTGATTGCTCCCCCAATTTATTCCGTTAAAAGGCCAGCTAAATAAAGGATTTATTAGTTTTTTTGAAAACCCAATTAACCAGTAGCCACCATCTTCTGATGGACCTATGACCATATCTTTCTTTTTTAGAACGTTGATTGCTTCAAGGAGATCAATTTTGGATAAAGTAGGTAAATCTGTCCCAATGAGAATTGTTGCTCCAACTTTTAGAGGGCCTCTTCTATTTGAATGAGCTTTTATTATTTCTTTTTTCATTCTGCAACCAAGATTTCCCGAGCTTTGAATGGTGACATTTTGAATTCCTTGTGAGCGTGCCCATCGTTTGCCTGCATTACTTCCAATCCCCGAGATGGCAATATGAATTTCGACATCTTCATGTTTTGCTAGTTCAGAAGCAACTGATGTTGTATGAACCGTTAGTTGTTTTTGTATTTTTGCTGCTTGTAATGATCCAACAACCCTAGAGAGTCTTTTTTTACAGCGACGAAATGCGTGCCAGCGAGCCATTAAAATAATAATTGAAATGTTTTTTGATTCCATAGATAGTTTTTTTCTTGATGGATTGATAATGAAATTTGATACGTATGAGTTTTTAAAATGTTCTTTTGATCTTTACGTTACTCTTCATTGCATCTAATTAAATTTTGTAGATTAAAATTTTACTTTGTATTTGGATAAAATTATTATAATTTCCTGTCACATCAATGGGTTTGTTGAAGAAGCGCTTTGAGGAGACAGAATCTAATCTGCTCATTAAACAATGACCTATTTCAGATTAGTGTCTAGATTCAGCTTCCATTAGGTAATGCCGGTGCCAACGCGAGGTGAGCTTTGGACCAAGGTTCAGGAGTTTCTTCAGAAAAATTTAAGCAAGCCTTCTTATGAAACATGGATTCGCCCTGCGAAATTCAGCGATTTCAAAGATGGTCAATTGACTTTGATAGCTCCCAATAGTTTTTCCAGTGATTGGTTGAGAAAAAATTATTTACGCACAATTGAGGAAGTCGCTGGAAAGATTTATGGACAATCTGTGAAAGTGCATGTTAAGGCAAGTACAGAGACTGTCATTACTCGTGAAGTGAATTCTTCTGATCGTTCAATCCAGGATTCTCAGAAGGCTGCGGGTTTAGAAGAACGAAATGAAACCACTCTGAAGAATCCTGTTAAAAAACGTTTGCCTGCTTTAAACCTTAGGTATGTTTTTAACCGATTTGTTGTTGGCCCAAATAGTCGCATGGCGCATGCTGCGGCCATGGCTGTAGCTGAAGCACCTGGACGTGAGTTTAATCCTTTATTTATTTGTGGTGGAGTTGGCCTAGGTAAAACTCATTTGATGCAAGCAATTGGTCATTATCGTTTAGAAATTGATCCTGGGGCAAAGGTCGCATATGTTTCGACCGAGACTTTTACTAATGATTTGATTGTTGCAATACGAAAAGATGGTATGCAGGCGTTTAGAAATCGATATAGAGCTGCAGACCTAATACTTGTAGACGATATTCAATTTATTGAAGGCAAAGAATACACTCAAGAGGAATTTTTCCATACTTTTAATGCTTTACATGAGGCGGGACGTCAAATAGTGATAGCTAGTGATAGACCGCCAAGTCAGATACCACGTCTTCAGGAGAGATTGATTTCCAGGTTCTCAATGGGATTGATAGCAGATATTCAGGTTCCAGATCTTGAAACTAGAATGGCGATACTTCAAAAGAAGGCAGAGCAAGAGCGTATGCGATTACCAAGAGAATTAATTCAATTCATCGCAGGTCGTTTCACTTCAAATATTAGAGAACTAGAAGGTGCTTTTACTAGGGCTGTTGCTTTCTCTTCTATTACAGGATTACCTATGACTGTTGAGTCTGTAGCTCCAATGCTTGATCCTAATGGTCAAGGAGTGGAAGTTACTCCTCAGCAGGTGATTGAAAAAGTTTCTGAGGTTTTTTCTGTAACGGCCGATGAAATGCGCAGTTCAAGTAGACGTCGGCCAGTTAGTCAAGCACGGCAAGTAGGGATGTACTTAATGAGGCATGGTACTGACTTAAGTTTGCCACGAATTGGTGAAACTTTTGGTGGCAAGGACCATACAACTGTTATGTATGCAATCGAGCAGATTGAAAAGAAGCTTTCTACAGATCCTCAAATGGCAAGTCAGGTGCAGAAAATCAAGGATTTACTGCAAATAGATTCGAGGAAAAGAAAATAACTTACTTTAAAAATAATGTGTTAAATCTAATTACATCAGCTCAAAGTTTTTGAATAGATGAAAGGAATTGGATTTTGGTCAAATCTATTCCTAATAGGAATTTTAGGACCTTGGGTTTCTCCATCTAGTTGTGCAGTTAATTCAATTGTTTGTCTTAAATGCCGGGCGGGTATTAGAGGCATGTCTCTAGGTACAGAGATCCTATCTCTCAAATAACGTAACCCATAAGCGCTTCCTTTTTCAGGATGGCATCTGTAGTTGGCAACCATGTTTGTTAGCGCTGCTCTGAGTGGTTGGTCAAAATGCTTGTCTCCCATAATATTTGTCGCTATAATATTTTCTCTGTGTTTGACTACTCTAGTAAGAGCAATGGTTTTCATCTTTCTTTGAAAAAGTTCAGTTGATTGAGGTAGGTATAGTTCTAAAGATCCTAGACCGTAACCTTCGTCGATTTTTCTTGCCAACTCTTTCTGTTTGATGTTCGGATTTAAGAAGCAATTCCCCATTTGAGGAGGTAAATCGTGAGCATGTGTATGAAAGTCTCCTTGGGTTCCACGATATTCGTCTAGCTCTTCTAGATTTTTCAACCATTTATTTATCATAGGATGCTCTTCTCGCAGAGAAAAACCTTTGTAGTATGCAAGAGATGCATTCATCCTCTCTATGTAGGGAATGAAAATTATATCGCCTACTCCTGGTATTGAACTAAAACGAGATTTAGAAGCATCAATCCAAGAACTCTTACTTTCCTCTATTTGATTCTCAAAATTCTTTGCAATGTTTTGAAACCTTTCTTTTTTGCGTTGTTCTTGGGTCTCTGAAACTGATCTATAACATAGCCATTCACACCAAGCTCTAAATAATTCTCTTTCTAATTTTCTAAGCTTAGTTATCTGGGGGTGTTCGAGAGATCGACCAAGGGGACCATAAAGTTTCTCCAGGACAAAAAGGATTTGATCACTTTCTGTTATAACTTTATCGTTCACTTCTAGTGCAGGCAGGAGCCCTGAAGGAACTTTACTTAAATACCAGCTTTCTTTGTCTCCATAGCATCGCATTGTGACTTTTTTAATACGATAAGGAATTTTCTTGAATTCCAGCCATAGCCAAATTTTTTGGCAATAAGGACACCAAGCATGATGATCTCTGTAAAGAGTTACTTGGAGTTCTGACTTGTGCTTATTAAATAAACGAAGCGTTGAATAGGCGTTTGTAGGTCCATTGATTCGATCAACTTCTGCATCTGTATATGTTGCTAATTCTTCCCAACTCATTGGATTTTTGACTGAAATCATTGAATTAAACGACAATTAAAGAATGAGTACTAATTTTAAATTGAAAAATTACGATTTGATTGTTTTAGGCGCTGGCTCTGGTGGATTGGCTGCTGCTAAAAGGGCTGCGAGCTATGGGGCTTCAGTTGCAATCATTGAAGGCGATCAAATAGGAGGCACTTGTGTCGTTCGGGGTTGCGTGCCAAAGAAATTGATGGCTTATGGTGCTAAGTATGGAGATGCACTCAAGCATACTGGTTCTTATGGATTTAATATCGGAAGTGTAAAAATTAATTCTGAGGTCTTATTAAGGAATATCCAAAAGGAGGTAATGCGTTTAAGTGATATGCATAGGAATTTTTTAGAGAAGTCTGGAGTTGAGATTATTCAAGGATGGGGTGAATTTATTGATCGAAATACTATTCAAGTAAGAAGTAGAGAAAATGATCACTTTACACAAATCGTTAATAGTGAGCTGATCTTGATCTCGGTGGGAGGACGTCCTGTGCGTCCGAATATTCAAGGATCTTCCTTGGCTTGGATGAGTAATGATATGTTTTTGTTAAAAAGGTTCCCGAATAAAATTGTTATTGTAGGAGCTGGATTTATTGCATGTGAATTTGCTTGTATTTTAAATGGATATGGTGTTGAGGTCACGCAATTAGTGAGAGGGGATCATTTATTGAAAGGTTTTGATAGAGAGTTGACATCTTTTCTTGGTGCATCAATGACGTCTAAAAATATTAATTTGAGATTTAATGAATACCCTGTTTCCATAAAAGGTGAGCCTGGTTGTTTGCATGTTGAGACAAGTGCAGATAAAAGTATTGATACTAATGGAGTGCTTTTTGCAACGGGTAGAGAGCCTTTCCTTGAAGGACTAAAAGTAGATAAGGCAGGAATAGTTATTGATGAGAATAGGATTAAAGTGGATAAGGAGAATCGAACTAATATTCCAAATATTTATGCGATAGGTGATGTCACTAATAGATTCAATTTGACACCTGTTGCAATAGAAGAAGGTAGGGTATTTTCTGATAGAGTTTTTGGCAATATTAAACGTATAGTGAATTATAATCAGGTTCCAGTTGCGGTTTTCAGTAAGCCTGAGATTGCTTCAGTTGGCCTAAGTGAAGAACAATCAGTTAAATTATTAGGTAAGGATAATGTAAAGATCTTTAGATCTGAATTTAGATCCTTAGCGTATAGTTTACCTAAAGCCGAAAATAAATGTATCCTAAAATTAATTGTTGATACTAGCAATGACAAAATTTTAGGCTGCCATATGATTGGTGATGATGCATCTGAAATTATTCAGATGGCATCAATTTCTCTCATGATGGGAGCTAAGAAATCTGATTTTGATTTGACAATGGCATTGCACCCTACTGTGGCTGAAGAATTTGTGACTATGATTTAATCTTCTAATTCTTGTTGCTTTTTATAAGCTTCCTTTTCTTAATCTTAACCAATACTTTGCTGATTTTATTATTAATAAAGTAAGAGTGGTAATTATTATTATGGTTACAAAAATATGAAATGTTGAATATATACTTGGAAATATAAGAGGTATTACTTTGTCTGTTAAATATATTAAATAAAGGCTCACTAATGTACCGCCCTCGCCACGGGTTATTTTCCCTTTTGTCCAAAAAATAGGCATGCATGCAATTGTAGTGATTACCATTATTGGTAGATCTTTTTGAATGAGAGAATTTTCTACCATCAGCCCGGTTTGTCCTGATAATAGAGAGCAACCTCCTAAAACTAGTAATTGATTTAATAAGCAGCTGCCAACGACATTACCTATAGCCAAGTCTGTTCTACCTCGTATGGCTGCCACTAATGAGGTGATTAGCTCTGGCATTGAAGTGCCAAATGAAACGATAGTCAAGCCAATTACAGCTTCACTAACACCTAGTAGGCCTGCTATTTCACTGGCTCCATTGATTAACACCTTTGATCCAAGAGTAAGTAATAAAATACCTCCTAGTATCTTTGCGCAGGCATTAGTTAAGCTTGTAGAGTCTTTGCCTGGTTTTATTTCAGGCTCAGCTTCTTGTATTTTCTGAGGATCTTCTCTAGCTGTTTTAATTTCCCATATAGTATTTAGAATCAGAGCCAGTAATAGTGAAGCGCCTGATTGCCATGTGAGTGTCCCTGTAGATGTCATTCCCCATACAGCGGCTGATACACCTAAGAGGAGAGGAACATCTCTACGTACTAGACGACTATCTACCTTTAGGGGCCTTATAAGTGCACTACTCCCAAGGACAACCATTACGTTAAAGATATTACTCCCTACAACATTGCTTACGGCTAGAGCATCAGAACCTTGGAAAAGAGAGTTGGCGCTGACAAAAAGTTCAGGAGCACTAGTCCCAAGAGCAACCACCGTTAGACCAATCACTAATTGTGGTATCCCAAGAATTAAAGCTAATGCAACTGACCCTTGAACAAAACATTCACCGCCTCCAAAAAGCAGAAAGATTCCAGTAAGAAGCTCTATTGTCGGGATTAGAAATGAGGGCATTAGCGAGAGACTTTGATCAATAGTTTTTAAAGGTTTTTTAAATAATATTTGTCAGAGGTATATAGTTAGTAATTTAGTTCTTATATTGATACTTGAAGATTGCTGAATAAATGCTATTTAATCTATAGGACTAAAATAGTTTTTGCTTTGAATTTCTCTGCTAATCAAATAACTATACGGAAGCCAGATGATTTGCATTTGCATTTGAGAGATGGAGACATGTTGGCGAATGTAATAGCTCATACAACCAGGATATTTAGCCGCGCCATTGTTATGCCAAACTTAAATCCACCCATAACTACTTTAGAGCAGGCTATTGAATATAGGAAAAGAATAATGCAGTTAATTCCTCAGGGGATAAGCTTTACTCCACTGATGACTGCATATTTGACGGATGATGCATCTGTAGAGGTTTTGGAGCAAGGGTTTGATCGAGGAATTTTCCATGCTGTCAAGCTTTACCCAGTTAATGTTACGACAAATTCGTCTTATGGAGTTAGTGATTTGAAAAACATTGACTCCGTTCTAGAGATGATGGAGCGTGTCGGAATGCCTCTATTGATTCATGGAGAGGTTAATGATCCATCGGTAGATATCTATGATAGAGAGGCTGTTTTTATTGATCGACATCTCTCTCCTTTGTTGACTCGGTTTCCTGGGATTAAAATTGTTTTAGAACATATAACGACTGATTATGCTGTTTCTTTTGTAGAAAGTAGTCAACAATATAAGTTGGCCTCTACTATTACTCCTCATCATTTACATATAAATAGAAATGCTATGTTTTTAGGTGGCTTGCGGAGTGATTTTTACTGTTTACCAGTTGCAAAAAGAGAAAAGCACAGGATTGCCTTACGAAAAGCTGCAACTAGTGGCAAAAAATGTTTTTTCTTAGGTACTGATTCAGCCCCTCATCCTAGAGATTCCAAGGAAGCTTCTTGCGCATGTGCAGGGATTTTTAATGCACCCTTTGCTTTGGAGAGTTACGCAGAAGTCTTTTATGAAGAAAATGCACTTGATAAATTAGAAGCTTTTGCTAGTGAAAATGGTGCTCTTTTTTATGGATTACCTTTGAATAATGAAAAGATTACTTTGATTCGTAAGAACGTTGTTGTTCCTTACAGTATAGATATTTGTTCAGATCTAGGAAATAACGAAAAACCTTTAGTGCCTTTTCATGCTGGAGAAACCTTGAGATGGTCAGTTTTGGATTGATATTGTTAGATCAATAGCATACGTTTGAAGGTTGTTTGATCTATTTACTTGAAATTCAGTAAAAAACACTGCTTCTTTTGTTTGATAAGAAATGTCCAGGTTTTGGGACTTGATGTGGAAATGAATCTGACAAATAGGCACCTAGGTATAAGATCAAAATAAGGGAGTGTGGCGGAATTGGTAGACGCACCAGACTTAAAATCTGTTGGCCGCTTTTTGGCCGTGGGGGTTCAAGTCCCCCCACTCCCATAAATTTATTTGCAATTTTTAAGGTTGATATTCTGTATTACTAGGCTAATAGTCGATGATTTCTTTAACGGCCTAGAGAACTTACATTGTTTCTTTCAAGGATTTGTTTATTATGAATTTAGCTTATAGTGCTTTTCTTGTTATTGGGAAACCTCATAACCTATAGCCCAGTGTTTGTTGTTGCGGCATATGTCCTAATTGGTTTTGTCTATTTGATTTTGATCCCGATCCTAATCTTTTATTGGATGAATAGTAGATGGAACAATATGGGAAAGTATGAGCGATTATTCGTTTATGGTTTGGTTTTCCTATTTTTCCCTGGTTTGATTATATTTGCTCCGTTCTTAAACCTCAGAATGAGTGGTCAAGGGGAGGAATAACATTGACAAGAGCTAGTGTTCTGCAACTAGGGTTACTTG
>QCKO01000002.1 GCA_003215315.1 Prochlorococcus sp. AG-409-P19 | reverse complement strand
TGCATTGTCAGCTATTCGAACTCCATGATGAACCTCATATTTTTTTTTCAGTCCTCTTAGTATTGAAATTGTATCTTCGACGGATGGCTCTTTAACTAAAACTTGCTGAAACCTTCTTTCTAAAGCAGGGTCTTTTTCTATATACTCTTTATGCTCATTGATAGTTGTTGCACCAATACATCTAAGTTCACCTCTTGCTAGCATTGGCTTCATTAGATTACTTGCATCCATTGCTCCACCTGAGGCTCCTGCACCTACCACCGTATGAATTTCATCTATGAAAAGAATGATTTGACCGTTAGAAGTTGTGATTTCTTTTAGTACAGCTTTGAGTCTCTCTTCAAACTCACCTCTATATTTTGCTCCTGCGATTAATGCCCCTATGTCTAAACTTATTAATTGACGATCGCTAAGAGAAGTTGGAACATCTCCATTGACGATTCTTTGAGCTAGTCCTTCCACAATTGCAGTTTTACCAACACCCGCTTCACCTATTAGTACTGGATTGTTTTTTGTTCGGCGACTTAGAATTTGAATTGTTCTTCTTATTTCTTCGTCTCTTCCTATGACGGGGTCAAGTTTTCCTTCTTTGGCTGCTTCGATTAGATCTCTACCATATCTTTTGAGTGATTCATAATTTTCTTCTGAGTTTTGATCTTTCACTACTTGACTACCTCTTATCTCTTTAATCGCTAATAAAATCTCATTCTTCTGGATATTATTTTTATTAAATAGATTTATACAGATTCTATTGTCAGCAAAAAGACTTAGCAAAAGGTGCTCTGTAGATATGAATTCATCATTAAAAGAAATCTTTATCTGTTCTGCTTCTGATAAAATTATATTTGTACTTTTACCTATAAATACATTTTCTGGTTTCCTTTTCATTATTGGTTGTTGTTTTAAGAATACTTCTAAATCACTGAGTAATTTAAGTACGGGAATGTTAGCTCGATTTAATATTTTTATTGCGATATCATTTGCCTTCGCAAGAGACATCAAAATATGTTCAGACTCTACATTCTGATGATTATTCTCTTGAGCTAATTCTTGAGCATAGATAATTGAACCCCAACATTTTTTTGTGAATTCACCAGATTTGAATTTCATTATTAAAATCGATCTTTTACTATTTTATGGGCACTAATTTAATTCTTAGTGCATTGATAACCGAAACTGATGGGTCGGTTATCACAAAAAAAATTATTAGATTATAGCTTCTTAGTTGACAGCTTATATATTTTTCTTTATTGGAGAGATTTTACTTTTATGTATCCAAGTATTGAAATCTGATAGTAAATGATCTTCTTCTAAGTCTTTATTAATAATATTGAACCCTAATTCTTTAGCCAGGTATATTACATCTTCTGCCTGTTGGCATTGTTTGATTCGTTTCCGAAGAGAAAGATTTCTTTTTGCAGCTATTATGAATTTTTTAAATTCGTATCTGGCCATTAAAGTGATAAGAATTTCTATTGTTAAGCCTAGTAAGGCTTTAAGTCCTTGAGAAGGCTTTTTTACAAATAAAAAAGGTGAGATGAATTAACATCTCACCTTTAGGTGGAAAACTTTATTTTTATTACTTAACTGTAATCTTCCCAACCATTCCAGCACCTCTATGAGGCTCACAGTAGAAGTCATATGAACCAGCAGTGCTGAATGTCCTTTCCCATGATTCACCAGGAGCAAAAGCAAGGTCAGGATGGCTCAAGTCATCATTTCCATCAAATACAGCATTATGAGGTGCAAGTTTGTTATTAACAAATTTAACTGTGTCACCAGCGTTGATAGTTACTGCGCTTGGCTCAAAAGCAAGCATTCCAGCATCAGTACCAAGCTTGACTTCTACTGTATTTGCATGAACAGAGGAAACCCCCATTGCAAGAAACAATAGAAATGCGATGCATGCAGAGGTAATAGATCGAATCATTGAGGATGTATGGTCTGTTTGTTTAATTATAGTTTATTCTCAAGCAAAAGTTTATTTGTGGCTTAACCCTGAGCTTTTTAATACTTCAGTTAGTGACGAGGCAACACTTGCTCCACCAAAAGTTTCTGGAGTAATTATTGGAGAGTAGACAAAGTTACGTTGTTTAATACTAAACCTATCCCATCTATTGATTTTTATTGGTAATACTTTGATTAAAAGCTCAGTTAACCATGGCCATAATGGTATTTGAGGTGTCTTTTTCATTCCCTTCCATTTTAAAAGAGTCTGAATGGTTTCATCTATATCTATATATGGTTGGGCTAATACAAGTTTTTTTAATCCAAAATTGCTTTTAAAAGGAATATGAGGTGTAGTCGCTAGGTATCCACATATGAAAGCAATATCAGCAGCATGAATGAAATGAAACTTAGAAAAAGCCTTTATCCACCTTGCTAGCCAAAGCCAACGCATTGCTTCTTTAAGGCCTTCTGTTAAGTAGCTTGTAGGGAAGCGACTTGTATTATCTAGCCTTCCACCAAATACTAGTGTTGGGAAAACAGCAATAATTTTTTCAGCTAAAGCATGAGATTCAAGCTCTGAAAGACATTGGGCTTTGGTTTGTATATATTCAGTCCCATAGGTAAATGCTTCTGAAATTGGATTTAAGTTTTGATCTAAAACACTAGCTGTTGAAAAATATATTATTTGCTCTATTAGTGACGGATTCAGCATCCCTAACATCTTCTTTATGGCAATTACGTTGACTTCATAAGCTCTTTTAGGATCCCCCCATGCTGTCGCTGTATGTATAACCCTTGTAACTTCAGAAAGTTGGGTGCTGAATTTCTCTGGCTCACATAAATCTCCTATTAAAAGTTTTATTTTTTGATTATCAATATCAATGGCAGTTAATTTTTTTGGATCTCTTATCCAAAGGTAAAGCTGCGCTTCTGAATTATTCATTAACCATTTAGTTATGTATTGCCCTACACACCCACTTGCTCCTGTTATAAGTATTTTTTGTGTATTCAAGAGCTAGCTAGTCTTTATAAGTTCATTTACATTTTTGCCTGATTCAAAGAAAACTCTTGCATTTTCTTCTGGTGTTCCAGGAAGAATTCCATGACCAAGATTTAGAATGTGTTTTCTTCCTTGTGCTTTTTTTACTACATCAATAATTCGAGAATTTATTGCAGCTGGCGTTCCAAATAAAAGCCCTGGATCAACATTGCCTTGAACTCCGACATTTGTGGGCAATCGCTTTAAACCATCTTCCATATCTACTGTCCAATCAAGAGAAACTATATCTACGCCTGTTTTCCCCATCCTTTCAAGTACTCCTGCGCTTCCAGATATATAAAGAATGATCGGAGTATTCGGGTGCTTTTGTTTAACTAGATCGACCACCTTCTTTTGATAGGGAGCAGCGAAAATGTCATAGTCTTCAGGACTTAATTGACCAGCCCAAGAGTCAAACATTTGTACGACTTGAGCTCCTGAATGGATCTGGTAACACAAGTAATTGGCTATAGATTCGGCAAAATGATCTAATAAGTTGTGGAGTAGTTCAGGTTCTTGAAATGCCATTGCTTTGATTACGGCATAGTTCTTGCTGCTTTTACCTTCAACTACATATGCAGCCAAAGTCCATGGTGCGCCAACAAAACCAAGAACGGCTGCTTTATTGCCAACACTTTCTCTAAGCCTGCTTAGCACTTCCCCTACAAAAGGCATGCTTTTTTGGGGATCAAGAGGAGTTAATTTTTGAACTTGATTTAAGCTGCGTATTGGATCATTAATTAAAGGCCCTTTGCTCTCAACAATATCAAAATCAATTCCCATGCCAGGAAGGGGGGTGAGAATATCTGAAAAGAGAATTACTCCATCTGGTTCAAATGCTTTAAAAGGCTGCATTGATATTTCATATGAAAGATCTGGGTTCTCTGACCTTTCTCTGAAACTGGGATGATTGTCTCGAAGGTCTCGATAAACCTTCATGTATCTACCTGCTTGACGCATCATCCAAACAGGTGGCCTTTCAACTTTCTGACCTAGGGCGGCGCGAAGTAATAGAGGAAGTTTTTCTGTCATTATTGAGACCTGTTAATCCAGAAACTTACTAGAGGCAGCCCCTCAAAATGAATATGAGTGGATGGACTGCCAAGGATCGTCACACCTTTTTTGATTTATCTTTGCCATAACTATGAGTTTTGATTTTTATGATACTTTATAGTCCTTCTACTTTCTGATCAAGAATCATACTTAAATACAAGCAAGCTTAAGGGGGGAAGGCAAACATCTAAGGAATCTTCATAGCCATGAATACTGTATTTTTCACTCGCCTTCCCTCCTAGATTGCCTTGATTAGATCCACCATATTCCTCACAATCTGTATTGAGAATTTCTTTGTAAAAACCATTGATAGGTACACCGATTCTATAATTTGAATGATGTTGTGGTGTGAAATTAGCTATTACCACTAACCACTCACTAGTATCTTTTTCTCTTCTCATAAAGCTAATTACTGAGTTTGTATTATCCTTACAATCAATCCATTGAAACCCATATTCATCAAAGTCATCCTTCCATAAAGCTGGTTGTTGTTTATATAAACGATTTAGATCTCCAACTAGTTTCTGGATGCCTTTATGAGGAGGATAATTTAATAGGTCCCATTGCAAATCATCCCAAACATTCCATTCTTGTCGTTGCCCAAACTCCATGCCCATGAAAATAGTTTTTTTACCAGGATGAGTCCACATATAAGCTAAAAGTGCTCTTGTATTTGCATACTTTTGCCAGTCATCACCAGGCATCTTATGAAGTAAATGACTTTTCCCGTGAACGACTTCATCATGGCTGAGAGCAAGCATAAAGTTTTCGGTATAGTTATAACAAATGGAAAAAGTTATATTGTTCTGGTTGAATTGTCTAAACCAAGGGTCAATTTCAAAGTAGTCGAGCATATCGTGCATCCAACCCATGTTCCATTTGAGATTGAATCCGAGTCCTCCCATGTCAGTAGGCTTGGTCACTCCAGGCCATGTAGTTGATTCTTCCGCAATTGAAAGTGCCCCTGGAAAATGTTGAAATAAAACGTGATTTGCTTGCTGTAGGAATTTAACTGCCTCTGTATTTTCATTACCACCCTCTTCGTTTTTTATCCATTCACCTTCAGGTCTTAAATAATCTCTATATAGCATTGATGCAACGGCATCTACGCGAATTCCATCTATATGGTATTGCTCAAACCAAAAAATTAAGTTTGCTACCAAGAAATTTCTAACTTCATTTCTACTGTAATTAAAAATTAAAGTGCCCCATTCTTTATGCTCACCAATACGAGGATCGGAGTGCTCATATAAGTGTGAGCCATCAAAGAAAGCAAGTCCATGTTCATCTTTAGGGAAATGGCCAGGAACCCAGTCAAGGATGATTCCAATACCTTCTTGGTGGCAGCTATCGACAAATGCGCGAAACTCATCTGGAGAACCATATCGACTGGTTGGTGCATACCAACCAGTGACTTGGTATCCCCAGGATCCATCGAAAGGATGTTCTGAGACAGGCATTAACTCAATATGAGTAAAGCCTCTTTCTTTTACATATGGAATTAACTTTTTAGTTAATTCTGGATAAGTAAGTAGTCTTGATCCAGGTTTCATGTCTGCCGCAGGGACACACTCGCGCTGGGACCCATCTTCTTCTATGAAAGGAGTATCAGTTGATGAGTGCATCCAACTTCCAAGATGCATTTCATATACAGATATGGGCTGCTTTAATGAATTTTGATTGTCACGTTTACTAATCCAAGATTGGTCTTTCCATTGATAACAATCTAGTTTTGAGATCACTGAACTCTTTGCAGGTCTGACCTCATGTTGAAAACCATAAGGGTCTGCCTTTTGATAGCAATGGCCTTCTTGTGTTCTTATTTCGTATTTGTATAGAGATCCATTTGTTAACCCTGGGATGAAAAGCTCCCAAATACCTCCTAACCTTTTTTGCATAGGATGATGCCGGCCATCCCAGGAATTAAGGTCCCCAATTATCGATACACTTCTTGCGTGGGGTGCCCATAGACAAAACATGACACCTTCAACGGATTCTCTCTCAGTTAAGTGAGCTCCCATGCGGCGCCATATGTGATGGTGGTTCCCCTCTGCAAACAAATGTCTATCTATATCACCCATCCATTCGCTGCGGAATGCCCAAGGATCGTGTTGAGTATGTTCAATACCTCCTCTCTTGACTTTTATTTGATAATTAGATCCTGGGTCAAAATCTAATAAAGTTTCATAAACCCAAGGGTGATTAGGGGTTTTAAGTTCAATTGATTTTTGTTTTAGTAGGATTTTTACTTCATCAGCTTCAGGCATCCATATTCGAATTATCCATTCGTCTTGGTGAGGTTGTGGACCTAATACAGAAAATGGGCTGTCATGTCTGCAACTAGAAAGTTTTTTACCTTCTTCTGTCATCCAATCAAGAAGGAGAGATGCGGTCATGATTTATTGCCAGAAGAAGAAGAGCTTAATCGTCCATAAGGCAATATTGAAACCTTAAGAAGAAAAAAGTGGATCAAATTGAAGATTCGAACCTTCGCAATTAAGGTAAATACTGGTAATAACGCAATGCGGGCTAGGTGATTCAGGTTTGAAAAGCTTTGTACCTGGATTTACTCCAATAGCGGGCCAACTGGAACCTGAAATAGAAATTCGTATTCGGTCCCCTTTCTTTAAATCTGCGAGCACTCCTTGAAGTTTAATCTCTGTGCTTTGAAATGAGTTGGCTTCTTTCCCATTGATTCTTCTAAAACCTGTAGAAAGTTGCTCAACAGTGATTTTATTGCAAGGAATAATTGATAGTGCGACGCATAGGTCGAATCCCTCCTGGTCAGATTTAGCAGCGATTTTTAGAGTTGGAATGCCTTCAACTCGAATATTGTTTTCAAAGGGTTTACTTGTAAAAGTTGCTATATCTCCTCTTTTATCAAGTCTTCCTCTCTCTATTGGGCCTGGATTCTGACTTAAATGTCCTCCTAGTGAAGGTACTGCCCTCCATGGATCATGAACGATTACAGTAAATCCTTTCCCTTCCGAATCGTTAAGTAGCTTGCCATCTTCAATCTCGTGACATGCAACTCCTGTACTAAAAAGACTCCATGTTGGTAGTGATGGCATTTTTTTAGAAAATTCCCACTTTTTTGTTGTTATGTTCCATAGCTTTATTGATTCATATTCTATTTTTGCTGTATTTAATCCTTGAAGATGTTTATTGAAAAAATCTAATTGAGTTAGTTGAATGCCATCCCACCATTCAAGATGGGATGCTGGCCCAATAATTAATTTAGGGTTGCCCCCTTGTTTTTTTGATTCTTCAAAAAGATTAAGTATCCCCTTTAAGTGGGGATCCCACCACCCTCCGATCAAAAGCATTGGTTGCTTTAACCAGGTTATTGGTGGCTTATGTTCTCTCCAGCAGGCTGATGATGTATTCGAATTTTGTAACCATTTGCTTGCCATTCCATTGGGATCATGCTTTTCAAGAAGCTTTTGCCCGCTCGTAAGGTAGCTATTTGATTGGAGACTTTCTCGGATTTCACTCCATGCTTTTAGATTGTTTTCACGTTTTGATTTCTGGGCTGCTAATTGCAAGCCCCATCCCAGTCCAAGATGCCACCAGAAAGCTCCACCTTCGCAACTCCAATGTTCGTTTTCATTTAGACCAGTCATTGCTGGGATTAAACAATTAGGCGGCGGAGTGCTTTTCTCTGCTAAAAGTTGAGTAAGACCTTGATATGAGAATCCATATGTTCCTAAGTAGCCATTACATTCAGGTAAAGATCGAACCCAGGAATGAGTAGCTGATGTGTCAGATGCTTCTTGGTCGAACCCTTTGAATTCTCCAGTAGATTCCCCTTGTCCTCTAACATCCTGAATGACTACTAAATAGCCATGACTGGCCCACCAACTTGGATGGGCGTAAGTAACAGTAGAAGCTATTTCTTTCCCGTAAGGTTGGCGCATTAATAGTGTTGGCCATGGACCTTTTCCCTGCGGTAACCATATCCTTGATTTAAGGATTACCCCGTCTTCCAGCGTTAGGAAATCGTCTCTAAACAAAAATGTGTTCATTTAGATTTTTCTAAAAAGTTTCAGGGCAATACAAACCTCTTACATACATCGAGAGTATTTCTGCTTCTACTAGAGTTATATTCTTCTGAGTTGAAATTGTTTGAATAGATTCTTGAGACCCTGCTGATTTATTTGCTGAATTTAATTTAGTAAATTTTTCACAAAGGCTTTTTGCTTCTTTTGGATTTCTCTTGACATTTTCAAGCAGTTTTGATTGTGCTTGAACAGTCGGAGAAGTGGTTAGGATTGAAAGAATTAGCGCGATTAGGAGGCGCATGAAATTGGCAGTTGTTTCTTAAGATTTCTTTTTATTATAAATCTACTTTCAATAAGTTAGTTGCTTATAACATTTTTGGCTTTTTTTATCCAAAATGATGCTTTCTCTAGATTTACGATAGGTTCTCTTCCTGTTCTAAGAATTCTTTCTAGCCGACCAGTCCTTTTAAATAATTCTTCTGGCGTTAAGTAGGCAAGAGCCTCTACAGAAGCCAAGCCAGAGTGCATTAATAAACCTGCTTCCCCAGGATCTATATCTAACTCACAGACAAATCTTGCGATGCATCTAATACGGTACAAGTTTTTAGAGCTGCATAGTGTTCCTTTTGCCATTTTTATTATTTCCTGATCTGAAAGACTAACTAGGTTATTCCAATTATTTATTCCATAAGAGTTAAGAACTCTCTGTTCATGTCGAAAAGATTTTGGAAGATCTTTAAATACTTTTTTCTGTGTCATGAATATTTAAACCTGTTTCATTTTTACTCTCATCTATTAAGTTTTGATTTGAATTAAGGTTTTCTTGTGTTTTTTTAATAGTTATGCCTGACTTTGTGTCTCGTAATACCTCCCCTAGAATTACTGGTTTACTTATTCCACTTGCAACATTTTCTAGTCGGCGAAGCCTTACAGTTACAACAACTCCATTTCGACCACCACCTTTTAAATTAGATGCAATTTGTTGCAATGTTGGCTCAATAGCCTCTTGAGGGAAATTATCCTCAGCTTGAGCTACTACTAAGTCTGACCCATTGTCATATACGATTGGTGCATATTTATATCCTTCAATTACAACAGGAGGAGTATAGCTTTTTTCAAAGGCCCAACAACTTGCGGATAAAAGAAGAGTAAAAATAGTCGCTCCAGTCAGGCGGAATTTGATTCCCCAGTTTGTTATGAAAGATATTAGTGTTATTCCTGCTAGTCCAAGGCCACCCCAGGCGAACCAAGTAATTGCATTTTGTATAACTTCAGAAATAGACATCAGCTGGTTGACCTTAGATAGATTCTTTATAGTTCAGGTGCGCCCCAAAATGTATATCAAAATTCATGGGGGTTGAAATTAGACCTAAAAACCTGAGATTTTGTGGACTTTGGGGCACTGCTTTAGTTATGAGCGGTACCCTAGCTTTTTTTACTGCGGATAAATTTGTTGGTAAGTCTATAAAACATTGGTCCCCTAAGGTTCAAGATGGACTCTCTTCTAGTTTTAGACAGCCGATCAAATTGGGCCCCTATAAAGGCTTGCGGCCTTGGGGGGTAGCCTTTGGAGCCACAAAAATACTACCAGGACGTAGCAGCTCTTCGACCGTTAACATCTCTTCTTTAACTATTAAGCTTGCCCCTCTGTCTAGTTTCCTGAAATTACGTCCAGTCATAATTATTAGACCTAAAGATACTGAGATTGTTTTAATCCCCAATAAGAAAGGTTCTTATTGGGACTTGAATACTTCTGAAGAAGGTAATAATAATAATCTAGAGATCCAATTTAAACCTTATGGTAATACTCAGGTTCTAGTAGAACCATCTAATCTTAAATTTACGGCTACTGGAAAAGCTAATTTTGATCTTTTGCAAAAAAGAATTATTAGTGATGTAAAAGTACATTTACCTGAACAAGGAAGGTTATCATTAAAAGGCCATGGATATTGGGATGGGATAGAGTTTAAGGCAAAGGCTAAAGCAAATAGAATTAGTTTGAAGTTAATTGAAGATTTACTTCCAAATAATTCTGAAATATCTGCTAAAGGCCTTATTAATGGTGATTTGAAATTTGGTATGAATAAAGGTCGTTTAACATGTAATGGAGAACTATTAATTTCAGATTTTAAAATTCGTGGTAACTATATAAGAGATTATCTTACTACTAAGGAAACTGGTATAGCTTGTAAAGATGATTTGCTTAGAATACCTAGTTCGATATGGAAACTTGGAGATTGGGAAGCTAATGTTGCTGCTAGAATTCCTATAAAGAAATCATCTCAAATTAATCTATCTTTATTAAGCTCTGTCAGACTAAAAAATCTTAAAGACTCTGATTTAAATATTCAAGCTGATTTACCATTACGTATAGAAAAAAAACGTTTATATACTGGTGACTTGAAAGCTAAGTTAAAGCTTGATTCATTTCCCTTGGCTTCATTAAGTTCTTTGTTGAAGAATAATTTGGCTGGTAAATTAAGTTTAAATGGAATTATTAGCGGACCTCTTTCTGCATTTAAGAGTGAAATTGATATAAAGCTAGAGAACCCACAATGGAATGGAATTAGGTTGAGAGAAAAATGGAGAGGAAGTTTTAAAAGAATTCCGAGTGATTTGAATTTTGGGCGAATAGATATGGAATCAGAGGGAGCATCAGTTCCGGCAAGCCTAACTGCTAACTTGACCAAAACAGGTATTCTTTCTGATCTGCTTTTGAAAAGATTAGGAGGAGAAATCTATATAAAGTCTCAATCAAATTTATACGAATTTAATGTTGATAAGTTTAGATTGGATCGTATTGAAGTAGCTCTTCCACCTGAAAGAAGTTTTAAAAGGATTTTTGGTGAAATATCAGGTAAGGGAAATGTTGAATTGGCCCCTTTCAGGTTTTCTGGTGCATTAAACGCACGTTATCCGAGATTGATGGGTTTAAAACTAAAAGAAGCTAACTTGCAGGCAAATTTCGAAAATACCAAAGGTATATTTTCTGGTGAGTTGGTGCCTTCTGATCAAGGTAGAATAAATTTTGATTTTAGGACAGATAAGAATTTATTTTTTCAAGCAAACGTCGATAATATTAGCCCCAAGTGGATAGCTCAAACCAGTTTAGAAATTCCAAAGATTGGGCTCTCAATATCAGAGGCAAGTGGTAAGGCTGAAGATTTAGGTCAAGCTTCTATTCAAAATTCAAATACTTCACTTGATAATCAATTCAAAGAACTCATTAAAGCTCAACTCTCTGTTCAGAGAGATATGAATAATCAAAATAAAAAAAGTATTATTAATCCTGATAATCTTTCTGGTGGAATTGATGCTGAAGTGACAATCGAAGGCAAAGATATTGATAGCCTTGAAATAGATATAAAATCTTCAGGAGAAATCTTTAATAATCAATTTAAAGTCAAAGATGGTTTAGATGTTAAAAAACCATTTACAGCAAGTCTTCATTCTTCCGTAGCTAAAAGGAAAGGCTCATTTTCTTTTGATAATGTTCCATTCTCAACGTTATCGCTAATCATTCCATTCCCTAATAATATTGATGGCTTTATTGGCTTTGATGGTAATTATAGTTTTGCAGGAAATGCTCTAGAACTCTTTGCTGATTTAACTTTTAGGGATGCAATAATTTCTGGTGAAAGCCTCTTGTTAGAACGAGGAAAATTTCATCTTTTTGAAAATGTTCTTGACATTGATGTTGCTTTGCAAGGTGAGTCTTCTTCTTATCCTGTTGAATTGGTTGGAAAGATGCCGCTTTCTACATCTTTGCCGATTGATCTGAAAATTGAAAGTCATGGTGATGGTTTGGCTTTCCTTGATGGATTATCAGATGGGTTCCTTTCCTGGGATGAAGGTACTGCTGATCTTAGTTTGCTAGTTCGTGGGAGCTTTCAGGAGCCAATTGCGAATGGTTTTTTGGTTTTGAAGAATGGAAAAATTGATATAAAAGGTAAACAACTTGAAAACCTAGAAAGTACAATTCTTTTTGATTTTAACCGTATTGAAGTTAAGGAACTAAAGTCAAATGTTTTAAAGAATGGTATTTTGCGAAGTTCTGGCTCTATTGCATTATTTAAGCCTATGGAGGAGGAGGAAAAACCCCTTTCAATTCATGTTGAAAATACAAGACTTCAAACTAATTTTTCTGATGCAATTCTCACATCAGACATAACAATATTAGGCTCTCTTTTGTTTCCCAGAATAGGGGGTGAGATTGTTTTTGATAACGGATTTATTTCTGCTCAAAATTCAGGTTCAACTAAGAGCGATTTGTCAGTAGATCAAAATGATTCTGTTAATTCTTCATTGGATAATGTTCGAAGACTGCCAGAAGAAGACTGGGATCAAGTAGACCCTTTAGTCCTGTTTATTGAAGATGAAAATTCTCCTGCCAGTAAGATTTTAAGAACTAGATTCCCTGAGAGTTTGTCTTCAGTTAGTTTTGATAATTTAAAACTTATATTGGGTCCCTCACTTAGGCTCTCTTCTCAGCCTTTAGCAAGTTTTGAAACTGTTGGCTCCCTGATCTTAAATGGTGCACTTGATGAAACTCTCAATGCAAGTGGTGTAGTTAGACTTACTAGTGGATATGTCAACCTTTTTACTACAACATTCAATCTTGATAATAGCGAGCCAAATGTTGCGGTTTTTGTTCCATCGATGGGATTAGTTCCATATGTAGACGTAACAATGAAGAGTCGTGTGGCAGACAATATAAAAGATATATCTTCTAATGAGTTTTCTAGTAATGGCTTAGCTTCTTTTGGGATTGGAGGATCTCGTTTTATAAAGGTTGAAGTTGAAGCTACAGGTCCTGCTGATCGGTTAAGTGAGAATTTTCAACTTAGAAGTACACCAACGATGACAAGGAATCAGTTGTTGGGGCTTATTGGCGGCAATTCACTTAATAAACTTTTAAGTGGAGGGGAGGGAGAAGTTTTAGTAGATCTATTAAATAGATCATTTGTATCCTTTCTTCAAGGCAGCCTTGATGGTGCATTAAGTGACAGATTGCAGTTCTCTTTATACCCTGCATATGTCAATGGACCCGAATTAGAAAATAAAAGTGGGAATGAACCCGCTACATCTATAGAAACGAATACAGGAAGCCTTTCCCCTCAGCAAGCTTGGGTTACTGAGATTGGTATTGATTTGACTGAACGAATTAATTTTGCTCTTCAAGTTACACCCAATCGTCAAGATATACCATCTCAGGGGAATATTGCTTTTCAAATTAACCCTAGCGTTGGACTCCTTGGCTCTTTTGATAAGAATGGTAAATGGCAAAGTCAAGTCCAAGTATATTTGAGGTATTGAGTTGTTAGTTCAACCAAGTCTCTGTATAGGAGTCGATATTGGCCTAGGAAGTATTTATTGCTCAGTATTTGACAATAATGGAACTTTTCTTAGATGTAAAAAGGTACTATCTCCTGTACCTTTTATACCAGGATCTTTAACTGTAGAGATTTGTGATCTACTTTCCTCTCTTAAATGTTTTGGGAATAGAAATCTAATGGGAGTTTTTTTTTCTGATGTTAATTTGTTTAATGGTGCTTCAGTTAACTGGAAATCTATTTCTGATGAATGGGCAGATGTTCCTTTTGTTAATTGGTTGGAATTAAGGTTAAATATGCAAGTCAAACTGCTAAGAAAAGAAGACTTCTTCTTGAAAAAAGAAATAGATAAGAATTTGATTCTCAAAAGTGAAGAAACTTTTCAGAAATCTTTTATTGCGGCTTACTTAACTTATGAATATTTTAATGAAAATAAGGTTAAAAATTTAGGATGATGATGAGGTTAGAATTTTTAGTATGAAGAACAATTCCGCAGTACCTGAGCCTTCTTTGGATTTATTAGAAAGAGCAGAAGCTGTAAAAGTAGCATCTATTTCTCTTGGCCAAACCTCCTGTTCTCAAAGGCAAAGTGCTTTAGAGGGTATGGCAAATGCCTTAAGAAATCGATTTGCAGATATTGTGAGCGCAAATTTGATAGATCTTAAACGCTCTGAATCAGAGGGCTTAAGTAAGTCTCTTTTAGCAAGGCTTAAACTTGGCGAAACCAAGCTTGAAGGTTCGATTGAAGGTCTTCTTCAAGTAGCAAAATTGCCAGACCCTTTAGGGAGCAGACAGATGCATCGAGAGTTGGATGACGGTTTAATTCTTGAAAGAATTACCGTACCTTTGGGTGTTGTAGGAGTGATATTTGAGGCTAGACCTGATGCCCTGATACAGATTGCTTCATTAGCTATCCGTTCTGGTAATGGTGCACTTTTAAAGGGAGGTAGTGAAGCGAAATGTACAAATGAAATTATTATGAAAGCTCTTCAAGAAGGCTTAAGAACTTCAGATGTAAATCCTGATGCATTGTCATTACTCACGACTCGTAAAGAGAGTCTTGGATTGCTTAAGTTGGATGGTTTGGTTGATTTAATTATTCCAAGAGGAAGTAATGAACTAGTGAGATTTATCCAAGACAATACCCTGATCCCCGTTTTAGGGCATGCTGATGGAGTTTGTCATTTGTATATAGATTCTAGTGTTGATATTGATCAGGCACTTTCATTGGCGATTGACAGCAAAACACAATATCCTGCCGCTTGTAATGCAATTGAAACTTTATTGATACATGAAAAAATAGCATCAACCTTTCTGCAAAAAGCTATACCTGCTTTTGATAAAGTTGGAGTTAATCTTAAAGGTGATGAACTTAGCCATTCTTTGGGGGTAGAAGATATTGCAATTGAAAGCGATTGGTCCACTGAGTATCTTGATATGACTCTTTCTGTTAAAGTTGTGCCTAGTGTTGAGAATGCTATACAACATATACGTCGTTATGGATCGCGACATACTGAAGCTATTGCTACTAATGATAAAGACATAGCGGAAATATTTCTTCGTTCTGTAGATAGTGCAGGCGTTTATCATAATTGTTCAACTCGTTTTGCTGATGGATTCCGTTATGGTTTTGGAGCAGAAGTTGGTATTAGTACTCAAACCCTTCCTCCAAGAGGTCCGGTAGGGTTAGAAGGTCTTGTTACTTATCGATATCTCCTACGTGGTAAGGGGCATATAGTAGAAGATTACTCCTCAGGTGCTAGGACTTTTTCTCATAAGGAATTGCCATTGTGAGCTCTGCTAAACAACTTAGTGTTATTCATATTCGGAATATAAACCTTTGGTCGCATGTTGGGGTTCTTGAGAAAGAAAGGATACATGGCCAAAGTTTTTTGCTAGATATAAGTCTATGGCTAGATCTAGATGAAGCTGCCAAACTCGATGATCTTAAATTTTCTATTGATTACAGCATTGTCATTAAGTTGATTCAGAAATACTCCTCTGAAATTAAATGTTTTACCATTGAACATTACAGCGAGAAAATATTAGACATTATTCAAAGTTTATATGGGAAATTACCTGTGAAAATACATCTTAAAAAATGCTCTCCTCCAGTAAATGGTTTTAATGGTGATGTTTCAATAGAAAGGAGTCGTTATACTGAGCTCTGTTATTAAGCTTGGAGTTGAAAAGTAAACCAATTGTTTTAGTGCATGGACTTTGGGATAGCCCGAGGATTTTTAAGAAGTTAATTTCTCAACTTGAAGATGATGAAATTCCAATTTATACGCCTTTTCTACCTCATGATTTCGGTCGAACTTCTATTCGACGGTTAGCCGAAGATTTGAATGAATATGTATTGAATGAAATTGGCTCACATCAAACAATTGACTTATTAGGGTTTTCAATGGGTGGCATAATCTCAAGGCTCTGGTTGCAGGAATGGAATGGATTTTCTAGAACAAATCACTTTATCAGTATTGGGAGTCCTCATAATGGAACACTTACTGCTCAGTTGGTTCCATCTTTTTTGTTTCCAGGTGTGTCGGAAATGAAAAAAGGTAGTCAATTGCTATTCGAATTAAATAAAGGTACCTCAAAATTGAAAAAAGTTAAATGCACAAGTTTTTTTTGTTTTTGGGATTTGATGTCATTCCCAGGTTGGCAATCTGTCTTGCCAATTGGTGATTATTTCCGCATTCCAGTCTTAACGCATAAAGATTTAATTTCTCATCCAATTGCTTTAGATATGTTGGGCAATAAGATTCTTAATGGTGCTATTTAAGTCCGCAATGTCTAATTAATGCCTTTGTTGAAGGTGGTCTACCTCTAAACTTAGTAAAGATATCTATGGGTGCAAGACTGCCACCTAAGCTAAGAATAGAATTACGATATCGTTCTCCTATGAACTTTATTTCTTGCTCGTTGTGAAGTCCAACTTCTTCAAAGGCTTCAAAAGCATCTGAGCTTAGAACCTCTGCCCATTTGTAAGAGTAGTAACCAGCTGAATAACCACCTGCAAAGATATGACTAAAAGCACAAAGAAATTGATCTTCAGGGATTGGCGGAATTACTGAAGTTGTTTTGGCAATTTCTCGTCTTATCTGGTCTGGTGTTGTTGGATCGTCGTTATCCCATTGACTATGTAATTTAAGGTCTGTTATTGCAAAATGAATCTGTCTCAGTGTGGCCAAACCCGAGTTAAATGTTTTGCTTTTCCGGAGTTTGTCAATTTCTTCTTTTGGTAACGGTTGTTTTGTTTCCCAATGTTTTGCAATTTCACTGATTGTTTTTTTCTCTAAACACCAGTTTTCCATGAATTGACTTGGTAATTCAACTGCATCCCACTCAACGTTGTTTATCCCTGCTGCTTGAGGATATTCAACAGTCGTTAGCATGTGTTGTAGTCCATGGCCAAACTCGTGAAAAAGAGTTTCGACTTCTGAGAAGCTCATTAGGCTTGGCGTATTGCCTACTGGTGGGGTTTGATTGCAAACTAGATAGGCAACGGGTAAAACAATTTCACCTTCTTTATTTTTGTGTCTAGATAGACATTCATCCATCCAAGCTCCTCCTCTTTTATTTGAGGGTCTGCTAAATGGGTCTAGAAAGAAGGAGGCTATTTTATTTCCAGTCCGGTCAATTACATTAAAGAAACGAACATCTTCGTGCCAAGTAGGAGCTTCTTTGTCTGCTTGCTCAAAAGTTATATCGAAAAGTCTTGTGCAAAGGCTAAATAATCCATTAAGTACTTGATCTAGAGGAAACCAAGGACGAAGCTTTTCTTGATCCAGGTCAAATAACTTTTCCCTAAGCTTTTCTGACCAAAAACTAATATCCCATGGGGCTAAATCACTCGATTCCTTTGAGCCATTATTTCTTGCAAATTCTTTGAGAGCTTCAATTTCTTTTTTTGCAAAAGGTAATGCAGCTGTTCTTAACTCCTCCAATAACTCATCAACGGCACTTTCTTTTCTCGCCATTTTGTTGCATAAACTTATTTCTGCCCAGTTTTTATAGCCCAGTTCTTGGGCTTGTTGTTTTCTTAAATCTAAAATTTCTACAATAATTTCTTGATTATTTAGAGTTCCTTTACTTGCTCTACTAACAAAAGCTTTATAGATCTTTTCACGTAACTCTCTGCTTTTTGAATAAGTCATAAAAGGAATATATCTAGGCATATCCAATCCAACTCTCCAAGGTCCTTTCTCCCACGAAGGATCTGTTTTGTCTGTTATATGAATATCTCCTGCTTCTTTGGCCGCAATGGCCATAGTTTCCAAGGCACGCTTGGGGAGACCTTCTATCTCTTTGGGATGATTAAGTAAAAGGCTCCATGTTTTTGTCGCATCTAGTACATTATTGCTGAATTGATTTGATAGTTCAGCAAGCCTTTCGCTTCTAGAATTGAATATCATCTTCCTATCTTTATTTAGACCTACACCTCTATTCTTCATAGATAAAATTTCTGACTCAATAATTCTTAACTGAGTTCTATTTAGATTATGCTTTCCGTTTTGTTTAAGTTCAGACAGTGCTTTATAGATTAACTGACTTTGACCAAGTTTATTTCCAAGTCTAATTATTTCTGGCTGCTGAGAAGAATATGCATCGCGTAAATCCTGAGAGTTACAGACTGCATTTAAGTGGGTAACTATGCCCCAACTCCATCTTAAGTCCTCCCCTATTTCATATAGTGGGTCCATTATTATTTCCCAAGTAACAGGCTGTTCTTTGATAAGTAGTTCGGAAATATTTTCTTCTAAATGACTAAATTTACTTTTTAAATTATCTATTAAAATAGGTATATCTGTTTTTATTTGAACAGGGGTGATTTCCTTGAAATTTGGTAGTCCATGTCCTTTAAGTAACGGAGAGCTGAAGTTTCTTGGAGTCATTTTTAATTAATTAATAGAGATTGGCTCATTGCTATAAGGTTTTGGCTAGTTAAAGATTCAGCAAGTGCATTTGTAGATGTTTCGTATAAGTTAATTGCTATGCGAGGCCAAAATCCAATAACAAGTGTTGGGATTAGTAGGCTTAAACTTATAGTTAGTTCTCTTGCATTCATTTCTTCTACCATCGATAAAGCAGGAATTCGTGGCCCAAAAAATACTCTTCTACACATTGATAACAAATATATAGGTGTTAGAACTAGTCCAATTGCAGCAATGAGAATTGTTGTTGCTCTAAAAATAGATGTAAACCCATCTTGACTAGTTATTCCTAAGAATACTGTGATCTCGCTGATGAAACCGCTCATTCCAGGTAACGCTAGAGAAGCTAAAGAACTAGTTAGAAATAAAGCGAATGTAATTGGGAGTGCTTTCGCAAGTCCTCCCATATTTGGTATTGATAAGGTATTTGTTCTCTCATAAAAACTACCAGTTATAAAAAACATTGCTGCTGCTATTAATCCATGACTTATCATTTGTAGCATTGCACCACTTATTCCAAGTGCATTTACGGCCCCAATTCCAAGAAGTACAAAGCCCATATGACTCACAGAGCTGCAAGCAATTCTTCTTTTTACATTATCTTGTGCAAATGCATTTAATGCACCATAAATAATATTTACTATACCAATTACTATTAGTGCTGGAGCTAAAATTAAATGAGATTCAGGAAGTATTTGCACGTTAAACCTTAAAAGTGCATAGCCACCCATTTTTAATAAAATCCCAGCTAGTAGCATTGAAACAGGTGCATTTGCTTCCCCGTGTGCATCTGGGAGCCAGGTATGTAGTGGAAAAATAGGTAGCTTGACGCCAAAGCCAACTAAAAAACCTAAGTAACAAAGTAAACCAAAATTTCCATGAGCTGATTTATTAGCTAATTCAGTTAGATTTAAGGTGAAGTTATTGTCTGAAAGTGCTAAAGCTAAACCGCTTATTAGTATTAGTAGTGAAGCAAGGGCAGTGTAAAGAATGAATTTAGTGGCAGCATATAGTCTTCTTTTTCCTCCCCAGATTGCAATTAAAAGATAAACGGGAACAAGCTCTAATTCCCATGCTAAGAAAAATAATAAGAAGTCTTGTGATAAGAAGACTAAAGCCTGTGCTGAAGCTTGAATTAATAATAATGCAAAATATAGCCTTGTCTTTTGCTTGACTTTCCAACTCGCAGCTGCTGAAAGCAATGTTATTAGTCCACTTAGGGCAACCAAGGGAGCTGAAAGTCCGTCAACGCCAAGTGACCATTCAAGTCCAATAGAGGGAAGCCATTGCAATCTTTCGACTAATTGCAGCTGATTATTGTTTGAATTGAATAGGCTCCAGAAAACTCCAACTATGAGGAGAAAGTCTAAAAGTAAAAAAACAAGTGCCAGATTCCTTGGCAAATTAGAAGATTTTTGTTCCTCTTTTGGGAGAAATGGCATTATCAATGCCCCAACTGCAGGCAGGAGAACAATTAAGGAAAGCCAGGGAATTGCAGTCTGGGACGCAGCCTGAAGTGGCAAATAAGCGTCCATGATTAGAAAATGATCGAACATGAACTTAACAGCTTATGGCGACAATGATAAGTAGAACTACCCATTAACATTCGAAACGCATAGACTCCCTTTTGTTTGAAGGCTCATTAATGGGGCTCTGCTTGCGACTCCAGCTGATTCCCATGCCTTAACCATCGCTACGCTTACTTCCCTTCCTTTTGCTTCTTTGCATAAAGCTAAAATACTAGGCCCTGCTCCACTTATTGCACATCCTAAGGCCCCTGCATTTTTCGCGGCTTCTTTGACTTCTAGACCTCCCTTGATTAATCCCCATCTATAAGGCTCATGAAGTCTGTCATGCATTCCATCTGCAATAAGTTCTTCATTTCCTGTCCTAAGGCCTTGAAGTAAAAGAGTCAGAGCTCCAAGGTTCATAACGGCATCATTTACTGGGATGTTTTGAGGCATAACTCTTCTTGCTTCGCTTGTACTAAGCCGGATAGAGGGAATTGCAACTACTGCTTTTATTGATGGAGTCCATTCACATCTGCTTACCCTCCAACGTTCTGATGCTGTTTTAGCGGTAATGCAAAGGCCACCTATCAGAGATGGAACAACATTGTCTGGATGACCTTCGATGTCAATTGCAAGCTCTAGGAGTTTTTCCTTTGGGAGGGGACATCCAGCTAGAGCATTTGCTCCTACTAGTCCGGCGACTATTGCTGTAGCACTGCTTCCTAGTCCTCTTGCGGGAGGGACTGCTAATTTTACTCTTGCTTCTAATGCGACAGGTTCTATTCCTGCGGCTTTCCAAACTCTTTGTGCGGCTCTATAGAAAAGATTTTCAGGGCCTCCTCTTAAATGATTCCCTTCAGTGCTCTCCATGATGAGCTCAAATCTTTCACCGTTCCCTTCGATCCGTTGGATGGTGAATTGATTGGTCAGGTCTAGAGCAGCACCTAGGCAATCAAACCCTGGACCTATGTTTGCGGTAGTAGAGGGGACTTCTACTACGACTGTTTGTCCTATGCGCGGCGGCGCCATGTTTTCCTTCTTTTAATTAAGTCTCCCATTTGATTCGGCAATTATGTGTGCTCTGCACGCAGAACTGAAAAGACCAGCATCAGTATCTAGTAGAACCATAATGGGAATTTTTGATAGATATTCTTGAAATCTTCCTTTGTTTCTGAATGAATCTAGAAACGTCTTAGACCTTATTGCGTTTGGGTTTTTAGCGGTTGCTCCCCCAGCTATCCATAGCCCAGTCGAACAAAGTTCGTGCAATGCAAAATCTCCAGTAACTGATCCATACGCGCTTGTCCAAAGTTGTAAAGCTTCAGACATTATGGGATCTCCCTTTTTTGCTGATCTACTAACAATGGAAGGAAGATCTATCCTTGGATCTCTTTGATACGGTGTTTTCTTGAAAATTGCTTGTAGAGGATGATTCTCTGCGTCTTTTTGTAAAAGTCTCCATCTTGCTATATGGCCAAGACCTGTGCCACTTACAACTCTTTCAATGGATAACCGATTTATTTTTAAATCTTTTTTAAGCCACTGACAGAATTTCCATTCCTCATAAGTTCTAATAGGAAATTCTCTGTGACCTCCTTCACTTGGTAAGGCAATTATGTTGTTCTTTTTGTAAAATCCTCTTGCCATTCCTAGCCCTGTTCCTGCTCCTATTACACCAATTATCTCTTCATTGATTGGAGCTTTATTATTTTTATTGCCTTGTATGGCTGTATATTGGGTTTTATCGAAAAAAGGAACTCCATAAATTAATACAGAGAAATCATTAATTATTTCAAGGTTTGTAATGTTAGAGATTTCAGATAATTTTTTGATGTTTATTTCCCAGTTCAAATTAGTAATTTTAAAGGATCTTTTTGAAACATTTCCTGCTACTCCAATACATCCATATTGAGGGAAAGTTATTGAGGAAGGAAGGAAATTAATAAAATCATTTAGGATTTCCTCAAAAGAATTCCATTCCCTAGATCTATAATTTTTGCTATAAATCTTTTTAGGGATTTTATCCCAATTATATATTGCTAATGTTGTTTTTGTTCCTCCAAGATCTCCTGCTAATAAGTTCATAAAAAATAATTTGGTTATTTTTTAAGACCTATATCTTTTGAAATTATTGAAGTATTTAGTAATGATTTAAACTCTTGTAGGCTTATAATGCCTAAGTCATTTCCTTCTCTTGTTCTGACAGATACTTTGTTGCTTGCTTCTTCTTTATCTCCAATGACAATTAAATATGGTATTTTTTGAATAGTATGCTCCCTAATCTTAAAGCCTATTTTCTCATTTCTTAAATCAATATTAGCTCTGTAACCATTATTTTTTAAGTCATCTTGGATCTCTTTGCAGGTTTTATTGTTTCTATCTGTAATACTCATTACTATGACTTGTACTGGTGATAACCAGCAGGGGAATTGACCTGCATAATTTTCAATTAATATTCCAATAAATCTTTCAAAAGATCCTAGTATAGCTCTGTGAAGCATTACAGGTGATTGCTTTTTGCCTTCGGAATCTATATATGTTGCATCAAGTCTGGTTGGCATGGAAAAATCGACCTGAATTGTTCCACATTGCCAGACTCTGCCTAAACAGTCTTCTAATGAAAATTCAATTTTTGGTCCATAAAATGCACCTTCTCCAGGCAATAGTGACCAACTTAAGCCTTTGTTATTAAGGGCATCTGATAAAGACTTTTCTGCTTTGTCCCAAATTTGATCGCTACCAACCCTCTTTTCTGGCCTTGTAGATAATTTTATCAATATAGAGTTGAATCCAAATGCGTTATAAACTTCAAATACCAGGTCTATAAAGTTAGATACCTCATCTTGTATTTGTTCTTCTGTGCAGAAGATATGAGCATCATCTTGCACAAAGTTCCTTACTCTCATTAGCCCATGCAGGGCTCCAGATGGTTCATTCCTATGACAAGAGCCAAACTCAGCCAACCTAATTGGCAGATCTTTATAGCTCTTTAGGCCTTGATTGAAAACTTGAATATGACATGGACAATTCATAGGCTTTATTGCATACTCTCTATTCTCAGAAGTTGTAGTAAACATATCATCTTTAAACTTGTCCCAATGACCAGACTTCTCCCATAAAGTCCTATCAACTATCTGTGGTGATTTGATTTCTTGATAGCCATGCTTGCTTATTGTTTCACGTATGAATTTTTCTAAGACTTGATAAATAGTCCACCCTTTTGGATGCCAAAAAACCATTCCTGGCGCTTCCTCTTGTGAATGAAAAAGAGATAATTTTTTTCCTATTTTTCTATGATCTCTTTTCTCTGCCTCTTCGAGCTTATTTAAATATTCTTTTAGTTCTTTAGATGAACTCCATGCTGTTCCATAGATTCTTTGGAGCATTTCATTATTGGAGTCACCTCTCCAATAAGCTCCTGATACCTTCATAAGTTTAAAGGCTCTTAAGTGTCTAGTGTTTGGAACATGTGGTCCTCGGCACATGTCTATATACTCTTCATGTTTATATATTTTAATAATTTCATTTTCTGGAATATTATTTATAATATCGACTTTGAAACTTTCATTTCTTCCTTTGAAAATCTCGAGTGCTTTTGATTTATCTACAATTTCAACAAATACATCATAATCTTTTTTTATAAGAGTATCTATTTTCGTTTCTAGCTTATTAATATCATCAAGATTAAAAGGAGTTGAATATGAAATATCATAATAAAATCCATCATCAATTACTGGCCCAATTGCCATTTTCGCCTTAGGATATAGCTGCTTTACCGCATGACCAAGCAAATGTGCAAATGAATGCCGTATGATTTCTAGACCTTCTTTATCTTTAGCTGTAATTATTTGTATTTTAGAATTTTTTTTGATAGGAATAGATGCATCTATTAATTCTTCATTCACTATTCCTGCAATGGCAGCCTTCGCTAGCCCAGGTCCAATACTAGCTGCTATTTCAAGAATTGAAACTGGTTTCTTAAACTCTTTTTGACTCCCGTCAGGTAATGTAATTATTGGCATCTATTTATGAACCTTTATAAAATCCAAGAGCATTTTTTACTTTTTTAAGAGTTTCCTGAGACACTTCTTCTGCTTTTATTTTACCTTCTTTTAAAACATTAGTAAGCTCATATGGGTCATTCATTAAATCATTGTACTTATTTTGTATTGGTGATAGAGCTGTAATCATTGCTTCAGTAAATAATGGTTTAAATTTCCCCCAGCCAATATTTTTACATTCAATGGCTACATCTTCTGGATCCTTTCCAGAAATAATTGAATAAATATTTAAAAGGTTATTAGCTTCAGGTCTGATGGGATTGTTAAATTCTAAACCTATTTCAGAATCTGTTTTGGCTTTCTTGATTTTTTTTGTTATTAAATCTGGTGAGTCTAAAAGTGAAATCCTACTATTTTCGTTTTGATCACTTTTACTCATTTTTTTTGTTCCATCTGTGAGACTCATTATTTTTGCTCCATTCTTTAGAATTAAGGGTTGAGGAACTTTTAAAATCGGATGATCCTTTTTGGCGAATTTTGCATTAATTCTTTGTGCTGCAATATCTCGGGCTAATTCAAGGTGCTGTTTTTGATCTTCTCCTACAGGAACTAGGTCTGAATCATAAAGAAGAATATCTGCTGCCATTAATACGGGATAGTCTAATAATCCTATTGATACATTGTCTCCTTGTTTAATAGCTTTTTCTTTAAATTGGATCATTCTTTCCATCCAATTTAAAGGGGTTATGCAATTGAGGATCCAACAAAGTTCAGAATGAGCTGTTATTTCGCTTTGAATAAAGATTGAGCATTTTTTAGGATCCATTCCGCAGGCCAGATAAATAGCTGCTGTCGACAAAGTCTCATTTGCAAGTTTCTTTGGATCATGTGGAACTGTTATTGCATGAAGGTCTACCACGCAAACAAAAGTATCGTGTGTATCTTGAAGATCCACCCAGTTACGAATAGCGCCTAGCCAATTACCTATGTGAATAGACCCTGTTGGCTGAACTCCAGATAAAACGCGTTTTTGAATCACTTAGGAATCAGATGTTGACGAATCTTTTTCTCCTGAAATTATGGTTTCTTCATTTGAATTTTGTTCTTGCCGGTCTGTTGACTGATGTTCTTCCTCTACAGAATTAGATTGTTCTTCGACTGTGTTTGGCTGAGGTTTTTCAGGCCTAGCAAAAGGATTTGCTTTTGAGCCAGATTCCTTTTGACTTTCATTATCATATCTATTTCTCCGGCTGTATTGATTTTGCTTGCTTTCCTTGTATGGAGCTTGAGATTTGTATTCCTTCACAAATTCTTCTAACTTTCCTTCTTCCAGCATTTGGGCAAGTGTTCTAAGGGCAAAGCCTAGAACTGCAATGGTTGACCTAAGGTTAAAAGTTTCTTGAAGAGACCTTGCAGCACGCATTTCATTGTCGCTGAGCCTTATTCGAAAGCCACCATTATCACGATTGCCCGAATTTCTGCCTCCTCGAAAAGTGTTGCGCCCGCCATCTCTTTGACCTGGGAAGTTCCTTCCATTCCCTTGATGGTCATGGTATGAATCACTCATGGCTTTTTTCTATCGATAGGCAAGTGTGACGCATTACAGGCACAATAGGAACAAATATGAATCGCTCCTTTAGCACTTTCACACTTAGTTAAAGGTTTTGTTTCCCCTCTTAGACTATTTTTTTTTTCTTAGAAGAAGTTTAACCTAAAGTAAAAGCTTGTTTTAATAAGGGTTTAGGCTGGCAAGGATTGCTTTAAAATATATATGAGCTAATAAGAAAAAGGATTCATTGATTTCGTGAAAAATTCTTCTATTACAAATTCCTTATCAAGCTACTTGCCATCTTCATATGGAAAAGTTGCTTTTTTCCTTGCAGCAGCTTTTTTGGGACAGTGGTTTTTAAGTGATATAGCGCATATACCAGGAGGGGCTTTGGGCTTGTTTGTTGGTGGAGCAGCAATTTGGTGGGCAATTAAGCCTTCAAAGCTTTTATTTGATTCGCCTGAAACAGTTCATGGTTGGGTTAAAAGATGTGAGGAGGTGCAACAACAGTTTCAAACTCTTGAGTCAGAAGATCAAAATATGAAAAAAAGGAAGTTTCGTTCTGATGAATTAGAAGCAATTCTTGAAAGGTCTGAGCCTCAACAACTTGGTTTTTTATCTACTAAAGGCGTTGAATTCCCTGATAAGGAAGGTATTAAAACATCCTTAGCTTTAGCGCCTTCTCTTGATATTTCTTTCTCCTCTTCACTTCCGGTCCTGGATAAGAAATGGCTTTTTCCAAAAGCCTTTTTTGAAAAAGATCTTTTAGTTTATTTCTTGCCTTTACCTCTAAGAGCAGCAGATTTATTGTGGCTAGAAACTATACCTATGGATCAGCCTTCCTGGGTAATGGTTCTTTGTGATGACCTTGACTCATGGAAAGATCAACAAAAAGCATTAGAAGCTCAATTGCCTGAGAGATGGGCTCAAAGAATTTTGAGATGGAATGGGTCTTCTGAAGATATCAATTCAATGCTCTCCCCTATTCGTAAAGTCCTTGAGCAACCTAAGAAGAATCTTGATATCACTAAACAAAGATTATTATCAAAACTACATTCTTCTTGGCAAAAAGATTTAGAGACCTTAAGAAGAGAGAAATTTCGTTTAATTCAATCCAGGTCTCAATGGATAGTTGCTGGTGCTGTTTTTGCATCTCCTTTGCCTTCTTCTGATTTAATTTCTGTCGCGGTTGTTAATGGGTTAATGGTTAAGGAGATGTCAGATCTTTGGGCATGCAATATTAAACCTGAATTGTTAAGTAAAGTCGCACAGCAGCTTGCTGCAGTTGCAATAGCGCAAGGTGTTGTTGAATGGAGTGGACAATCTCTTTTAGGAATGGCAAAACTGCATGGAACCAGTTGGATAGCAGCAGGGACTATACAAGCATTAAGTGCGGCTTATTTAACCAGAGTAGTTGGTAGATCAATGGCTGATTGGATGGCTTTAAATAATGGAGTGGCCAATCCGGATTTGGATCTGATCAAACAACAAGCACCTAAACTAGTTGCTAATGCTGCAAAATTGGAAAGAGTTGATTGGGTAGGATTTATAAGGCAATCTAAGGAATGGATTAATGATCAGACTAATAATCAAGGCATAAAGGGTATTATAAGTTCTTCTGTCTAGAGGTTTTTAGGCTTCAAAATGTATGTTTATAATTTAGATTTATTTTAATTAGCTATTAACTTCTTATTGATTTTATGAGTAATTTTATTAGTTCATTATTTTTAATTTTAAAAAAAAAATCATATCTAATTCTTTTGTTAGTGTTATCTATGCCAATAATTGGAGCATGTAATATTATAAATAGGGAAGAATCGAATGTCGCTAGTAAACCTTTTGTCCTGACTACATTTACTGTTTTGGCTGATATGGCTCGCAACGTTGCTGGTAATAGATTAACTGTTAAATCAGTTACTAAGCCAGGTGCAGAAATTCATGGATATCAGTTCACCCCTAGCGATATTATTAGAGCTAAAGGTGCAAGTATTATTATAGAAAATGGCTTAGGATTGGAGTCCTGGATCTCCAGATTTACTATTAGTGCAGGAAATGTTCCTCGTTTTGTTCTTAGTGAAGGAATGGAGCCATTATTGATAGAGGGTGATGTATATGCAGGAAAACCAAATCCACATGCTTGGATGTCTCCGAAGAGAGCTATTTCTTATGTGGATAGACTAGTTGAAGCATTTGTAAAGATTGACCCTTCTGGTAAATCTTACTATTTAAAAAATGCAAAAAATTATAAAGAAAAGTTAGAGGCTTTGGATAAAGAATTATCAGATTCTCTTGCGTTAGTTCCTTTAAATAAAAGAGTTTTGGTTAGTTGCGAAGGCGCTTTTACTTATCTTGCGCATGATTATGGAATGGATGAAGAGTATTTGTGGCCGGTCAATTCCGAAAGCCAGGTCACTCCCAGAAGAATGACAAATTTAATTTCTAAAATTAAAGAAAAATCAGTGCCTACGATTTTTTGTGAAAGTACTGTAAGCTCAAAAGCTCAAAAGGAAGTGGCAAAGGCGAGCGGAGCTAAATTTGGTGGTATCTTTTATGTTGATTCACTTTCAGATTCAAATGGGCCTGCTCCCACTCTGCTAGAAATGCAACGGCATAACGTTAGGTTGATTATCAAAGGCCTCTCTCAATAATTGAAGCTCAAAAAGAATGAATCCATTAATTGAGAATCAAAAAAAGGACTTCATGCGGATTGAAGCCGAAGATGTTTGTGTTGATTACAACGGAACGGTAGCTCTTTACGACGCAACTTTAAATTTAAAGTCTGGATCAATTTGTGGTCTGGTGGGGATGAATGGTGCAGGTAAATCAACTTTCTTTAAGGCTTTGATGGGTTTTGTTCGTCCTTCTAGAGGCAAAATTCGTATTAATGGATTAACTGTGTCAAAAGCACAAAGTGAGCAAGCAGTTGCTTATGTACCTCAAAATGAAGGCATTGATTGTTCATTCCCTGTAAGTGTATGGGATGTAGTGATGATGGGACGCTATGGATCAATGAATCTTTTGCGTATTCCTCGCGAATCAGATAGAAGAGCTGTATGGCATGCCCTGGAAAGGGTAGATCTTATTGATTTTAGGACAAGGCCAGTTAGTGATTTATCTGGTGGGCAGCGTAAAAGAGCTTTCCTTGCAAGAGCAATTGCTCAAAGGTCATCAGTTCTTCTTTTGGACGAACCTTTTTCAGGGGTAGATGTACCTACGGAGAAACTTATGGCTGAACTGTTTTTGCAATTTCGTCAAGAAGGTAGAACTATTTTAATTTCAACTCATGATTTGAATCATGTTCGGAACTTTTGCGATCTTGTTGTGCTTATAAATAAAACTGTCCTTGCTTATGGGAAAACCTCAGAGATTTTCACTAGTGAAAATCTCTCTATGACTTTTGGCGGAATTCCTCCTAATCCTCTTTCTGGTCCAACTTCATCAGAGGAATTTATGGAATGAACTCTTTTTTCATGGCTCTTTCTCCAATTGATTTAATTGTTGACCCATTGAGTTATGAGTTTATGAGAAGAGCTCTTATGGTTAGTGCTTTGGTTGGAGGAGTTTGTGGCTTGTTGTCTTGTTATATGACGCTGAAAGGATGGGCCTTAATGGGTGATGCTGTCTCTCATGCAGTAATGCCTGGAGTTGTTGTTGCTTATGCACTTGGACTTCCTTTCTCTTTGGGAGCATTTGTTTTTGGAGTTGGTTCCGTAGCTTTAATTGGTTTTGTTAAACAGAAGTCTAGGATTAAAGAGGATACAGTTATTGGGCTTGTATTTACTGGTTTTTTTGCATTGGGTTTGGTTTTGGTTTCTAAAATTAAAAGTAATATTGATTTAATGCATATTCTTTTTGGAAGTCCGCTTGGAATCTCTCAGTCAGATGTAACTCAAACTTTGATAATTTCTTTTATTGTTGTAATGGTATTAATTGTGTTTAGAAGAGATTTAATGCTTTATTGTTTTGATGCTACTCATGCTAGGTCTATTGGTATAAATACTGGCATGCTTCATTATTTATTGCTTACATTATTATCTTTATCTGCCGTTGTTGGATTACAAACTGTAGGAATAATATTAGTGGTTGCAATGTTGATAACTCCTGGAGCCACAGCATATTTGTTGACAGATCGTTTTGATAGGATGACATTACTTGCAGTATTAAGTAGTGCCATCTCAAGTATTTTAGGTGTTTATATTAGTTATTGGTCTGACATAGAGACAGGTGGTTCCATTGTATTAGTTCAAACTTTTATTTTCTTATTAGCTTTTTTATTCGCCCCTAGATATGGGATTATTAAAAATACTCAATTCTCAAAGTAATAATTTAAATGTCTCCTGACTTGAAAGAAAAGAGAAACATTTCTGATATTAAGACTTTGCCCTCTCAGCAGAGTTGGCCTTGGTGGCCTTTGTTACCTCTTTACCCTTATGGAAAAAGAAGAACAGTTTTTAAAGAATTAATTCCTAGTCAATTATGGAGTTTTGAGCAATTACAAGGCATTTATTATGTAGCTGTTCCCGTAAGAATGACTGTTGTAAGGGTAAATACAGGTTTAATGCTTATTAATCCTTTACCTCCAACTAAAGAAATACTGAATGATTTAAAGAAACTCCAAGATAAGTATGGTCCTGTAAAAACTATTGTTCTTCCAACAGCTTCAGGATTAGAACACAAAATTTCATTGCCTGCTCTTGCTCGTTCTTTTCCTTCTTCCATCTTATGGATTTGTCCAGGTCAATGGAGTTTTCCAATACCTTTGCCTTTGGACTTTTTAGGTATCCCTCGTTCACGTACAAATATTTTGTTTGCAGATGGTCTTCCTCATAAGAATTGTTGTGATTGGTTTTCTTTAGGACCTGTGGATATTGGTTTGGGGAGATTTCAAGAAATTTCTTGCTTTCATAGAGTTTCGAAAGCATTGATAGTTACTGATGCCTTAGTTGGAATTGACTCTGAACCGCCTTCATTATTTGATCTAGATCCAACCCCATTGCTATTTCATTCTAGAGATAAAGGTTCTGATCCTCTTATTGATACTCCTTCTGCAAGGAGAAAGGGATGGTCCAGAGTCGTTTTGTTTTCTTCATTTTTACGACCAAGTGAATTAGAGATTCCACCTTTAAGTATTGTTTTGAATAATGCTTTTAAGCCTGGGTTGAGGAACTTTAGGTCTCATTTCGGCTTGTTCCCATTTGATTGGAAAAATGGATGGGAGAAAACTGCTAAGGAGTTGATGGGTTATAAACAACCTATAATTCAAATTGCTCCAGTAATTGAGCGACTTGTTTTCCCTAGAGCAAAAGATACATTTATAGATTGGCTTGATGACATTAAATCTATAAAAGGATTAAATTGGTTGGTTTCTGCTCATTTCAATGCCCTAGTAAGATTTACAAACTCAGACGTGCAAACTTTAAAAAATAAAATTAATAATCGTTCGTGGGCTAGGAATGATGGCAATTGGACTTTTATAAGTTCTGTTGATAAAACTCTTCTTAAACTGGGAGTAGTTCCTAAAAAACCAGTTGAGAAATTTAGAGATTAGATATCCTCTGGATCTAACGACATTTCTTCATCCGAGAGAAGAGAATCCTCAAGATCTTTTCTTTGTTCCATTTGTCTTAAAAAGTACCCCGTCATCATTGCAGAAGCTAAAAGGCTCGCAAAATTATCTTTTGATGAAGTTACTTTGACTTCAAATTGCTCTCCAGGGAGCATGCCTAGCAGCCCTTGAACATTGTGTCTGATGATTTCTTGAATCTCTGGGCTCGCAGATTTTGCAACACGCTGAAGCACATCAGCTGGCTGTTCCTGTAGATATTGAATGAGAGCATTGCTGTCTTGCCCCTCATTGTTATCTGTTGCTAGGAACTCAGGGTTAAACATCCCAGAACGTTCTCTGTTATTACTTGAGAATATCGCAAGACGGACTCTTGGCTCACTTTATTTTGGTTGTGTGAACCGAATAGGGCCTATTCTTTTTAGAGGCCAATATCTTAAAAAGGCTGTCCCTATTACGTTTTCTTCAGGCAACTCACCCCAGAAATGTGAATCTAAGCTATTGTTTCGATTGTCACCAAGTACCCACAGCGTGTTGTCTGGAACTTGAATAGATGCCAATTCATATTTAATGGATTCTTTGATCCAAGGCTCAATCATTACTTCGTTGTTTCTAATTAGTTTTCCATCATGAATTTCAATTGTGTCACCAGAAATGCCAACAACTCGTTTTATTAATGCTGAATCTTGGTCATAACCTGAGTTGACTAATGCTTTTGGGGGCTTAAAAATTACAATTGAGTTTCTATCGAAATGATTATGCAATTTTCTTTTGATTTTTGGGCTGAGTTTCTCTACTAAAATTTTGTCCTGTATTTTTAAAGTTGGTAGCATTGAGCCTGATGGAATCCAACGAGGCTCTATGACTTGCCATCTTAAAAGGAGTGCAAGAAGCAACCAAATTAATATTCCTCTCCAATTGTTAGAAGAGGATTTTTTCATTCTCGATGATGATGTCATGAAAACTTTTCTTTGAATTTCCTTTAAATGGAATTTCTTACCGAAAATACTAGTAGTTGTTTTGTTAAAACTGTCTCAAGCACGTTCCAATTTTTTTGTAAGCCTAAAGCTTCTTGAAGGTTTTAATGCCAAGGGGCTTGAATATATAGTGCTTTGTCCTGGAAGTAGATCTGGACCACTTGCTATGGCCGCAGCAGCATTAAAGGAATTTTGTGGCATTAAACTGTTGACTTCAATAGATGAGCGCTCCGGAGCTTTTCTTGCCCTAGGGATAAGTGCAGCAAATGGAAAAGCAACTTTAGTAATAACTACTTCAGGTACAGCCGTAGCAAATTTACTGCCAGCTGCTGTAGAGGCTGATAGATCTTGTCACCCCTTATTGTTTTTGACAGCTGATAGACCATTAAGGCTTAAAAATTGCGGTGCTAATCAAACAGTTAACCAAGAAGCTTTTCTGAAACCGGTATGTAGAGTTTTTGAACAGACTCCTAAATTAGGATTGCATTTGACATCTCAAGATGAAATTAATCAAATTGTAGATTTAACATGGAACAAAGTTCATCTTTTCCCAGGCCCTGCTCATATTAATGTTCCTATTGAGGAACCTTTATGCCCTTCAACTTCTGAACAAAAAGATATCTTGAGCGAATGGGCTTTAACTAGATCTGTCTCTCAATCATTTAGCTTTAAGAAACCAGATCATGTAAAAAAAGAAAGTGAAGAGATACCATTTTTCGATTTATTCCATTTCGGTGTAATTATTGTTGGCCCTTGGAGAGGATCAAATCTTGGCTTACCATCTTTTAAAGATGCACTAAGAAAATTTCAAAAACTAACTGGTTGGCCTATTTTTGCTGATCCTTTGTCAGGTATAGGAATTGATCAAGTTGGCTTAATTCACCATTGGGAATTTATTATTTTATCTGATCTATTCTTTGATAAAAAGTCGCTTCAAGTTTTAAGGCTAGGACCTTTGACTGCGAGTAAGACTCTTGAGTCTTGGATTGCATCGTTAGACTCGAAACAGATTCTTATTACAGAAGGTGATCAGAGAACTTTAGATCCTTTAAGAAAATCTATTCAATGGAGTGGTGGTTTTGCATGCTGGTTTAAGAAGTTGATAGATCAAGAACATATATCGCTGCAAACTGATAAAAATGAGGCAGATATATATACAAAAAAACTTCTGAGATTAGATTCTTTTATAAATAGCTGGCTTGATAAAGAACTAAAACTAATGGGTGGTGTTAGTGAACCTGCATTAGCTAGATGGCTTCCTAAATTATTACCAAGAAAATATCCGGTTATGATTTCTGCTAGTAGTCCAATTAGAGATTTTATTACTTACTCTGGACCAGGTGCATATTCCCGTAGATACTTTGGTTTTAGAGGTGCATCAGGTATTGACGGTACTCTTTCATTAGGAATGGGATTGTCAATAGTAAAAGGTAATATGATATTGATTACCGGAGACCTATCCTTACTTCATGATACTAATGGTTGGTTATTTTCAAGCAACTCTCATCATAAATTAATTATTGTTCTTATTGATAATTCTGGGGGAGGAATATTTAATCAACTAAGTTTTGGGAGTCTTTCAGTTGGAGATTTTGAACAAATTTTTAAGATGCCACAACAAGTTTCATATTTAAAGTTGGCTGAAGCTTTTGGAGTTCCTTTTAGAGAGGTTTTATGCTTGGAGGATATTGAGGCGTCAATAAAATGGGCCGACTCTTTATCTAAAACAGTTTTAATAAGAGTCTGCACTGATTCCAGTAAAGATACTACATTGAGGATGAACTTAAAGAATGAATTTTTAAATCATTTAAAAAGCTTTGACTAAACTATTTTTTGCTTTCAATGACATTAGATTTGGCTAATCTTCAAAACAAATCAAGGCGAGTCCTTCCTGGTGATATGACCACTGATTGGACTCCAGTTGGGAATTATCACGACATTTTGCTTGATTTTAGTACTGAAGGGATAGCAAGAATTGCAATTAATCGACCTGAAAAAAGAAATGCTTTTAGACCACTCACAATAGTTGAATTATGTGATGCCTTTAATAGGGTCAGAGAGAATCCAAGAGTCGGAGTTGTTTTATTTACTGGTGTAGGCCCCTCAAAAGATGGTAAATATTCTTTTTGCTCCGGAGGTGATCAAAATCTGAAGGTAGACGGTGGATATATGGGTGAGGATGGATTGCCTTGTTTAAATGTTCTTGATTTACAGAGAATAATTCGCAGTATTCCTAAAGTTGTTATTTGTCTTGTGGCTGGTTATGCAATTGGAGGTGGACAGGTCCTTCATTTGTTGTCTGATCTGAGCTTGGCAGCCGAAAATGCAATATTTGGTCAAACAGGTCCAAAAGTTGGGAGTTTTGATGGTGGCTTTGGTTCAAGTTATTTGGCAAGAGTCGTTGGGCAAAGAAAGGCCAGAGAAATTTGGTTCTTGTGTAGAAAGTACGGTGCTAAAGATGCATTGGATATGGGTTTGATTAATTCAATAACTAAGCTTGAAGAACTTGAAGCAGAAGGTGTACGTTGGGCAAAAGAAATCCTTCAACATAGTCCCACTGCTATTAGATGTTTGAAATTGTCTTTTAATGCCGAAACTGATGGATTGGCTGGGATTCAAGAGCTTGCAGGTCAGGCTACACATCTCTTTTACCGTACATCTGAGGCTAAAGAGGGATCGGCGGCTTTCTTGGGCAAAAGGAGTCCTGATTTTTCGAATGTAGATTGGTTGCCATAAGATTATTACTAATTTCACTTCTGATATTTTCTTCTAAATCATTTGTATGAGAATTCTTTTTGCTGCTGCTGAATGTGCACCGATGATTAAGGTTGGTGGAATGGGTGATGTTGTTGGTTCATTGCCTCCTGCACTTTCAAAGTTGGGACATGATGTTCGCTTGATAATGCCTGGCTATAGCAAACTTTGGAGCTTACTGAATGTTTCTGAAGAACCAATATTTCAAGCAAATACCATGGGAGTTGAATTTTCAGTATATGAGACTAGACATCCAAAACATGGATTCCCTATCTATCTTGTGGGACATCCTTCGTTTGATCCTGAGAGAATATATGGAGGAGATGATGAAGATTGGAGATTTACTTTTTTTGCAAGTGCAACGGCTGAATTTGCTTGGAATTCATGGAAGCCACAAGTTCTTCATTGCCATGATTGGCATACAGGGATGATTCCAGTTTGGATGCATCAAGACCCAGAGATAAGTACTGTTTTTACAATCCACAACCTTAAGTATCAAGGTCCGTGGAGATGGAAGTTGGACCAAATCACTTGGTGCCCTTGGTATATGCATGGAGACCACACAATGGCAGCAGCTATGTTGTATGCAGATAGGGTAAATGCTGTATCGCCTACATATGCGCGTGAAATTTGTACATCTCAATATGGGGAAAAGTTAGAAGGCTTGCTGAATTATATTTCTGGGAAATTAAGAGGCATTCTAAATGGGATAGATTTGGATGATTGGAACCCTGCTTCTGATAAGTCGCTACCCGCAAATTTTAATTCTAATGATTTATCTGGTCGTGTAGTTAATAAAAGAGTTCTTCAAGAAAGAATGGGGTTAGAAGTAAACCCAGAGAAATACTTGCTTGGAATGGTTGGTAGACTTGTTGATCAGAAAGGTGTAGATCTTTTATTACATGTCTCAAAACGTCTTTTAGCTTATACCGATTCTCAAATAGTTGTTTTAGGTACTGGTGATAGATATCTTGAGTCAGCACTTTGGCAACTTGCAATTGAATATCCAGGCCGGTTCTCTGTGTTTCTGACCTATGATGATGCACTATCACGTCTGATCTATGGTGGTGTAGATGCATTTTTAATGCCTAGTCGTTTTGAACCATGTGGCATTAGTCAGCTCTTGGCGATGCGTTATGGGGCTATCCCAATAGTTAGGAAGGTTGGAGGGCTTGTGGATACAGTTGTACCATATGATCCAATGACTAATTCAGGATCAGGCTTTTGTTTTGATAGGTTTGAGCCAATTGATTTTTATACGGCTTTGGTCCGTTCTTGGGAGGCTTATCGCCATCGTAAGAGCTGGTGTCAATTGCAACGTAGAGCGATGTTGAACAGTTTTAGTTGGCACCGATCAGCTAGAGAATATGAGGCTATGTATCAAGACGTTTGTGGTTTTAAAGAGCCTTCTCCAGATGCAGCAGAAATCGAGAAGTTTTCATACGGACAGGAGGCTGATCCATCTAGAAAGCAAATGAAATCGAATGAAAAAGAGTAAGAAACTAGTCCTTTATTCTTTTAATGGATATTACTTTCGGTGATTTAATAAGTGTTTTTGGACAGCCACTTTGTACTGGGAGAGTTAACTTTAATGATTCATTTTCTTCTGTTTGTACAGATACGAGAAAATTGGAGGAAGGATGCTTATTCGTACCTCTGATTGGAAGTAAGTTTAATGGGCATGATTTCCTGAAAGAAGCCTATAAAAAAGGAGCTAAAGCAGCGATTATTTCGGAAAAGCATATTGATAAAACTGTTGAAGGGTTTGTTTTATGGGTTGTTCGTGACACTCTTGAAGCTTATCAACAACTTGCCTCATACGTTAGAGGGAAGTTGTCTATACCTGTTGTTGCTGTAACAGGATCCGTTGGTAAAACAACAACTCGTCAATTAATACGAGCTGCCTTACAATCTTTAGGGTCGATAGCTTCAACTTATAACAATAACAATAATGATGTTGGAGTTGCTTTGACTTTGCTAGATGGGAAGTTAAATGATGCTTTGTATGTTGTGGAAATGGGGATGCGTGGATTAGGTGAGATTGAACGGTTGTCTTTTTGTGCTAGGCCTGATATCGCTGTAATTACTAATATTGGGACCTCTCATATAGGACTATTAGGTAGTCGTAGTAATATAGCTAAGGCTAAATGTGAAATAACCACTTATATGAATCCTAATGGTGTTGTGATAATTCCATTTGGTGAGCCTCTTTTAGAGACTGCTCTTAAAGATAAATGGAATGGACGAACTATAAGAGTTGCAGTTGAAGATAGAGAAAATACCAATAATTGCTTTAAATCTAATCATCTTTGTCCTGATTATATAGGACATTTGTCTCTCGATGAAAAGATTATTTGCTTTGATGGAGTTAACTTAAATTTGCCTTTAGAGGGTAGACATAATGCTCAAAATTTCATGTTGACATTGGCGGTTGCGAAAGAATTTGATGTTTCAATCAATACTCTGAGGGACTTAAAAGTTGAAATGCCTGAGGGTCGTAACCGAGTAGTGGATTTAGGTTCGATAATAGTTATGGATGAAACATATAATTCATCACCAGAATCCTTGAAGGCTTCTTTGAAATTGCTAGCCTCGAAACCTGGTCGTCATTTTGCTGTTATAGGAAGCATGATGGAATTAGGTGATCAAAGTCTACATTTACACAATGAAGTTGCTGATCTTGCTGTTGAATTAGGTTTAGATGGCTTAGTTATGGTATCTCAGGGAGAAGAGGCAAATGTTGTAGAGAGTGTAGCTAAACAATTAAGTAATTTTGCAGTTGTTCCCACCGCTGAAAAGGCTATGAGTCCATTGCTTTCTTGGTTGAAACCCGGTGATGTTGTTTTGTTAAAAGCTAGTCGTTCGATTCGCCTAGAGAAACTATTGAAACTATTAGTTGAGAGATTTTCATAAAGTTAGTGATTGTTTTTCCAATGAGCCTTGATTTTTAGTTTGGACCTCTCAACCGCTAAAGAATTGTTCTCGATGTTTTTAGTAATAGTCGAACCCGCGCCGATTGTTACATTTGCACCTATTGTTATGGGTGCTACTAAAACTGAATTTGCACCAGTATTTGATTGATTGCCTATTATTGTTTTGCTTTTTTTTATTCCATCATAATTAGCAGTGATTGTGCCTGCTCCAATGTTTACTTTATTGCCAAGAAATGAATCTCCTATATAACTTAAGTGATTTATTTTTGACCCTTGCCCAATATTGCTATTCTTAATTTCAACAAAATTACCTATTTTTACATTGTTATTGATATATGATTTAGGTCTAAGGTGTGCAAAAGGTCCTATGCTGATGTCATTTTCAATATCAGCATTATCTATTACAGAATGAATAATTTTAACATCATTACCTATATGAGAATCTTTTATTTGTACCCCTGGCCCTATTAGACAATTATTTCCAATGACACATTTGCCTCGGAAATGTGTCTGAGGCTCTACTATTACATCGATGCCAAATATTGATTCTTCACTTAAGGTGCAACTTTTTGGATCAATGAATGAAACACCTCTAGACATCCAATATTTACGCATTTTGTTTTGCATGAATGATTCACATTCAGCAAGCTGATCCCTGTTGTTTATTCCTTGAACTTCTTGCGGCTCATCTACCTCAAGATGGTAGGCATCAGGTATCTCTTTGATGGCATCTGTTAGGTATAGTTCTTTTTGACTGTTTAAATCAGATAAGCCTCCAAGTACTTCTGACAGCTTTTCCCAGTTGAAACAATAAACTCCAGCATTTGTAAGATTGTTTTTGCGCTCAATATCATTGCAATCAGACTCTTCGATTATTTTATCCACTCTCCCAGTACTGTCTGTCACGACTCTTCCATAACCAGTTGGAGATGACAACCTTGCAGATAAGAATGTAACTCCTGCTCCTGTTTTTCTATGTTGACTTAAAAGATTTTCAAGAGAAAGACCAGTAAGCAATGGAACATCTCCATTAAGAACAATTAATTCCCCTTTGAAATTGGTTAATTGTGGTATTAATTGTTGCACTGCATGGCCCGTGCCATTCTGAGGTTGTTGAAAAATAAACTTGATACTCTGATGGCTATTTAATGATTGTTGAATTTTTTTTGCTTGATGACCAACAATTATGAACTCTTTTTCAGGTTTTAAATGTTGGTAACTTGATAATACTCTTTTGATCAGAGTTTTACCTGCAAGGGAATGAAGAACTTTGGGTAAAGTACTATTCATTCTAGACCCCTTTCCAGCAGCTAATACGGCAATAGCCAGCATGAGAAAAATTGCTTTTTTTTAAAATCTAATAGTTTTTATCCTATTTTGCTAAACCAAAAATCTTTCCATGATGCCGTAGTCTTCATTGAGCTTTGTTGTTGCTCTTTTTTTCTTGTTTCGTGTATTTCTTTAATAGATCCTTTTGCTGTTGGGTCTCTGTATGGAATTGCTGCAAGTGTATTCAAATGATCTTCTTCCATGGGACTTAGTGTCTCATATATATTTTGCGTATTGCTTGCTTTTAATTGATTTTTTTTAAAAGCAATTGTCCCGGCGCTCCATTTTGTATTTGATTTTTTTAAAGGTGTAAGGTTTCGGATATATAAACCTGCTCTTCTTAAACTTGCTCTAATGGAAGCTGCTCTGGAATACGTTATCAATCGGCCATGAGGTGATAGCCTTCTAGCTAAAGAATTTAAAAATTCATCACTCCAAAGTTGTGGACACTTAGGTGGGGAGAAGGCATCAAGAAGTATTAAGTCAAAAGTTATATTAGTAGGGATCTCGCTTAGTTTTGCTCTTGCATCTCCCCATAAAATATTACCAGTGCCAAATTTATTTTCCCATTGAGCTCTTGTGATTAATGACTCAAAGAAATTTATTACTTCTGGTGACCAATTAGACCTAAATATATCATTTTTAAGAGCAATTTCTAATGGCTTTTTATCTATCTCAAGCCCCCACCAATTTATATCAATTTTCCTTGGCAATAAATATTCAAGAAAAGAGCCACTATTGTACCCAAGACCTACGCATACATCTAGAAAAGAAATCTTTTTTGTGATTAAAAAACGTTCTAATTGTGCAGGTATAAAAAACTTTTCGTTTGCTTCCTTAAGAGCACCAGTAGCGCTATGAAAAGATTCTTTGAAATAATTAGAATAAAGACTAAGACTTCCATCTTGTGTCTTAAGGATTTTTAGTTCACTTTCGCTTGGTAAACCTTGTTGTTTACTTTTTCTGAAGTCTTTTGAGGTCATTCCAGAAATCAGGATATGAGACAGCAGAGGCATCACTTCGTGACATTGTTGAAGGACCATTTGCCATTATTGAGGCGATAGCCAAACTCATAGCTACACGATGATCTGTTTCACTATCTAAATGACAACCATGAAGCGGTTCCTTGCCTTGAATGGTTAAGCCATCTGAATGCTCATCTATTTTTGCTCCCATAGCAGATAATTGCCTTGCCATTACTGCCAACCTATCTGTTTCTTTGATCCTTAACTCACTGGCGCCTGTGATTTTGCTTGTACCATTACAGAAGCATGCCGCTACAGAGAGGATCGGTACCTCATCAATAAGGCGAGGCATTATTTCGTCAGTTAAGTTAAAGGCATTTAAATTTTGTTTATAACGAACACAGATATCTCCGACTGGTTCTCCTGCAATATCTTTTGTATTCAGGAGATCAAGATCGGCACCCATTTGTTGAAGTATTTCAAGGATTCCTGTCCTGGTTGGGTTTAAACCTACATTTTCAATAGTTATTTCAGAACCTGGAATGATGCTTCCAGCAACCAACCAGAAAGCTGCTGAACTTATATCGCCTGGAACTGTAATTGATTGTCCTTTGAGGATGGCTCCAGGGGTCACAGTTATGTGTCTACCCATTTCTCCCCCTACTTTGAGATTTGCTCCAAAGGCTTTGAGCATTCTCTCGCTATGATCTCTTGATTGAGCGGGTTCAATTACGGTTGTAGGCCCATCTGCTGTTAATGCGGCAAGTAAAATTGCAGATTTAATTTGTGCACTTGCTACAGGTGTTCCAATAACTGCCCCTCTTAAGTTTTTACCTTCAACGGATAGAGGCGCATAGTTGCCTTCGCATCTACCTGACACTTGTCCACCCATGATTTTTAAAGGTTGCCCTACTCTTTTCATTGGTCTTTGACAAAGTGATTTATCTCCAGTGAGGACAAAATGTTGATTAGTCTGTCCGACTAAAAGTCCAAGCATCAATCTCATTGTGGTACCGGAATTTCCACAGTTGAGGATGTCTATCGGTTCTTTCAAACCATTTAGTCCAACACCATGGACTGTAATGATTTCTTCTTTTGATATAGGGCTAATTTTTACACCCATGGCTCTTAGGCAATTAGCAGTGCTAATCGGATCTTCCGCTGGTAGGAGGCCTTTAATAGTTGTTATTCCTTCTGATATAGCACCAAACAATAGTGCACGATGTGAAATTGACTTATCACCTGGTACACAAACATGCCCAAGCAGTCTTCCCCTTTCAGAAAGAGTACGTATGGGCTGGTCTTTACCTATTGAGCTCAATTAAATAGATGCATTTTTATGATTTTATTTTATTTATTATAATCAAATTAACATTATGAATTTATGTATTGTTTATTTGTTTTTGACGAAGTAATTCCTCTATTACATATCCAAATAATTCCGGATTAGGATTTTTATTTTCTAAGTCCGACAATCCTAGTTCTTGCCACCTTAAGTCAATTTTTCTTTCAAATTCTTTTGACCTTGTTAATGGCTTTCCCCAATCATGACGTTTCTCCGGACCAATCTTTGTTGTGGCATCGATAGCTAGCCTCCCTCCAAGGCCAATATGTTCGCTAGCAAAGTCAAGGCTGTCAAATGGGGTGTTATTTAATACAAAAAGATCTCGTTGTGGATCTACTTGACTTGATATAACCCAAACAACTTGTCTAGGATCTCTAATGTTTATTGTGCTATCAACTACAATTACAAACTTTGTATATGTGAATTGTGGTAGTGCTGTCCAGAAAGCCATAGCGGCTCTTTTTGCTTGACCTGGATATTCCTTATCTATAGAGATTATTGCCAATTTATAACTTAATGCCTCCATTGGAAGAAAAAAGTCCCTAATTTCAGGTATTTGTTGTTGAAGAATTGGTGTGTATATTCGATTTAAAGCAATAGCTAGCATTGCTTCTTCTTTTGGAGGCCTTCCACTGAAAGTTGTCAGGAAAATTGGTTTCTTTCTTTGGGTCATGCAATGAAATCTAATAAGCGGTGAGGATTCGATCCCTCCATAAAAACCCATATGATCTCCAAATGGACCATCATTCATTTCTTCTCCTGGTGTGATGGTTCCTTCTAAAACAATTTCAGAATGGCTAGGTACTTGAAGGTCTATTGTTTTGCACTTGGTGAGACGAACCCCTTCTCTTGCGTAAAGCCCTGCAAAAAGCCATTCGCTAAGTTGAACAGGTATTGGCGTTGCGGCTGCCATAACAAGAAGAGGGTGAACTCCGATGGCTACAGCTACTTCTAATTTTTTACCAATAGCAGCTGCTTTTCTAAGATGCCTTGCACCACCTCTTACGCTTAACCAATGTACTGTCATTGATTTCTCTGTTTGGCGTTGGAGTCTATAAACTCCAACATTTTCTACTTTTGTTTCTGGGTCTTTTGTAATCACCAACCCAAGTGTAATAACACCCCCTGCATCATTTGGCCATGGTCTAATTAATGGCAATTCATTTAGATTTAGATTTTCTTCTGTTATCACAGTTTGATGACATGGTGGTAACAGATCTATATCTGGTCTTGCTTTGAGTAAATCCCATGCAACAGAGGCAAAATCTTTGGTTTCTTGGAAGCCTTTTGGCGGCTTAGGTTGCTGTAATAAAGCTAATTTTTTCCCAAGTTTTTCAAGATCTTCTATTTTTTGTAGGCCCATTCCCCATACAACTCTTTCAATTGTTCCTAATAAATTTACGGCGACTGGGATATTTGAACCTTTTACATTTTCGAATAAAAGTGCTGGACCTCCCATTCCTAGTACACGATCACTTATTGCTGCGAGTTCTAAATCTGAATCAATTTCACCTTTGACACGCTTTAGTTGCCCTTTGCTTTCCAGGAGTGAGATGAAATCTCTAATGTCTCGTGTTCCTTCTCCTTGACGAAATAGTTTCATGAAGCTGTTAGCACCTAACCTAATGATCTAGTTACTGTGGCACCAGTTGTCAGCCATTGAGGAAATGAAACTTTCTTATTTTCATGTTGCCGAAGATGTCCCTGATGCATTAGTTCCTGAATCAGCGGTGGTAATTGATGTCCTTAGGGCTACAACAACAATAGCTTGGGCTTTGCATAATGGAGCTGATTCTGTGCAAGCTTTTGCAGATATAGATGAATTAAAACTTTCTTCAGATAAATGGTCTTCTTCAAAGAAGGTTTTGTTGGGGGAAAGAGGTGGAACGAAACTGGAAGGTTTTGATTTAGGTAATTCTCCATTGGGCGTATCAGAAGATTTGGTAAAAGATAAAAGGGTGTTTATGAGCACTACTAATGGAACTAAATCTCTACATCGTCTAAGAGAATCTAAAAATTTGTACACTATGGCCCTTGCTAATAGAAGCGCTGTTGCAGCCAAATTAATTAATGATCGATCATCAGAGGTATGTATTCTTGGAAGTGGCTGGGAAGGTGCTTATTCATTGGAAGACTCATTAGCTGCAGGGGCTTTGGTCTGTTTTCTTTTGAATGAACTTGATAATGTTAAAGTTATTAATGATGAGGCAATGGCGGTAATAGCACTCTGGGATTCTTGGAAACATAACATTGAGGGATGTTTGCGTATTGCAAGTCATGGACAAAGACTTGCGAGAATTGGTAATCATGATGATGATTTCGCTTGTTGCTCCAAATTGGACAATCTCTCTGTTGTTCCGAAGCAGATTGAAATGGGGGTTTTGCGTGCAAGCTAATCTCCACATCTTTTCCCTTACTCTTTAACTCAGTGCCTGACTTCTTGGCGGCGGCTTTACAGCTAACTAGCACTTCAGATGTTGAGTCTAATCTCAACGTTGCTGAAGAACAAATTGAACTAGCAGCAAGAAGGGGGGCGGACCTTGTTGGCTTGCCAGAAAACTTTGCTTTTTTAGGAGATGATCAAAAAAGATTAAAACTGGCACCATCTCTTGTTGAGAAATGTAATAGCTTTCTTGTAACGATGGCTAGACGATATCAAATCGTGTTGTTAGGTGGAGGGTTCCCTGTTCCGGCCTCAGATGGACTGCGAACATTGAATAGAGCTGAGTTGTTTGGTAAAGATGGCCAGTCTTTAGCAAAGTATGACAAGATTCACCTTTTTGATGTTGATCTACCTGAAGGTAATACTTATAGAGAGTCTGCCACGATTGTTTCAGGTGAAAGTACACCTCCAGTTGTTGATGTTCCAGGTTTGTGTCGAATAGGACTTTCAATTTGCTATGACGTTCGTTTTCCAGAACTTTATAGAGACTTGATCAATAAAGGTGCAGACCTTTTGATGATTCCAGCTGCGTTTACTGCCTTTACAGGAAAGGATCACTGGCAAATACTTCTACAGGCTAGAGCTATTGAGAATACTGCTTATGTTGTAGCCCCTGCTCAGACGGGTTTACATTATGGACGCCGACAAAGTCATGGCCATGCCATGGTTATTGATCCATGGGGAACGGTGCTTGCAGATGCTGGAGTCACTCCAGGTGCTGCAATAGCACCTGCTGATAAGGCTAGAGTGGATAGGATTCGAAAGCAAATGCCTAGTCTTAAGCATCGGAAACCAGAATTGTTTTAGTTAATGCCTTCTATTAACTACTGCAAAGCAAAATTAGCTTATGTTGGTTTCCTTTCAGGATTGTTATGGTTAATCCCCATAGAATCTATAGCCGCAAGTGCATTGGCTGCTTGGAGAGTTACAAATAATGGCGTCTTGCAATTGCGAACATCTAAGGCGGCTAATTTAGAAGCTTTTTTTAAATATGCAACTGATGGAATAGGTGATCGTGTATGGATTGATTTTCAAGGCGAATTAACTCGCCCGAGAGTTATTAAAGGGAATGGTTCAATTAAAGAAATTAGGCTCGGCAAACCTTCTAATGGGAAAACTCGATTGGTGGTTGAGTTTATACCTTCTGTAGAATTAGAGCCATCAAAATTAAAGTTAATTGGCACGGCAATTGATAAATGGGAATTATCTTTTGTAGGATTGCCACAAAATAAATTAAGAATAATTGGAGAAGGAGATGTTACAAGGAAAACACTTTTTAATAGATATAAACGATATCCTTATAGGAATTTAGATTATTCTTCTCTCCCATCAGTTCCAAGAGGTAAATATACTGTAGTTATTGATCCTGGCCATGGTGGACCTGATCCAGGTGCTGTTGGAGTTCAAGGCTTAAGAGAAACAGATATAGTCCTAGACATTTCATTGAAAGTTTCACGCTTACTTTCTGAAAAAGGTGTTAAGACTATTCTTACTCGTCGATATGATAGGGATTTGGGGCTTCAGGCTCGCGTTACGAAGGCAAATAATTCAAGAGCCGATGCTTTTGTAAGTATTCATGCAAATGCAATACCTAGAGGCTATAAGAAAGATGTCAACGGAATGGAGACTTATTATTATTCTGGATACAGAGGTTATACACTTGCGAAAAAAATTCATAAAGAAATTCTGAGGGTTTCTCTTAAAAGTCCAGATAGAGGCGTGAGAAGATCAAGATTCTTTGTGATTCGAAAAACATCAATGCCAGCTGCTTTGATTGAGGTTGGTTTTGTAACTGGTAGAACTGATTCTCAAATGTTAAGGCAAAGTATTTATAGAGACAAACTTGCCTTTGCCATTTCAAAAGGCATACTCAATTATCTAAGGGGGGGAATTTGAACAATCGTCTTGGTTTCTTTGATAGTGGAGTTGGTGGTTTTAGTGTTCTTAAAAGTGTGCTTGATATTTATCCAGGCATGTCATGTGTTTACTTGGCAGACACAGCAAGAGTTCCTTATGGGACAAGGGAATCTGAAGAAATAAGACAAATTGCTAATGAAGTTATTGAATGGCTTAAATGTCAAGAACTGACAGGTGTTGTAGTTGCTTGTAATACTACCAATTCTTTGGCAATGGATATTATTGAAAACTCTACCAATATTCCTACCTTTGGATTAATTGAATCTGCTGCAGAAATTATTATTGAAAAAAAAATTGGTGTTCTTGCTACTGCTTCAACAGTTGCTTCAAAGTCTTACACAAAAGAAATTTTGAAATTATGGCCAGAAACTTTTGTTTTAGAGCAACCCTGCCCTGCTTTCGTTCCTTTAATAGAAAGAGAACAAGTTGATTTTGAACATGTTGAAAAGGTTGCAGCTGAATATTTAAAACCACTTATTAAGGCTAATGTTGATGCAATTGTGCTTGGATGCAGTCACTACCCTCTTTTAAGTAATTCATTGCAAAAATTGTTACCCTCTAATGTCCGTTTAATAGATCCTTCAATTGCTCTTGCGAATAAATTAAGAAATTTTCTGAATCCTTTGGATTCGACTAATCAAATACAAGAACCCTTTGCTAATACTAGATTTTACTCAACCTCCGACCCACGAGGCTTTGCATTGAGAGCAGACTATTGGTTGGGAATCCGTCCAGAAGTGGAGCTTGTTTCTCTACATAGAAATGCGTGTGTCTTCTAATATCAGTTGAACGAACGGTTTCATGACCACAGTCTCTGACATCCTTCAGCCAGTTGAGCTAGATCTTGAGAACTTACTCGTGGATCTTCGTAGCCTTATTGGAGCTGGACATCCCATATTGCAAGCAGCTGCTGAACATTTGTTTAGTGCAGGTGGTAAGCGATTAAGGCCAGGTATTGTTTTGTTGATTTCTCGATCGCTTACTCCCCAAGGAGATTTGCCTGTTAAGCACCTTAAGTTGGCACAGATAACTGAAATGATTCATACGGCATCTCTTGTTCATGATGATGTTGTTGATGAAGCTGCTACAAGAAGAGGCGTTGCAACTGTTCACAGTAAATTTGATCCTAGAATTGCAGTCTTGGCAGGTGATTTTTTGTTTGCCCAAGCAAGTTGGCATTTAGCAAATCTTGAAAACCTCCAGGTTGTTAAATTACTCAGTAGAGTAATAATGGATTTGGCTGATGGGGAAATAAAGCAAGGACTTTTTCGTTATGATTCTTGTCAATCTTTTTCCACTTATTTAGAAAAAAGTTATTGTAAAACAGCTTCTTTAATTGCTAACAGTTCAAAAGCTATCGGTGTCTTAAGTGAAGTGTCAGATAGTAATTTAGATATGCTTTATCTTTTTGGTAAGAAGTTAGGATTAGCCTTTCAAGTTGTAGATGATATTTTGGACTTTACTGGAAGCGATCAGCAATTAGGTAAGCCTTCTGCGAGTGACTTGGCAAGTGGTTATTTAACGGCCCCAGTTCTTTATGCATTAGAAGAAAAAACTATTCTTTCCGAGTTTATTGAAAGAAAGTTTTCTAATGAAGGAGACTTAGATAAAGCCTTGGAACTAGTAAGAAGCTCAAATGCAATTGATAGATCGCGTCAATTAGCTGAAAAATTCGCTAGTGAATCTAGACATGCAATTGATTGGTTACCAGAATCATCATCAAAAGAGGCATTATTAGGTTTGTCTCAGTTTGTCTTAGGTAGGCTGTATTAAGAGAAATCTTTTTTTTAGCTCCCTTAGAACTTCATTTAGACTGCTAATTTCTATTAAATTTCCAGTTGAAAATTTAATAGAATTTTTTATGCTTCTCTCTCCTTTAACTCCTAGTAACCATACTAAACACCCCGCTTTTAGAGCTGATGTTGCACCTGAAATTGAGTCTTCGACAGCCCAACATTCTGTAGGGTTTATCCTTAGCTTTTTTGCTGCCAGTAAATAAGGATCAGGGAATGGCTTCCCTTGAGATAGTTCTTGATCATCTCCAACAATTATTGTTGAAAAACTTTTAAGCCATTCATGAGGAGCACTTTTTAATTTATAAGATTCTTTGCTGCTGCTAGTGACTAAAGCTGTTGGGAGATTGTTGCTGTAGCACCAACTTATAAGACTCTTACTCCCTGGCATTGCCTTTGCTTTTTTTATCAATTTCTTGGAAATAGGTTTGTGAATTTTTAAAACCTCTTTGGCTGTGATAGGTGATTTTATCCATTCAACAATTTTTTCTGCGCAATCAAGTCTTCTTCTTCCCTGCAAAAGGTGAAGTTGCTTAGGGCTAAGCTTAAGATTAAAAAAAGCTGAAGTTTCCTTCCATGCTTGCCCGTGAAGAGGCTCTGAATCAATTAACACTCCATCAAGATCAAATAATATGGCTTTTGGGGCATTCATGAGATTTTGGTTATTCAGATTGTTTTTAACAAGCGTGTCACTCTTTGTGTCATGTTGTAAGAAATCGCTTGAATGCAATAAATGAATCGTTGTTTTTGTTTCTATGGCTTCTGATCCTTCTATCTCAATAGAGTCTGTTTTACAAGAGCAAAGAGTTTTTGAACCTTCTCCAGGCTTTGTCAAGACAAGCCAAATTTCTAGTTTTACTAGATATCAAGAAATGGTTGATTCAGCAAAGACTGATCCCAATAAATTTTGGGGTGAAGCAGCTTTAAAAGAGCTTCATTGGTTTAAATCATTTGAGAAGGTTCTTGATTGGTCTAATCCACCCTTTGCTAAATGGTTTGTAGGAGGGAAAACAAATATATCTTTTAATTGTCTTGATAGACATCTTGATGGGCCTACTGCAGACAAAACAGCTTTGATTTGGGAGGGGGAACCAGGTGATCAAAAAAAATATACTTATAGAGAGCTTCACTCAGAAGTTTGCAAAGTGGCTAATGCATTGAAATCTCTTGGAATTACAAGAGGTGACCTTGTTGCTTTGTATATGCCTATGGTTCCCGAAGCTGCTATTGCTATGCTTGCTTGTGCACGAATAGGAGCACCACATTCGGTTGTATTTGGTGGATTCTCTTCCGAAGCATTAAGGGATCGTCTCGTTGATGGCAATGCGAAAGCTGTAATTACAGCTGATGGAGGTTTTAGAAAGGATAAAATAATTTCATTGAAGACGGCTGTTGATAATGCCTTGTCTGAAGGCTCTTGCCCATCTGTTAAGTCTGTTCTAGTTGTTCAGAGAACAGGAGAAAAAGTGCAAATGAACGCTGAACGTGATGTGTGGTGGCATGAAATTATTAAAAAGCAAACTTCAGAATGCCCAGCAGAGCAATTAGATAGTGAGGATACACTTTTCGTTCTATATACCTCTGGTTCTACTGGAAAACCCAAGGGTGTAGTGCATACAACTGCTGGATATAATTTATGGGCACATTTAACTTTTAAGTGGATATTTGATATTCGCGATGATGATATTTATTGGTGTACTGCTGATGTTGGTTGGATTACAGGACATAGTTACATTGTTTATGGTCCGTTATCAAATGGTGCCACAACGGTTATGTATGAAGGAGTCCCAAGGCCTTCAAATCCAGGAGCGTTTTGGGATGTTATTCAGAAGTATAAAATAAGTATTTTTTATACTGCTCCTACTGCAATCAGGGCGTTTATGAAATCAGGGAGGGAAATACCTGATCAATTTGATTTAAGTAGCTTGAGACTTTTAGGTACTGTCGGAGAACCAATTAATCCTGAAGCTTGGGTTTGGTATAGAGAAGTTATAGGAGGAAGTAATTGTCCAATAGTCGATACATGGTGGCAAACAGAGACTGGTGGAGTGATGATTAGTCCGTTGCCAGGTGCGACGCCAACAAAGCCTGGGTCAGCCACGCTGCCTTTGCCTGGGATCGATGCAGATGTTGTTGACTCAAATGGTAATTCTGTATCTACAAATGAAGGGGGCTACTTAGTAATTAAAAGTCCTTGGCCAGGAATGATGAGAACTGTTCACAAAAATGCCAAGAGATTCCGGGAGAGTTATTGGGAATATCTAAAACCTGTTGATGGAAATTATATTTACTTTGCTGGAGATGGTGCAAGACGAGATGAAGATGGCTATTTCTGGGTAATGGGGAGAGTTGACGATGTAATTAATGTCTCAGGACATAGGCTTGGAACAATGGAAATTGAGTCGGCTTTAGTAAGCCATGAATTAGTCTCTGAGGCTGCTGTCGTTGGTCGTCCTGATGACTTGAAAGGGGAATCAATAGTTGCTTTCGTCACATTGAAAAGTGGTATTGATCCTGATGAGGGCTCGATTGATCAATTAAGAGCTCATGTCTCTAGAGAAATAGGACCTATAGCAAAACCTGATGAGATTAAATTTACTGAGTCTCTTCCAAAAACTAGAAGTGGAAAAATCATGCGTAGAATTCTTAGAGCTTTGGCCTCTGGTAAAGAGATTAGTGGAGATACAAGTACTTTAGAAGATAAATCTGTTTTAGATAATTTAAGAAGTTAAATGCCCCTATAGCCATTTTAAAATTGCATGAACAATTTCCCCTATAACTTTTGCTTTTGCTTGTGTATTTGGGAATGCATCTTTAAGCTTGTCAGATAAGCCTGTGCTAATAGGCGTTAAATGATTTCCGTCTAGTTTTAAAATCCCAGACTTATCTTGACTTCTTTTTTGTAAACAGGTTAACAGATGATTACTTTGATCAAGGTTGTCATTCGAGAAGCTTATAAGTAAATTATTTGGTTGTTCATAGTATTTAAAAATTAACTTCATTGTTTCATTTGGACTTGGACTAAATTCAGTGTTCATATTCAATTTGGTTGAAACTTTACCTAGAAATGGAATTGAGTTTTTTGCAGTAAAATTATTAAAACTCAATGCTATTAATGCTTTGCTATTTCGCCCTCCATCAGGAGAAAGTAAATGAAGTTTACAGCCTAAACTATGACCTATTCTAAGAGATAGAGGAAGACTCCCAATTCTTGTTTCAAGTTTCTTTCTGCAGACCCTAAAGCTTTTCCATGCTTGATTCGCTTGAACTTGGTGATCAAAGTTTGGAGCATAATTCCATGCATGGATAGCTATATTTTGTAGTGAAATCATTTCAAGTAGTCTCCTGTAGCTTATCTCTGGCTTTAAAGAAAAGTAGCTGCCACCAATTATTTCTATGATGCCCTTAGGTCTTGGAGGCCAATAGCAAGAGGTATTATTAATTCTTCGCCATCGAATCATATCGCTGAGATAAGGCACGGAATTTAATTCTTAACTTAACAAAGAACTCTTTTACTATCCATCAAAAAAATCATGGATAGTAATTTCCTTTTTATTATGGATAATAAATTATCTATGATTGGCGGCTTAGCGTGGGCGACGAAAATGAGGTTAAAGCACTTTCTGGACAGTTAGATTTGCTACAGATCCAAGTTCCAGAGATGAGCTCTAAAATAAATGACTCTTCTTCCGAGGAATTATTGAGATCTGAAAAGTTAAATGAATTAAAGAAGGAAGTAAGAAAAAGTCCATCAACTTTGTTGATCTTGGATACTGAAACAACGGGTCTCGAAGTTGATAAGCACAAGTGTCTTGAAATTGGAGCAATACTTTTTGATGTTAGACATCGTTCGGTTTTAGCTCAACAATCTTTTTTGTTACCTGTTGAGACTAATGATGCGGAAAGTATAAATAGAATACCTGCAGTAATTACTAGATTGCCTCAACCTTACAAAGAAGGGATTGTTTTTTTTAAAAGTCTAGTAGCTGTTGCAGATGTCATTCTTGCTCATAATGCCGAGTTTGATAGAAAGTGGTTTGGAGTGGGCGAATTGCCTACGATTTCTAAGCCATGGATTTGCTCCATGGAGGACATTGTTTGGCCAAAAGATAGGAATTTGAAAAACAGACCATCAGTAAGAGACCTTGCTTTAGCGTATGGCATTCCTGTCTGGAATGCTCATAGAGCTTTGACTGATTGTGTTTATTTGGCTGAGGTTTTTATGCGATGTAATAATCTTGATGATTTGTTGGCTCAGGCTTTAGAACCTCGTCGTCTAGTCAAAGCAGAGATATCATATGAACAACGTAATCTAGCGAAAGAGGCGGGTTTTCGATGGAATGATCCTATCCCAAGAGCATGGAGTCGAAAGTTAAGTGATCGGGAAATATCGAATTTATGTTTCCCTGTCTCTGAAGTTGAAGAATAATAATGAGTTTTACATAAATTACTCATTTCAGATTTTATTTAAATATCTAGAGTTGGAGTATCTAAGTCAATTTTTGGAAATCAATTTCAAGATGATTACGCTATGAGTTCCTTAAATAAAAAATCAAAAGTCGTTGATGGGTATATATATAGGCAATATTACGTTGATGGAAATTTTCTCAAAAAAAGACTTCGCCATTGGCAGCATTCACGTAGTTGGGCTCGTTTGATTTGCGAAGCAGAAAAAATGTGGCGACTAGATTCAAAGGAGTTAAAGAGAATGGGAGCAATAGAATTAACTAATTTGCATAATGAAATGCCCTATAGCGTAAGAAAGAGAGTTAATAATTGGATTATTAGATTTTCAGGAGCAACAAGATTATAAATTAAAGTAAAATAAGGCCACCATCTTTGATAAACTATTTAATTAAATAAAAGTATACCTATATGATATTTTGATTTGAAGCATTATTTATTATATAAATAATCTTTTTTAGGATTACTGCTTCTGAGTAAATGAGTTTTTTGTTTATGCTCCTTAATTATTGAAAAATGAAAGAGGCCATCTATTCTGAAGCTCTATTTTTAGGATATCGCAATGATTTTGCAACATTTATGAATAATTCCATTAAAGCAAATATATTCAGATTTGATTTAAACCTATTTTGACTGATCTTAAAAGCTTGAGAGGAATGGTTGACCTTTTGCCTTCTGAGATTAAGAGATGGCAAAATGTTGAATCTTTAGCACGGCAACATTTTGATAGGGCTGGGTTGAAAGAGATTCGAACTCCAATTCTGGAGCTTACTGAATTGTTTGCGAGAGGTATTGGAGAGGGGACGGATGTTGTTGGAAAAGAAATGTATACCTTCTCTGATCGAGGTGGCCGTTCATGCACTCTTAGGCCTGAGGGGACAGCATCTGTTGCCAGATCAGTTATTGAAAATGGTTTGTTAAATAATGGTCCACAGCGTCTTTGGTACGGAGGTCCGATGTTTCGATATGAACGTCCACAGGCTGGTCGACAGAGACAGTTTCATCAGCTTGGAGTTGAATTCGTAGGCCTTGAATCAGTACTTAGCGAAGCAGAATTAATTTCAATTGCTTGGGATTTTCTGAAATTAGTTGGTTTAAAGGGTGTGAAACTTGAATTGAATAGTCTTGGAACAAATGAAGATAGGTCTTGTTTCAGAAAACAATTAAAAGTTTGGTTAGAGAAGAAGTATGAGCTTCTAGATAAAGATTCAAAGCAACGTATTAATGTAAACCCTTTAAGGATTTTAGATTCAAAGAACCCTAATACTCAAAAGTTGTTGGAAGATGCACCTTCTCTTAATGAATTCTTGTCTGATAAAAGTAGAGAAAGATTTTTTTATTTACAAGAACTTCTTCATCAATTAAGTATACCTTTTGAAGTAAACCACAAGCTTGTTAGGGGTCTTGATTATTATAGTCATACTGCATTTGAGATTACAAGTGATCAGCTAGGCTCTCAGGCTACAGTGTGTGGAGGAGGTAGATATGATGGGTTAATTAGTGATTTAGGTGGGGGTAATACTCCTTCTATTGGTTGGGCTATAGGTATGGAAAGATTAATTCTCCTTTTGGGGGACTCATTCACTAATAAAGATGTCCCTTGTGTCTATTTAATTCACCGTGGTAGCAATACTGATGGAGTCGCTTTAGATGTTGCAAGAAAATTAAGGTTTGCTGGCATACCTATAGAACTAGATTATTCAGGCTCAACTTTTTCTAAACAATTCAAGCGAGCTGATAGGATTGGAGCTCAATGGGCATTGATTATCGGTGAAGATGAGTTGTCTAAAGAAATTGTTATGCTGAAAAAGCTTCATTCTTCTAGCTCTGATAGCTTAACTACTCAATTTTCATTTAATTTGAATGAAATTGATAATCTAATTACCTTTTTGAAGAATTAACTAAAACTCAGATTTAAAAATGAAAAATATATGTCATATTTGTTGTATTGGAGCTGGATATGTAGGCGGACCAACTATGTCTGTTATTGCAGATAAGTGTCCAGATATTCAAATTAAAGTAGTTGATATAAATCCTGAAAGAATTTCAGCCTGGAATAGTAGCGATTTATCAAAATTACCGATTTATGAGCCTGGTTTAGACCAAATAGTTTCTAGGACTAGAGGAAGAAATTTGTTTTTCTCTACTGATATTGAGAATTCTATATCAGAAGCAGATATGGTTTTTATATCTGTTAATACGCCTACTAAAACTTCAGGTCTTGGTGCTGGTCAAGCTAGTGATCTTCGATGGGTTGAGGCAAGTGCAAGGCAAGTGGCTCAATGTGCCAAGGGGCATACCATTGTTGTTGAAAAGAGCACTCTTCCTGTGCGAACAGCTCAAACTATTAAAGAAATTTTAGATACAACAAAACAAAATAATTTAGTACAAGGAAAAAATCCGACTTTTTCTGTATTGTCTAACCCTGAATTCTTAGCAGAAGGGACAGCTGTTAATGACTTAGAAAGGCCAGATAGGGTTTTAGTTGGGGGGGAAGATACTGATGCTATTGAATCTTTGGTGAATATTTATCTTAAATGGGTTCCTTTAGAGCGGATAATTAAGACAAACTTATGGAGTAGTGAACTTTCTAAGCTGACTGCAAATGCTTTTTTAGCGCAGAGAATAAGCTCCATTAACTCTATTTCTGCTTTATGTGAGGTGACAGGTGCAGATGTTGCTGAAGTCTCAAATGCTATTGGTGCAGATAAAAGGATAGGTAGAGAATTTCTCGCGCCGGGACCTGGTTTTGGTGGAAGTTGTTTTAAAAAGGATATATTAAACTTAGTATATTTATGTGGTTACTTTGGTATCCCCGAAGTTGGTAATTATTGGCAACAGGTTGTTGAATTGAACAATTGGCAACAAAAACGAATCTGTAAGATTGTGCTGCAAAAACTATTCGGAACAGTTAATGGTAAGCATATTGCAATACTTGGATTCTCTTTCAAAGCAAATACCAATGACACAAGAGAATCACCTGCTATACAAATATCATTAGACTTGTTAGAAGAAGGAGCAAAACTGTCAATTTATGATCCAAAAGTCAAACCTCAAAGAATTCAGGAAGATATAGATGAATACTCTAAAAATTCTCCTGGTCAATGGACTGTGGCGAACGATATTTCGGAAGCGCTAAAAGGTGCAGATGCTTTGTTAATTCTTACTGATTGGGATGAATTTAAGAATCTTGATTGGAATTACCTTTCAACACTAATGCGAACCCCAACTTGGGTTTTTGATACTAGATCAGTTGTAAATTCTATAGATATCAAGAATGCAGGTATCAATTTATGGAGACTTGGAGAGGGAGTATAGTTTTTTTTTATTTAATGATGTGTATAGTATTTATAGCATTATTAATTTGGATGACATAATTATGAATCTATTAGCATTCTTATTGATAATTGTCTTCTTAATCTTTATTTACTTTAAGGTTCCTCGTAAAGGTTTTCTGCGTCTGAAAAAAAAGCCTTTTAATAGAAAAGAAATGATTCCTATTAATGATTGGATGGAATTGACTAAGCAACAAAGGAAAGATATAGATTTGAGAGATAAACAAATTACATTGGAAAGAAAAAAGGCTTTATTGAAATCCATCAGAGATGAATATAGCCGGATGATTAAAAAATGATTTTCAATCTTTTATTTATATAATAAAATTATATTCATAACGATATTAAATGAGATGGCCTCCTCTTAAGTCATGGACAAGTAAAACAAAGGTAAAAGGTCAAATCTATTTTGTAGCTATTAATTATGGAGGTAAAGGAAAGACAAGGTGGGTTGATATGGTTTCTGTAGTGGATGGGACTCTTTCTTTAAGAGTGCATTGGAGTGATATTAGTAATACTTCAAAGTGGGTTAGCGGTTGGACGATAATAAGAAACTTTAAGCAAGAAGGGGAAGAGTTAAATGATACCCAATTTGAATATGAGCCTTTGCAATCTTTGGAACTTTCAAATGACTCAGGGTTAACTATTCCAATGACTAACGGATTTATTCGGGAATGGCATTAGTTAAATATTGGGAATTTATATCTTCTCAACGATAAGGTTTGATTTTTAATTCATTCCTTTTTCTCTTGTTAAAGAAGTTGTATATTTACCTATATTTTATGAGTTACTTACTTCTAATCAAAATATACGTTAAAACTGTTTAACCATTATGAATGGAATGAAACCAAGTTCTTGGGTGTCAGAAAAAGAAGCTAGTGATTTGCTAGGCGTTAGTGAAGGGACTCTAAGTTTATGGAGAGAAATTGGATATCTCAAGCCTGGTACTCATTGGAGAAGTTCTGATGAGGGAAAGAACAAACCTTGGAAACCTAATGTGATTTATCACATTAGATGGTGTAAGGAGGCTATGGAGTATTGGAGAGATCGCGATGCTCATATAGTCGATAAAGCAGCTTAGATATAGTTTGAAATTACTACTTAGATTCAATAATCATTTCTTGGAAAATTTTTTTAACCAGACAATTGAGTCTATGCTACTAATTTCTCTCCTTGGCAATTTTTTATAGATAGCTCCAAGACAGGGTAAAGCTGTACCATTTTGTTGTAAGCAAGCGAGTTGCGATAACGAGCAGCTTCTTTTCTGTAATGGGCTTCTGTTCCCATTTCGAGACTTTTTGTCTGGGTACAGTCCATTTGTAATTAATCAAAGCTTTCCCTTCTAATAGTTATAAAAAAGGACTGCAAATTGTTTTTTTATATTAATTACATATTTGGATGGGTAGTTTCAATGAATAGTCTTATTTGTTTTGATTAGCTAAAAAGGACGAAACCTTTATGTAGATATGTGTTTTTAAGCTTGCAATTTTCTATTGATTTGGAACTATCTTGAAACTATTTGGGATATTCAAAGAGTACTTTTGATTTTTAGATAGGCTCTAAAAAATCTCTTCTATGAGAGAATTTATATGAATTTCTGCTTTCAAGACATATGAAAAGTTACAAAAAACAAGCAAAAATCCTTTAAAAGTCAAATTTATTAGATTAAAAAAAAAAAATACTTACAGATTCTTGCTGTTGTATGTGTAAAAGCCGAATTTGAAGTAAGGTCGGGTCGCTTTGAAAAATTGCACTTCTAATGCAGACCTATGGAAATCCAGATGTCACCTACGGGTGGTGGGCTGGTAATTCTGGGGTCACCAACCGCTCAGGCAAATTTATTGCTGCTCATGCCGCTCACACTGGCTTGATTGCATTCTGGGCAGGTGCCTTCACATTATTTGAATTGGCTCGTTTTGACCCATCAGTACCAATGGGTCATCAGCCTTTAATTGCACTGCCGCATTTGGCAGCTCTTGGTATTGGTTTTGATGAAACTGGCGCTTTTGTAGGTGGCAGTGCAGTGATTGCAATTGCAGTGGTTCACTTGGTTTTGTCCATGGTTTATGGAGCTGGTGGATTAATGCACTCATTGCTTTTTTCTAGTGACATGCAGGATTCTTCTGTGTCACAAGCTAGAAAATTTAAGCTTGAATGGGATAACCCTGACAATCAAACCTTTATTCTTGGTCACCATTTGATTTTCTTTGGTGTTGCTTGTATTTGGTTTGTTGAATGGGCAAGGATTCATGGGATTTACGATCCAGCTATTGGTGGAATACGCCAGGTTGAATACAACTTGAATTTGAGCAACATTTGGAACCATCAGTTTGATTTTCTTGAGATCGATAGTCTCGAAGATGTTATGGGCGGCCATGCTTTCTTGGCTTTCCTTCAGATCACTGGTGGAGCTTTCCATATTGCTACTAAGCAAGTTGGTGAATACACCAAGTTCAAAGGAGCTGGTCTTCTTTCCGCAGAAGCAATTCTTTCTTGGTCTTTAGCTGGAATTGGTTGGATGGCTGTTGTTGCTGCCTTCTGGTGTGCAACTAACACTACTGTTTATCCAATTGAGTGGTTCGGAGAGCCTTTAGCTCTTAAATTTGGTATCTCTCCATATTGGATTGATACAGTGGATCTTTCCGGCGGTGCACATACTTCTCGTGCATGGTTGACAAATGTTCACTATTATTTAGGTTTCTTCTTTATTCAGGGACATCTCTGGCACGCTCTTAGAGCCATGGGCTTTGATTTCAAGCGTGTTTCGAATGCATTAGGAAATATGGATAGTGCATCAGTATCCTTGAAATAAATTTAAAGAAGTTTATTTTTACCTTTCAAAAAACTCCGTCTTTGGACGGGGTTTTTTTTTGCTTCCATTTTTTGAAATTTACGCTTAAGTAGGATGCTATGGAAAGAAGAAAATGAATTCTTTGACTACTGAACAAAAAGAAGTCTTTTTTGAGAAGAACGATAGTTTTCAGAAATCTAATAAGTCAGATTTGCTATTAAAAATGGGTCTTATTGAATTGGTTTTTCATGCATTAGTTCTTTTCTTGCTTGTTTAGAGGAAGATAGATTTCTAATTATTCATATTTAAAAAGAACAAATTTTTTATTATGATTGATTTTGAAATAATATTATTATTTTGTTTTGACTAGGGTTTAAGATAGATTAACCTGGAAGGTAAAATGTTATTAGAACTTACTAATAATAATCATTCTATAGTATATTTTAGATAATTTATAATGCACTTTTTTATGATTATGAAGATGTTCAAAAGCCAAATACTCCATTCTTATTGCTCTGTGACTAATTAATAGATCTTTTTAATGTTTATGAGTTTTATTGGTTTTATAGAGATAAATTCAGCTTCAACTTTGTTGTTGGCATTTGGATTATTAGTTGTTCTTGGAATTATTTTAAGTTTGGGTCGAAGAATGGAATCTGCAATGAAGTTGGAACGCTTTGGAATACCAATAGCCTTATTGGCTGGTGTGATTGGATTTGTTGTTGGTCCATATGGAGCATTTCCATTATTGCCTTCTGGAGTTATGAATGTCTGGGTTCAATTGCCTACTCCTTTACTGACTCTTGTTTTTGCAACTTTAATGATTGGAAGACCAATTCCATCCTTGAAAAGAGTTTGGAAACCAGTTGCTTCTCAAGCTGTGTTAGCTCTTTTGCTTGGTTTTGGTCAATATGTTGTTGGTGGTATTGTTGTTTTATTTTTCTTATTGCCTTATTTCGGCGTTGATCCATTGATGGGTTGTTTGCTTGAGGTTGGATTTGAAGGGGGACATGGTGCTGCTGCAATTATGGGATCAAGTTTTAGGAATTTGGGATTTTCTGATGGATTAGATCTTGGATTGGCAATGGCTACAGTCGGGCTTCTTTCTTCTACTTTGATTGGTAGTGGTCTTGTTGTTATTGCCCGTCTAAATGGTTGGGTAAATCAAGAAAAAGATTTAGTTAGTGAAGCTGATGAGATAGAGATCTCTAATGGTTTTATAGACCAAATACGTTTATTAGCTATAAACCTTGCTTTGGCAGGTTTTGCAATATTAATAGGAGTTATATTTCTTGATTTTATTAGATTCCTATCAAGTTATTCGGGGTCAATTGTCGATGATGTGGCGATGGCTTTTCCTGTATTCCCTCTGGCCTTATTGGGTTCTTTGCTTATAAGAGTTTTATTAGAAAAAATCAAACAAACTCATGTTATTTCTTCAATATTTCAACGAGAGATTGGAATTCTTTCTACTGACTTACTAATTGCTACAGCTATGGCGGGATTAAACTTGCCTTTGTTAATTGAAAATTGGTTGCCAATAACTGTATTGGCTATTGCTGGCTTGAGCTGGAATTTGTTTGGAATGTTGATTTTTGCCAGATTAGTTCTTCGTCAAGATTGGTTTGAGAGGTCTATTGCTGAATTTGGAAATGCAACAGGGGTTGCTGCTAGTGGTTTATTGCTTTTAAGATTGGCGGATCCTCGAAATAGAACAAATACATTGCCTATATTCTCAATTAAGCAACTATTTTTACAACCTCTTCTTTCAGGCGGATTGATTACGGTCATCGCTCCCCTATTTATTCATAACTTTGGATTAATGGAATGGACGGAAATATGTGGACTTATCACAATATTTTTGGGCATCCTTGCTTTTTATATTCAAACTAGGCCATCAAAGGCATCAGCATGACAATTTATAAACTATAGAAAAGAAATTATCAATTTTTACTGTTAGTTTTTAATGTAAATGGTCTTTAATCAATGAACCGTAGGATTTATGAAGATATTCCTCAACAGGAATTAAGAGAAAAATGGTTTAAGAGCCATTTACTTGGTAGGGAGGTTGAACTAAAAGAATTGTATGAACTTCCCCAAGACCAATTAGACCTGGTTATGGCTGAAACGGCAGAATATAGAAGTGATATAGGAAATAGAGATAGGAATTTGGGGAAGTTTTGCACTGCAGGCTATTTTCTTGAACTTTCTAGAATTATTGATAAAAGAAGATCCATGGACTAATTTTATTATAAGTTAACTCTATTAGCCAAAGAAGATTGGTTTGTCCTTTGTTTCCCAAACTTTGTACTTTCTCATTATAAAATCAAAATTATTATGCGATAAATAATAATTCAACCACTGGTTTAGGTTTTCTAGCTTATTATTATTATCAAATGATAATTTGTCGGCAAGGCGGAATTGCCTGACAAATGGCCAAATTGCCCAATCAGCTAATGTTTCATGTTCGTCAACTAAGAACCTGGATGTATATTTAATACGATTATTTAAAGAGTAAAGTATTTTTAAGGCCATAGATTTATGCTCTTCTTTTTTGCTTTTGCAGTATCTCGATGAATATTTATATCTGTCTAAATGATATTTAAAGGCAGTATCATTTTGGTTGATCAATTCAAATATGGTTGCTTTCATATTGGAATTATTAACTCCCAATAAATAACTTTTATTTGATTTCTCTATGGCCCATATCATTATATCTAAACTTTCTTCTATAACTTTCTTTCCTGTGATTAAAATAGGGACAGTTCCTTTCTTTGAATGAGAAAGGAATTCAAGTGATTTGTTCTTGAGGTTAACTTCTCTTAATATAACCTCCTGATGCGTATTTATTAATGCCCACCGTGCTCGAATTGCATAGGGACAACGTCTAAAGCTATATAAAATGTTCTGATCCATTATTTGCTTCTTAAAAAAAATCTCAAGTTGGTTTTTAATTTATCATACGTTATTGTTTATAGTAATAAGCATTTTCCAGTATGAAAAAGACAATACTTCCGATTTGCATAATCTCAAAGGTATCTGAGATATGTTTTTAATAACCTTATTTCCTTTTTTTTAGATTATCATGTCAGGTTTTGTTTACCTATTAAGAAATGGAGATCTATATAAGATTGGTCAATCAAATAATCTCAATGACAATCTTAGAAAGTTAAATCCTGATGAAATAATTACTACCTTAAAGACAGATCAGCCTGAGTTGCTAAAAGCAAGATTATTAAAACGGTATAAATCAAAAAGGCTTCCTGATACAGGATATTTCAGACTCTCATGTAAAGAGGTTGAAGATTGTGTACGGCAGTTAGATGGAAATAGTCAAATGCCTCATATTTTAGAGGTGGAATTGAATATTTGTTTGAATGGCTCGTTTTTGATTACATTGATAGCTATGATTTTGTCATTGTTTCTTGGTTTTGGTTTTATCTTTGGTCTATTTATAGGAATTATATTTGGGTCTTTGCCAATGTGGATATTATTTTTATCAGGTAGTTTTGGCGGTTACGATCTCGTTGATCTTCCTCTATTTACAACCATGGTAAATCGATTAAAAGGCCTTTTCATTGCCATTTCAATGAATTCTATTGCTTATGTAATGTATAAAGTCTTTAATATTTCAATATGGATTAACTCTTAAGAAGATTCTAGAATATTCCTATTTTGAAATTTATTTAAGTTATTTGTATAATGCTTGCTTGCTCTTGTTTTAATTGTAATCATATTAAAATAATATTCATTATATGTTGGCGATGAATTTCTCTGACTATCTTCAGTTCCTCCAGCCTATTCAGGAGCAGCTTAATAAGTTTTATTCGATTGCTTCACTAGCTATTACAGTATTAGTAGCTTTATGGCTGTTTAAGTTTGTTGCAGGCTTAATTCAAACAATCTTTTCTATGGGAAAAGCTTTTGGTGGCTTATATAGAAATTATTTTCATAAATACCTTAGATCAAGTATGCTTCGTTTAGGTGGTTTCTTTATGACTAAACGTAGTGTAGATTCTAATACGAATTAGAAAAGACAATTACTTATTAATTAACTTCCAGATTACAATTTATACAAACCTCAAATGGTATGCAGCTATTACTAAGAGTTAATAAGCTTGAACAAAGTTTTGCAATATCTTCAGGTTGAGTCATGTTTGATTTTGAATAATCCTTCACTTCCTTTGACATCTCGGTATTTACCCATCCAGGACATATGGCAGTGACCCTGATACCATGCTCCCATCCTACATTTCTCATTGTTTGACACAAGCTCATTAATGCAAATTTGCTCATAGAATAACCAGCTAAATTCCCTTTCGATCTTTTTCCACTCATAGAAACTAGGACAATAATCCTTGCTTCTTTTTCTAATAATAAGTATTTCCAGGCCTCTTTTGTTAACAACCATGGCCCAATTGCATTTGTTTTCCATTGGCATTCAATATCTGAATATTCATTGTTGTTAAATAGAAAATTTGTTTTTTTTAATATCCCAGCACAGTGGATTAGTGTGTCTATTCCACCAAACTCTTTTATAGTTTTATCTATCCAATTTTTTGGTGACTCTCTATTTAATGCATCATATTCACATGTTATAAGTCTATCGTTATTGCTTTCTTCGTTTAGGGAATTATTCTCTTTCCATCTAGTTTCATTCCTTAAACCAAGACTTATTTCATGGCCATCATGTAAAAGTTGTTTAGCAATACTATTGCCAATTCCTCTACTTGCGCCACTAATTAGGATTTTTCTCATTAGATATTATGGATTTGGCTTTAGAAAATTAAAAAGTAATTTTAGTTCTCTACCTTGCATTTCCATTAATCCCCATTTGATATTCCAGGGTGCTTTCTTGAACATTGCCCACATCGCAAGAATTAGTTCTTTGAGAGTTAATGTGTTAGTAAGAAAACCATACCATTGTTTATTCGGCAAGCTAAAAAATTCAATAAAGAAGTCTCTAAGTTGATTTTCTTTGAACCTCATTAATTTTTCTAATCCAAATTTATATAAAGCTTGTTTTCTTTTTAATTCGGCTGGCCACAAAATATTCCAACCTATTTTTGCTAATTGATTAGGGGATGCTTCTGGATTTTGCATCGCAATATAAATGGCTTTAGCTACATCAGGTGCTCTCCTTAGAAGACTGCCAACCATATAACCAGAAGCAGGATGAACCATCCCAGCAGACCCTCCAAAGCCAAGTATAGGTTGAGATAAATCAGGTATAGGCATATTCATAGGTAGAAAAAGACCTAACTCTTCATGCTCTAAACTGGTTATTTTTAATCCATTATGTGAAAGCCTTTTCTCTAATCTGTATTTTAATTTTTCTAGAGTAAAGGGGGGAGATAATCCTAAAGACGTTTCTTCCAAAAAGAAGTTTCCATTACCCATATCCATTGCATAAAGAAATGTAGGGGGTTCTAACTTTTCCTCTTCATTTAGATGGTTACATCGATAATCCATTAATACAAATTGCCCTTTCTTTACAGGTGGCGTATTGAATTTACCTACGACCCCATAACAGGTTTGAACAGCAATAGGACCTTGATCTGGAGATTTTACGAAAACAGGTTTGTAACCAGTTGCATCAACTATTAGTCTCGCAGTTAATTTTTCTCCGGAAGAGGTTGTAACAGTACTGTAGATATGATTGGTTTCAAGGCTTTCAGCTGTACCTAGGTGCCATTTTATCGATCTTTGTTCGCATTCATTGAGCCAATACATTTGCAATTTCTTTTTGTCGAAAAGTCCATAGTCACGGTTATGCTCGGTCGCAAAATTCTTTTTGTCTTTTGGATTCATGGAACCCTCGCCGAAAAAACTCACAGTGTTTTGCCAGCGATGTTCTAAAAGATGACCTAACCCAAGATCGTCAACCTCTTCTCCCCATATCCCATAGGTAAAAGGCCAAGTATCATCCTTAGTTTGGGCAGAGAGGATTTCAATTTGGAGATTCTCTTTTGCCAGAGCAGCAGCTATAGCTAATGCTCCTGGACCAGAGCCCAGAACCAAAACATCTAAGCATGACTTCTCTATATGGTTTTGATCAAGTAGTAAATCACTCTCGTTATTACTGATATTTAAACTTAAATTCTCAGCTAGAGGCTGGCCCGTTTCACTCGGCACTGGATTCCCTCCTCCTAATAGAGAGAAAGAATAGCTCGATAGGTGTTTCAGCGTCGCATGTATTAATGTTTTTTATCAACTAGATGAAGTTACTTTTTGGATAATTTTATACTGATATGATAAATGATAGTTTATCTACCATAAGATTTTGTTTTTTAGCAATTTTAAATTCAAAATCAATAGGTTTTAAATAATGCTTAGAAAATATTATTTAATATCTTAAGGATGTTGTGCAAGGTATAATGGGCAATAAGAATATTGGTTTAATTTTGAAAGAAGATCAATCTAAAACTATCTTGATCACAGGAGGATCAAGTGGAATTGGTCTTGAAGCTTCTTTACAACTAATATCTAAAGGCCATAAATTAATAATCCCATGTCGTAGCAAACTTCGTTCTGAAGAAACATATACAAAGATAAAGCAAAAGATAGGTTCATCATTTTTTAAAGGTAATTCATTGAGAACGCCTGTAATGGATTTATCAGATTTACATCAAATAAATAAATTTGTTGCAAAATTAAAGTCAGAAGTAAATGTTATTGATGTTATTATTCTTAATGCAGGTTTACAGTACACTGGGGCAAAGAATCCTCAATGGTCAAAGCAACAATATGAATTAACTTTTGCAGTTAATCATCTCTCTCATTATTATTTAACAAAGAAGATTATAGATTTTCTCTTTAAATCACAATCTCCTAGGGTAATTATTACTTCATCTGAGGTACATAATCCGAGGAGCTCTGGAGGTAAAATTGGAAAACCTGCAGGTCTTGGTTCTTTAAATGGTTTGAAGCAAGGTAAAGGATTCGAGATGATTGATGGATCTAAATTTAGTGCGGATAAAGCTTATAAAGATAGTAAGTTATGTAATATTTTATTTGCAAAAGAGCTTTCTAAGAATTTAAGTCGAAAAAATCGACATATCCCTATAATTGCATGGGCTCCTGGTTTGGTAATCCCAAGGACTAGAAAGGGTTTTTTTCAGTATAGTAGAAAATATAATGAAATTGGACAAATTCTATTTGCATTCTTAGCTAGAGATATTTTTAAAATTTCAACTTCAACATTAAATGCAGGCAAATTACTTAACACACTCGTATTATCAGATGATGTAAAAAAAGGGTTTTCATTCTATTCTAATAGGTTAATTTCTCCGGGAAAATTTATCTTTGATGAAGAAAAAACAAGTGAAGAAAGTAATATTGAATATTTAGCTGAAGAATTATGGAAATATACCGAGGCTTTATCTCTTGATTAAATGATTAGGAATTAATTGTATTAATCTGTTCTATTCCTTTGTTTAGATAAATAGTTTGAGTTGGGAATGCAAAACTTATATTTTCAGCTTTGAATCGTTTTATTATCTCTAAATTGATTTCTTGTTGAGCAGTCATTGCTAATAAGTAATCACTGGTAGGTATATAATAAACTAATTCAAAATCTAAACTGCTATTTGAGAATTCTACAAAATGACATCTGTCAAATATAGCATTATCTACTTGATCTACAATCTCTTCTAAGATCTTAGGTATTTGTTTTATTTGATCATAAGATGTTTCATATATAACACCTAAACGATGAACTAGTCTACGTTTTTCCATCTCTGCATAGTTAGATATTATACCATTTGTTAGCCTACTATTACTCAATATTATTGCTTCTCCATTTATACTCCTAAGCCTTGTTGACCTTACACCGACTCTCTCAACTTTGGCCCAGATATCATCTATATGTATAAACTGTCCATTTTGGAAAGGTTTGTCTAATAGAATGGTTATGTATTCAAAAAACTCTTGAACAGGCTCTTTTAATGCTAAACCTGCACCTATACCACCTGCACTAAGAAGAGCCCATATTGCAGCCATTTGAACCCCCATATTTTGAAGGTAAAAGATTATTCCAATACTCCAAATAGAGGCACTTGCCATGGGACTTAGAGATCTAATCATTGTACTTACAGATATATCATTAATACGGTTTGACCATCGGCTAATAATCTTAAGTAAAAGTCTATTTATAAATCTAATGACATAAACCAAACATAATAATTTCGCAATTCCTATAGTAGTCTTGTCAATAATTCCTCCAACCATTAATAATTTCCATGAAATTATTCCACTAACAAGAAACCCTAGTGGTTTCAATGTTTCTATTAATAATTTTACTATGTAGTCATCTGTTTTGCTTTTTGTTTTTTCTGCTATTTTATTTAGTATATTCTTTAATACTCTAGAAAGTATTAAGGTTAAAATGCATCCAATGAAAAATGTCAGAACAGCTGAAAGCAGATTTCTATAAAAGTCATCCATTTTTTTTTATCTTGATTATTTTCTTATAATTTAGTTGTTTTTTAGGATTATTCCTTTTTTTTTTTGGTATTTTTGAATTTCCTGATTCTTGGCCCTCAAAAGTGTTCATTTATCAGATTTAATAAATCTGTTTAACCTTATTTTTCTTATCAATAGGTCTTTTATCTTTTTCTTGAATCATTAAATTGATCTCTTGATGATTTTAGTTATTTCTTTGAACTCTTTCCTTTTGGCTGTTTTACATAGTTCAAATATTGTACTTTCTGTCGTCGCTGGTATCGCACCAGAGTTGCAGAGTCTTAAAAAGCCTGTTTCATTATCTATGTCTTTGCGACTCCCTATAGCATCTCTAGGAATTATTATATTATAACCTTCTGAAATAAAATCCAAGGCAGTTTGTAATATGCAAATATGAGTTTCTATTCCACAAAGAATTATACTCTCAATATTATTGTTGTTAAAATCTTCTTTTAGATCATTGCATTCGTTGGCACTAAAAGCCATTTTAGAGTAGCTATCATTATCTAAATTAACCCTTATCTCTTCTATTGTTGAGCCTAACTTTTCTGGGTTTTGTTCTGTATGATAGGTTTTTATATTGAGGGTTTTACAAGCATCTATTAATTTCTTTATTTCAAAAATTATGTTTTGATTATTGTCAATGCCTGGCATTAATTTTTCTTGACAGTCAACAATAAGTAGGGCTGTATGCTTCTCGCTGATTAATGTATAGGTTATGTCAGTCATCATTTTTTATTAGCTTAGGAACAATATAAATATATTGCTTCTGAAAAGTAACTATTTTTTTTACAAGAAGGTAACCTCTGAAGGAATGACAGCTTTCCCCTTTCTCATTAGAATAGATAATTGAGAATTAGATCTTTTTGGTTTGGTTGCACCTACTTCTTTTCATCACGTAACTTCGCCCCTTGAATCTGGCTTGCATCAGGATGGGAGGAGAATGACCCCTCAAAGGCGCAAGATACTAGCTTTGTTTGAGGATTTAGGTTCAGGAATTCATTTAAGTGCTGAGGATGTTCACGATAAGCTTTTAAACCTAGATGTGCGTATTTCTTTGGCAACGATTTACAGGACACTGCGCTTGCTTGTTGATATGGGTTTTTTGAATGAGCTAGAGCTAAGCGAGGGTGGTCATAGATTTGAATTGCTTAGTTTAGATAAACCAGACCATCATCATTTGATTTGTATTAGATGTGGAAGAACTGAGGAGTTTGAAAGTGAAGTTGTGATTAAAGTAGGAAGATCTGCAGCAGAAGATCTGGGTTTTAAATTATTAGAATCAACTTTAAATGTAAGAGCAATATGCCCTGCATGTAAGTGAGTATTTTTTATAAATTATGATTTTCATGATAGTTCACCGCCGCAGCTTGAGCCACAACCCGCGGTGCAACCAAAACAATGCTCCCCTACTGAAATTGAATTATTGTTTAACGTGATAGATGGTTTAATTAGATCGTATATGTTTTTCACTTTACCACTGATTTTAATTCCCAGCTGTTGATTAAAATCACAGTCATAAAGATTGCCTTGCCAGTCTAAGCTTAAAGTATTTTTACACATTATTGATTCTAGATTTTTAGGATTAAAATTTTGATAAAGAAGTTCCTTGTATTCAGATAGTTTGCCTTGACTTTGAAGGAAACTAGCAAATCTATTAATAGGCATATTTGTTAATGCGAATAGCCGTGTAAAATATATGCCATATTTTGCAAGAAGCTCTTTTCTATAGCTATCTTCTAGTGAAAATTGAGATGGTGGAAGGTTTGGGCCTTGAGGGTTATAGACTAAGTTTAGTATAAGATCACTATTTGGTAATCCATAGCCATATTTATTGAGCTCTCTTAGAGCAGCAATGCTTTTATTGAAAACACCTTTGCCTCTTTGTTGATCTACATTCTCTTCCAGATAGCAAGGCATAGAAGCGACCACTTGCACTTTATTTGTTGATAAGAAACTCGCCATATCTTCGAATCCAGGTTCTTGTAAAATTGTTAGATTGCATCTATCTATTACTTCTACACCCATTTCCCTAGTTTTCTTGACTATATACTTAAATTTAGGATGAAGTTCTGGTGCTCCACCTGTAATGTCTAGTACCTTTATATTGTGAATGCTAATAACATTTGGAATAAGTTCAAGAATTTCATTTGCCATCATTTCCCAACGATTAGGACCTGCATTTACATGGCAATGTTGACAAGTTTGATTGCATTTATAGCCAATATTAATTTGCAAGGTTTCTAATGAAACTCTACTTATATCTGGAAAACTTCTTGGTAATTTCATTGCTATTATATGTTAACCTATTATAGCATTATATCTGTTTTGTATTAACATTTTATATGTTTATTTAATTATTATACTTTTAACTCATTTCCAGCTATTCATGAATACTATCAATTTAATGATATCATTTTGAACCAATCTATATATTCGTTTGGTCCACTCTCCATCACTTTATTAAACTTTAACAAGTCTTCAGGATCACTAATCCCATTCATTGCATTCCCTTTTATTTTAGGTCTTGAGACTTGATTGTTTGAGCTATTTACAAATACAACTTGATTTTTTTTATTATAACTTTTCCCTAGCTCTTGGATTAATGTAAGAAACTGTCTATCACTTCCTCCACGAAGCTGGTTTCCGGTCACAATATCTTTTGATGACGTTACGGTGTCTCCGACACCAATAAGTAATGGCATTTCATTAGAAGAGATTTTTTCTTTGCAAAGTCTGATCATTTCTTTTAGAGACTTCGGTGAATTCTTCACATTGAAATCTTTGCCAAAGGGTGCCTTTCCTGTTTTGGAGATAATGTATTCATTAAGGAGAACTAATAGCCCTGCGTCTTTCATGGCTCCTTTTACTATGAATTGAATGTCTGTAGTTCCAAAATCATTATATGTTGCATATTTCATTAACTCTTTGCCATTACTCATCCCTAGGTTTGGCATCATATGTAAATGAAAGGAATTCTCTAGGCCCTGTTTGATAGATTCATTAATTAAACTTTCCATTACACTTTTCATCATTTTTTGTAGCTTTATAATTTTTTCTCTGTTATTTTCATATAGCTTGAATAATTCATTTAGATTTAGCGTAGGAGTAAACCTCGTATCACATACTGCAACTTCAATTATTCTATCTTTTGTGCTTTGATTAATTTCTGGTGCAAGATGTTCTAATTCTTTTGATAGTATTTCTTTCATTTTTTCTGGTACTTTGGCAAGGAAATCTACTTCTTCCTCAGTGAGACCTGGATGGCTTATCTTCCCAAATCTATTTTGAAGCTCTACTCCGCAAGCAGCTAGACCTGGCAAATAAAAACCTTCTTTAGAGGGACTTCTTGAAGGCCCCAATGATTTTTCTACTAATCTATTTACACCACGTTTTCCTTCATGTTCTCCACATGTCAATACACAGAATTTACCTTTTAGCCTTTCAGCTGAGTAGATATAATCTTTTGATAATTCTCTTTTGAGCGGGTCTTGTACTAATGGTATGCATACCCCATCTAGATCCTGTATTATTAGGAAGTTATTTGTTGAAAGTATAAGTTCACTAATGTCATTAGAATTAACTTTCGTATTCATTGATTAATCCAGTTAGTAACTAGAGAGATTAGAGTGGCCAAACTATAATACTTCCCTAGCATGAGCTGTTTGCATTTAAGAATACATGATTCTCTTAGCAGTAGAATTATGCCATTTTTATGATATTAGAAAAACTTTATATTTGCTTGGTCAAGAGTTGACTTATTATATTTAATAAGGTTTGAAAGGTTAATTCTATTGTGCCTAGAAATAACATGAAAAATAATTTTTTCCAGCCACCTTATTCTCAAAGATCAATAGCCGAAAGATTGCAACAAATTCAGTCTGGGAAAGTGGGTTTTTATAGTGTTGGACTGTACCCAGCTTCTCTTGCTTACAACTGTGCAATGCAAAATAAATGTCTTGATGTCCTTTTGGCTCCCAGGCCAGGTCGCAGCCTTTTTGGCGCTTTTTCAGATCATTCTTTATCTCAAATGGATGAAGTTGTATTGGGAAGGATTGAATCTATGGCTCTTTCGAGTGAGGATCAAAAAAGATATTATGATTTATCAGACTTAATAGAGAAGTGTGAACTTGTGATATTAAGTTCAAATAGTAAACATATAACTAATGATGTTAATTTGGCTTTTGAATTAAAGCATAAGCTTAATCGTCATTGTGTTGTAATAGCATGTCTAGTTGGCTCATTTTGTTATGATAATGATTCCCAGGATTCTTATGTCTTATGTGAAAGGGAGAGTCAACTTGGTTTTTTTTCTGGCTTTCATCGTCATGCTGCCTTGTTAAATCCTCTTGATAGCTTTACTGCAAACTTCTGTCACCCAGATGCTCTGACGGCTTTATTGGCATCAAAGATGTTGGATAAAATTTCACCTAATATTCAAGTCTCTGCAGGTATTCATAATATAGAAGGACAATATATTAAAGCAGCAAAAAATATATCATCTATTTTTGCTGGTTTTGGTCATACTTATCATATTGGAAATCCAGGTTTGCTTCCTACTCTGATAACAGTTTTATTTGATCAATGTTTAGACCAAGCAGCTTATGTTTCAATGATTAGAAAAGATCATAAAAGCTTATATGAAAATCAACTTTTACCTATTACGGAGCTTGGTTATGGAGTTGAGGCGATAGAGGCCTCTTTAAAAGTAGATGGAGACTTTGTTCAAGTTAGAGATCATACTTTTTCTCAATTAAGAGCAATGGTGGCAGATGTCCGCGGTAGCATGATGCTTCCTGTTTCAGGGAATCCAACAAGGAATTTTCAGGCTGGTGTAGTTCTTGCAAAAAAGATGAAGCGATTTAAGCGATGTCCACAAAGTTTAGAAGAGTTTTTAGAGTGGTGTGAGGAGGAAAATCTTCAACTTGGCGGCTTGGAGGGGATTAATTCACTTAAGTATTGGCCTCAAATTGTAAAAAAATATTCAATTCCACTTCATGATTGCTCAATGATTAACCTTTTATTTATGTGTATTTTCGGTAGGTTAGAAATAAAATCAATAATTTACCAGGTCTTTACTAATAGCATAGAGTTAACAAGTTATTGTCAGGAATCTGTAAGGCCAATTCATAGTAGGATATATGCTGATGCTGTTTCTAATATTGATAACCCAATGGCTTTAAATTTCATGGTTAATTCAATACTTTCTACTCATAATGAAGATACAAATTCTGATTTCAGTAATAGTAGTTTTTCTTCTTCTAAGGGTGAACCTTTTTACCTGAAGGCTATGAAGATAATCGAGTCGTTTTTTTCTTCCTAGAGGTAAATTGATAGTTTAATTATGGATTATGATCAATTATTCGAAATCGCAAACAATTTTGATTTCGAAAATCAAATTTCATATATTGAACCTATCAAAACAGGTAATATAAATTCTACTTTTCTTGTTGCATCTTCTGATGGTAAACAGAAATTTATACTTCAGAAATTAAGTGATATTTTTATTGACCATAGATCTTTGACAGATAATCATAAATTAATTACTGATTTTATAGGTCAGCAGTTATTATTAAAAAAAGAAGCGAATATCTTTAGAAGATGGGAGTTGCCGATTTTAATAAAACTAAGATCTAGTAATAGTTATCTTTTTAGATCAGAAGGAAGTTCCTGGAGAGCTATGAAATATATAGATTGCTTAGATTCAAAATGTTTGATAATGAATTCAGACTTTTTTTATGATATAGGACATGCTCTAGGATCTTTCCATTTTATATTATCTGGTTTCAATGCAAATAAACTAACCCCAAATTTACCCCATTTTCATGATACTAATTTTTATTTCGATCAATTTAATTCATTGGATAAGTTTTTTGACTCTAATGACCTGAAGAGATTAGATTTTCAAGAAAGAGTAAATAAACTTGTTGATATAGTTATTTCTAACTCGGAAAGAGTTAAGAGTTTTATCTTCGAGTCTAATCAAGGCTTAATTAAGAAGGAAGTTGTTCATGGAGATCCAAAGCTGAGTAATTTTTTATTTTCTAGAGAAACGTCTAAAGTTATTGCTTTGATAGATCTTGATACTGTATCTATTGGTTTTCGTTTGAATGACCTGGCTGATTGTATAAGATCATCTTGCAAAAAAACTTCTAAGAATGTAAGTAACAACGAATTATTAGATTTTGATTTGAATACTTGTTTTTATTTGTTAGAAGGCTATCTAGAAGCTTCTAGGGGATTGTATGCAAAGAAAGAACTATTATATTTACCTGAATTTATTTATCAAATTAATTTTGAACTTGGTCTTAGATTTTTGAATGATTTTTTGGATTCTAATAAATATTTTAAAACCGAATACTTCTCTCAGAATCTGGTAAGAGCAGAAGAACAGTTTTCTTTAATGGATAGTGTTATTAAACAATGGGAGGAGTTACAAGAGCTTGTTCAGAACTTGACTGAGAAGTTCGATTAAGGTTTTTGTCAATGTATATAACCTAACTTAGGGTTTTCACTTTATGCTTACTGATACTAGTCTTACATCAATATATTGTTTCCGCCGTGGCCCAGGAATTAACTCACAGAGCAGGAGAGCTAAAGGAACTAGGTTGGAATCAAGAGGACTTGAATAGATATATAGAATTGTGGGATTACAGGCAGCGTTGGGGAGCTATTAATCTTGAAAGAGAAGATAGGCAATTCCTACGGAAAGCAGAATCCTTGTTGCCAGCCATTTCAAAGGCAAAGGTTTCGGTAAAGAAACCTTTGCATGAAAAATCCTATTATCGATGGTTAAAGTTCTTTTTGAACGAGATGAACGCAGCTGAAGTTCAAGACTCTGATCAGCAAGGGAAAAGGGGTTTATGGCCAATAATTTTGGAGGAAGAAATCAGGGCTATTGAGTATTATCAACCTGTGTTAGGGTTACCAGATACTATAAAGGCAAAACTTATAAACCCATTAAGAGAAGAACTGGTCAAAGATGCTTCAGTTAATTTAAAGATAGAAATCAAATCTAGCTCATTTGATTTTCAGAAAACATTGAAGAAAGCCAAAAGTATTAAAGAAAATAATAGCTGGAGATCTATAAGGGGAGAAGGTGAGTTGAATGACACTTCTTACCCTTTAATTGATGATGGGTCTATTCTTGAATTTCGAAAAGTCGTTAGCAATAAGCTTTTAAACTTTATTCGTGAGAATTTCCCATCTCTTGCGGAGACGGAAAAACCAATACCTTCTGAAAGTTGGTTGATAGACAATAATCAGTAATTGTGGCTAAAAAGTAATTAGAGATAAGTAACTCCTTGAATTCCCCACGATTTGAAACCTTACAATTGCATGCCGGGCAATCTGTTGACACTGCTACAAATGCTAGGGCCGTGCCGATATATCAAACCAGTTCGTATGTTTTTAACGATGCCGAACATGGAGCAAATCTTTTTGGCCTTAAGGAATTTGGAAATATTTATACACGTTTAATGAATCCAACAACGGATGTTTTTGAAAAGAGAGTTGCAGCTTTAGAAGGTGGAGTGGCTGCTTTAGCAACAGCATCCGGACAGTCAGCACAATTCATTGCAATAACAAATTGTCTAAAGGCGGGAGATAATTTTATTTCAACGTCTTATTTATATGGAGGTACTTACAATCAATTTAAAGTTCAATTCCCTAGATTAGGGATAAATGTGAAGTTTGCAGAAGGAGATGATATTAATAGTTTTTCCAGTCAAATTGATAGTAAAACTAAGGCTATTTATATTGAATCTATGGGTAATCCTCGTTTTAATATTCCTGATTTTGAAGAACTATCTAAATTAGCTAAAGAGCACAATATCCCTTTAATTGTTGATAACACTCTTGGTGCTGCTGGAGCCTTAATTAGACCAATTGATCATGGTGCGGATGTTCTGGTTCAAAGTGCTACTAAATGGATTGGAGGTCATGGGACAAGCCTAGGAGGAGTAATTGTTGATGCAGGAACATTTGATTGGGGGAATGGTAAGTTTCCTCTAATGAGTGAGCCAAGTGATGCTTACCATGGCTTGGTTCATTGGGATGCTTTTGGGTTTGGTAGTGATATATGTCAAATGCTGGGAGTACCAGAAAATAGAAATATCGCATTTGCTTTAAGAGCTAGATTGGAAGGTTTAAGAGATTGGGGACCTGCTATTAGTCCTTTTAATTCTTTTTTACTTTTGCAAGGATTAGAAACCCTTAGCTTGAGAATCGAGAGACATTGTTCAAATGCAATGTCCTTAGCTAATTGGTTAAATAATCATCCTAAAATTGATAATGTTTCGTATCCAGGTCTTGTGGATGATCCATATCACACAAGTGCGAAAAAGTATCTTACGGATAGGGGTATGGGATGTATGTTAATGTTTTCTTTGAAGGGTGGTTTTGATGATGCTGTTAAATTTATTGATACGTTAAAACTCTCTAGTCATCTGGCGAATGTTGGAGATGCAAAAACATTAGTAATCCATCCTGCTTCAACTACTCATCAGCAACTGTCTGATGAAGAACAATTGTCTGCAGGCGTTACTCCCACAATGGTTCGTGTTTCAGTTGGAATTGAACATATTAAAGACATTTTAGAAGATTTTGATAATGCCTTATCTTCTATTTGAATTTTATAGGTGAATATAAATGGCTTTAATCCTTCCACGTAGCTATCATAAAATACCTTCTGTGGAAAAGAATCATATATCTTGGATTGAGCCCGAATTAGCAGAAAGACAGGATATTAGACCACTAAGAATTGGAATATTAAATATTATGCCATTAGGTAAGCAGTATGAATTTAATTTACTTCATCCCTTGGGTTTGTCTCCACTACAGATTGAACCTATATGGATTAGATTAAAATCTCATTCATATAAAACTTGGGATTTATCTCATCTGAATAATTTATATGTTGACTGGGAGACAGCAATGCATCCTTCTCCTTTAGATGGATTGATTATAACGGGTGCACCAGTTGAACATATGAATTTTGAAGATGTTAAATATTGGAATGAATTGGTGAATTTAATTGATGAAGCTCGATATAAATGTGCAAGTACATTAGGATTATGTTGGGCAGGATTTGCTCTTGCATATTTGGCTGGCGTTAATAAAAATAATTTTAGGAACAAGCTCTTTGGAGTTTATTCAATGAGAAGCCTTGTTCCTGGGCATCCTTTAATGGGAACTCAGGATGATGAGTTTCTATGTCCACAAAGTAGATATGCAGGGCTTTCTGATTTGGAAATGGAAGAAGCCCAGAGGCAAGGTCGACTTAGATTATTAGCTTATGGAGAAAAAGTTGGGTATACGATTTTTGAAACCCCTGACCAAAGGCAATTAATGCATTTAGGTCATCCTGAATATAATGTTTCTAGGTTGAAATCTGAAATGGAAAGAGACAAGGCAAGAGGGGATGTTCCACCTCCTGAGAATTTTAATTGTGATAACGCAATAACTTCTTGGAGATCTCACCGCAACCTTTTATTTCAGCAGTGGCTTTGGTTTTGTTATCAAAGAGTAAGTTTAAGTCTCTGATAAATTAGAAATTATTCTAACCATTTAATATGATTTTGAAAAGTAATTTATAATTTTTTATGGTTAAAAATTTGGGAGTATAAAATTTGGATCTCTTTCCAGTTTGATTCTCTTTAGAATTGGAAGCAGCTCTCCAAAAGCAGACTCTATTTCTTTACTATGCCAGGCCAAGTGAGGGTGGATTTGAGCAAGATGTACATTAGGGCATAAGAATTGAAGTTCTTCCCATGAAGTTTTCATCCAGGCTAGACTTTTTTGTCTTAATACCTTATCTCCAGATGGCCATGAGCCCGTTATCCAGGGCTTCCAGATTGCATCCCTATGAATAAATGATGTATCCAGTTTATTTTTTGTTGATACTTTCCCCCCTAATTGTTGGGCTGCTATATAACAACTTTTATGAGGCCTATCATTCATTAATCTTTCAACGATTCTTACTGCCTTATAGGCATGATTCTGCCATCTACTTCCAATAATACTTAAAACTTCAGAATGGTTTATTTGAGATATTTTAGTTGGACTCTTGTTGACTAAAATATTTTGTAAAAGATCAATACTTTTTATCTCTTGTATTCGATGCTTGCTACTTGAATCTATTTTATTTATTAGCGATAAGAATTCTTGCTCAGAATTAATATGGTTTTTCTCATATATTGCGATTAAACGTATTTTTTCTCCCCAAAACCATTGAAGACTAGCAATATTTGGCCAGTTTTCAGATTGATAAATAGATTCTGCTAACTTAGATGGTGTAACAATGGCATCCCAGATTAAGATAGGTTTTCTATCAAATGTTTTTAAGCATACTTTAGTAATTATCCCCAAGAATGGAGCTGCCCCACATAAAGCTTTCCATTCAAGAATTTCTTTTTTATTTGAATTTTGATTTGGATAAGATAGTTGGAATGACTCTCCGGAACCCCAAACGCCTTCTATTTTTGTTAATTGATCGATTGCTAACCCTTGACTGCGGCTTAAGGGACTAATTCCACCTGTTAGTAAATAACCCATTCCTGTTATCCCAGATAATCCAATTGGGAAACTTCTTTCATATCTTGTAAGGTGTCTTACAAGCTCTCCCATTGAGACTCCACCTTCAACTTCAACTTCAAGGTTCGTTTTATTAAATCGAATGTTTTTGTATCTATTTCTTAGATCTAGCGTCCAGTGATTATTCGCGGCACATCTACTTGAAGTCCCGCCACTGCAGATAAGTAAAGGTTTAGGATTTACTTCACCCTTATTTAGTTGTCTTAACAGATCTTGATTGACTTCATCAAAAACACCAGCAATACTACAATCATCTGCTATTAGGTTTGGAAATTTCTTAGGCGTTTTAATAATGATCTCCTCTGTAAGATTTCACACTAATCAGATTTTATTTTATAAAATGCTAAAGGTTTTTTTTTCTAAGTGAGCTTTTTGTTTTGACTGCTTCGACCTTAAACTATAAAGACATACCTTCAAATACTGGTATTTTGATTTGTGGTCATGGAAGCAGGAACCCAATTGCAATAAAGGAATTTGAGCTTTTAATAGAAAAGTTGAAACATAATATGCCTGGAATTCCTGTTTCTTATGGTTTTCTAGAATTTAATCGGCCAATAATTAGAGAAGCTCTTGATAATCTAAGAAGTCAAGGTGTTGAAAGGGTTGTTGCTTTGCCAGCAATGTTATTTGCCGCTGCACATGCTAAAAATGATATTCCTTCTTTATTAAATAGTTATTCAGCTAAAACTGGTTTATTAATTGAATATGGAAGAGAGCTAGGGATAAATACACTTATGATTGGAGCTGCTGGAGAGAGAGTAAGGGAAACAATTAAGAAGAATTTAGATTTTCCTTGTTCAGAGACCCTACTTGTTGTTGTAGGAAGAGGTTCTTCTGACCCAGATGCTAATTCAAATGTGTCAAAAATTACCAGAATGCTTGTAGAAGGATTTGGTTTTGGATGGGGAGAAACTGTATTTTCTGGTGTTACTTTCCCACTCGTTGAACCAGGTTTAAGATATTGCTTGAAATTGGGATTTAAGAGAATTATTGTATTTCCATATTTCCTTTTCAATGGTTTACTTATTAACCGTGTCAGGAAATATATAGATAAAATTGAGAAAGAAAATGACGAGGTTGAGTTCTTAACTGCAAATTATTTATCAGATCATCCATTGGTAGTTAAGACCTTTTTAGAGAGAATTAATGAAGTCTTAAATGGTGATAATGCGATGAATTGTTCATTATGTAAATACCGATCTGCTTTGCTAGGTTTTGAAAGTGAAGTAGGGCATATACAAGCAAGCCACCATCATCATGTGGAGGGGTGTTTAGATAAGTGTAAAATTTGTGGAGAGATCAGTTGTGACTGTTTTAGTACATTAGAACAAAAAGATATTAGATTGCTAGATACTCATGAGCATCATCATTTCACTTACCCCCATTCTGGACACCCTTTAGGACCTATTACGCTTAAAAATGAAAACGAGAGTTGAAATCAAAAATAATTCGGAGCAATTCAATGCCTCAACCGTCTCCTTCTCAAGCGAGTCTTAATAGACTCGCTAAGTATAAGTATGCCTAATCTTTTGTTTTAGATTGTTTTCCCACGAGATCTCCCCAGTTTTTTCATACTTTTCCACCATCTCTATCGCTAAAAGCAAGAAAGGGAGTCAGAGTTGTGGTTTTCTGCTTAATAGTTAAAAATACTTGACATTGATTTCTTCGTACTTTCTCAGGCATTAATTTTCCGTGCATTCCTTGATATCCCTTGCTGTTAAATGAGTCTTAGGTGTTCTCATCGATTGTGTGCGATTCTTTTTTATTTTTGACGTATCGGTCAAAAATGTAGATCCTATTTAGTGGAAAAGAAGCAAAAACGAAAAATGGAACTTAATCAACTCGAAAGCATTTCAAACTTATCTACTTCATCTAGTGATGAAGAAATCTCTCCTGATTCCTGTATCAGTCTTGAGGCTGAAGTTCCTGAGGCTCTTTATATGGGCATGAAAGACTTTATTAGTGATAATCCAAAATGGGATCAATATCAATTAATGAGTTCTGCCATTGCTAATTTCTTATTTCAAAATGGTTGTTGTGATAGAGCTGTTACAGAGAAATATTTAAATGATCTTTTTACTCTTGATGAGTCTGAATAGCATTTTCACATGCCCTTTTTGTGATGGCCATCATAGTAAGTGTAGGGCTTTGCCAAGACGAAGTTGGCCAACATGCCCCGTCAACAACTAATACATTCTTGCAATCCCAAAGCCTATTCCATTTATCAATAACGCTCGTATCTTTTTCTTTACCCATAGGTGCACCTCCTACTTCATGAATGTAATAGCCTGGTGGAGGTGGTTCATTTTGTATTGCTACTGCTTTAGTTAAAATCTTATCTAGAAAAGGGAAGTTAAATATTTTGGGAAAAGGAACTATTTCGCCATTTGCGACTTTAATAGTTTCTTCAATTGTTTGATTCATATGCTTTACCATCTTTTTCTCATTCTCTCGCCAGGTACATTTGATATAAGGGATTGGTACATCATATTTGTCTACTTCTCTAGAGAGAGTAACTTTATTTTCTTTGTGAGGAAGCACTTCTCCATGGCCGATTAGAAAACCTGTTTTACTTGAGGGGTTTCTTTTTAAACATTTAGGAGGTTCAAATCTATCGATTCCTCCCCAAATTCCATAGCCTCTAATGAAATCTGTTGTGTTTTTGTGATTACTTCCAAATGGAATAAAGAAACTACCAGCGCCAGAAAGTACTGCAGTTTTATTTTTGATTGATGTTTCTTTTTCATCCTGATGAGATGGAATAGTGAAAAAACGACATGTAGATATATGATCCATTAAGTTTTTACCTAACTGACCTGAATAATCGATAAAACCCTCTGAATTGTTTGTTTTCTCTGAATTAAGTAACAGTCTAAGGCTTTGTATTGTTGAGGCACATAAAACTACTAATGAAGCCTTTAGAAATTTCCTTTTTCCATTTAGCCTATTTATTACGATCAATCCTTCTGCTGAATTCTTGCCTTTATTAATTATTAATTTTTCTGCTATATGGTTGGAAAGTATTTCTACTTTACCTGTTTGAAGAGCTTGCTTTAACGTGCTCCCAGGGCTACTAGATAATGGCCAATCATGTTTACTTCCTGGCTGATAAGGACCAAACCCTCTTGAATGAATAACCTTATAACCTAGTTTCTTTTCAACTCTTTGGGCAAAGTATTTTTCACTTTCAGTAAATGGAAGGTAATTGTGATATTCCCCATCAGGAAGATGTTTTAATCGATCTTTGTGGCCATATATATTTAAGAATTTTTCCAGTGAAGAATAGTGAATACTAAGATCTTCATAGCTTATAGGCCATTCTGGTCCATAACCATCTTGTTGAGATGCTTTAAGATCGTCATTTGATAAGCGTAAAGTTATCCCTCCCCATGTAAGACTTCTGCCTCCAACTTGATGGCCTTGGGTCCAAATAAATGGTGATTCTTTAGGATAAGAATAGGGATTTTCTTCTTTATTTGCATATAGTTTTGGGTTGGTTTTCCAGAAGCCTGGATGTTGATGCTGACTTAAGTATTCTCCATTAATTACGCTAGATATCCTTCTGAAGGTGTTTATTGGTTCATCACCAAATGCTTCAACTGCATTTAACTCCGGGCCTCTTTCAACTAATAGTACTCTTATTCCAGCTTTTGCTAATGTTAAAGTAGCTACTCCTCCTGTAGCACCAGAACCTATGACTATTGCCTCAAAAGGCTTGTCAACCATTTGCTCGATAGTTATATTTAGATCTTAATTATATAATAAAGTGAGTTTTGATCCTTATGTTGCTTTTTTGATTCAGCTTCATGAGCTCTATTCATTAGATTTATTACGAGTAAGAAATAGATTCATTCTTGTAATATTTATATAATTATTTAATTTAAAGCTAATAATATTTAAAAGGATATTGATTGATTTTTTATAATTTGCGTATGTTTTAATAATTTAAAAGTAAGGAGTAGTTAGTTCTTTGATAATTTGTAGAATAATATTAGAGTCAATATTTGGAGTGGTTATGATCCATCGCATTTTTTTGTTTGTTATTTCACTAATTATTGTCTTGCCTTCTCCTCCTTGCTTTGCTGCATTAGACTATGGAAAGCAAACCTTGATAGGAGCAGATTTTTCTGATGCTGATCTAAGAGGTGCAACTTTTTACTTGGCAAATCTTCAGGATGCAAACTTTTCAGGGAGTGACCTTGAGGGTGCAAGTTTTTTTGATGCAAAACTCGAAGGTGCTGATCTAACAAATGCAAAACTTAAAGATGTAACAATGGATTCTGCAATACTGGAAGGAGCTAACCTTTCAAATGCTGTTTTAGAAGGTGCTTTTGCTTTTAATGCAAGATTCGACAATGTTAAAATTATTGGGGCTGATTTTACAGATGTTTTAATAACTAAAGATACCAAAAGAAAACTTTGCTCTATTGCGGATGGGATTAATCCGATAACACAACGAAAGACAAAAGAAACTCTTGAATGTGAGTAAGTTACTACTTGAAATTTAAAATAAATTCTACTATGGATCTACTTCATTATATATATAAAAATTATTATCACTTCCAATGAATAATAAATTAGCTTATATAAAAAATTATTTTAATGATCATAAGAAATTTACTTTTTGGTTGATTGTTATCTTTTTTGGGGTTGTTTCAACACTTTTTGACCGCCTATGGTGGAACTTACATAGTGATGTCCCTTCTTGGGACCAAGCTGATTATCTCAATAGCGCACTAGATCATGGGAGAGCCTTAGGTCTGCTGGAGGGTGGTAGATGGGAAGGTTTCAGAAATCTTTTGGACTTGTCACCCAAAATACCTCCATTAGCTTCTCTTGTTAATGGAATAATAATGTTTATTGTAGGAGATTCTCTTCCTGAAGCTTCATGGAGCCTGAGTGTTTGGAATTGGCTTCTAATTTTTAGTCTTGCCTCTTGGAGTCTTTACCTAAATGGACGAAAACTTGGAATAATAACTGTTTTTATTACTTGCTTTTTACCATTTTTATTTCAATTAAGGACAGATTATGTTCTCGAATTACCTTTGATTTCAGTTTGCTCTTTTGTGGCCTGGAGGTTAAGTTATTGGTGCGATCCAAAGATAGGAGGAAAGTGGATTCAAGCAGTTATTGCTTTTACATCATGTGCTTTAGCAATATTAATTAAACAAAGTGCATTGCTTATTGTTTTACCTGCATTGTTTTCTTGCTATTTAGTTGGATTAAGAAGAAATGAACTATTTCAGAGGCAATTTTATCTAGGAATTATTTTTCTAATTATAAGTGTTCTTCCATGGTTTAGACATAATTGGATAATGACTATTGGAGGTACTTATCGATCAGTTATCGAATCTGCAGCTATAGAAGGAGATCCTTCAATTTTTAATATTAAAAGTTTTATTTGGTATTTCCCAGGCTTACCTAATCAAATTGGTATATCAACTTTTATAATAGGTTTAAGTGGTTGTTTTTTAATTTTATTACAAAATTATAGAAAAATATATTTAGTGAACCGTGATTCTGACTTCCTTAACAAAGAACACTTTCCATGGATATGGTTACTATTTAACCTTTGCCTATCCTGGATTCTTACAACATTAATTCCTAATAAAGATCCGCGTTATATTGCTTGTTCGATTCCTCTATTGATTTTATTATTGTCCCAAGGCCATTTACATTGGGCGAATTGGGTATACTTTTCGTTTAAAAGGCGATTGGGAAATAAAATAGTTTATATTTTTTTAGCTCCATTTTTCATTAATATCTTTTTATTTTTGAATAAATTCAGTTTAAATACTGTTACAAAGGAAAGAACATCATATGTAGAGGAAATAATTTCATCTGTAAATAATCTTGAAAAGAAAGGATCCAAGAAAACAATAATAGTTGTTCCTAGTACGCCAGAGCTCAATCAGCATAATGTTAGCTTTTATGGAAGCGTTAATGGTGGAAATATACTAGGCAGGCAATTAGGTAACAATAAAGCAGATATAAAACCAGTTTTAAGTAATACTAATTGGATTATTTTAGCAGAGGGAGATCAAGGTTCAGTAAGTCAAAATGCCTTACTTCTTGATCAATCAGTAAGGAAAAGTGGTTTGTTTGATATGCACCGTAAATTTACAAGATCTAATGGAGGTAATTATTCACTTTGGAAAAGAAAAACAAACAAGAAAATTGTTCCTGAATTCAAGGATAGATTTATTAAACTTGCTAATGGCATGCAATACGGTCCATTAGGTATTAAGAACATATTTGATGAGATCGAAATTCATCATATGATTGATGGTCACTTTCTTTATAGAGAAAAAGTAATGGAGGAATCCTTAGATGCTATAAGTAAAAATCAGAATGATATTAATGCAAGATGGAACTTATCGCTTTTATACATACTTGCTAATAGGCCTATGAAAGCAGATTATCACTTAGAAAAGTTAGAGTTGCTGCTTAAAGATAACCCTTGGCCTACAGCATATCGAATAATAGTTAACCTAGCTGCTTGGAATCCTTGGAGAGCTTCAAGGATTGCAGGTATCTCATACCATAACAATAAAAATATTGTCGTAAAGGGTTTAGGAGACTTTAGTTCGGTTATCGGTGGTTACTTTTGGAGAATACCATCAGCTATAAACTCTTTTCCTAAAGCTATTTTAAGAATTGAAGAACTTACAAATGCTAGAATTTGATATAAAATTTCTTTCAATTTTTCTTTCAATTTTAGTTAATATGTAAATTAATTATAATTTTTTTATTCGCCAGACCGTGATATTTAATTCTTCGCAGGTCGATTTTTTATCTTTGTTATATGTGCTAATTAATTTGGAGTAAGAATAATTTCAATAATGTATTTCAATAAGGGATGCTTGGCAAGGATAAATAAGGCGCCCACTATATTATCTTTATTGTTCCTTTCTTATAGACGTGAATATAAAACTCACCTTTTTATAATTAATTAACTTCTAATATTCTATTGACCTTTTTACTTTGTATTGCTAGATATAGACAGCTTATGATCTTAGTAATTAAGTTTGTACATTAATTACTAAAGTACCTTTATACTTGGTCTTTCTCAAATGTTCTGGTAATTTCTTTTAGAAAATCAACTATTTGTAGATTTGTATAGCCAAGTTCTACTCTCATTGACTTGCAGGATGAAGTGATCTCTTTCCATATATCAGCCCTTACTATAGCTTCTCGATCTTTTAAGTAACGTTCTTTTTTCATTATTCTTCTGGATAAGTTGATTGAATGATTTATTCTTATTAATAATAACACCTTTAATTTCAAATGTGTTTAGCGCATAGTCTATTTGTTTGTTGATAAAATCCTGATTGACCTAGAATTATGATTCTAATAGCTTTCTAACTATAACATCATTTACTCCAGAATAAAGTATTAGATATGTACTTAGTTTCTTGACTATATGGAAATTATATTTCTTTTATCGAATTTCGAAAAAAAAATCTTGATTTACTTTGCTATATCTGTATATATTTAGTATTTATACTTTTCTATAAGATTATTGGTATTATGTTTATTTTGCAGGCTGATTAATATTTATCTTTTCTTTTATTGATCTTAAATATCTTTTCCTTTGTCCACTTCCTTCTATTTGGGTATACCATCCACATTCTAATCTTTGATCTGTCTCATTAAAATCAGGTTGATCAGTTAAGTCTATTTGTTTTTTTTTAATTTTTTCAGTCATTTCTTTATTAAAGCATATTGTTGATCCTTTTTATGAATGTGATGATGCGTGCATTTCAGTAGCAGGAAATAGAATATAAATTCATAACCTTATACAAGAAAAGACATAGAAAGGCTTTGTTTCTATTTGCTTTCTATGGATTGCTTTGAGCGGAGGGGGTGGGATTCGAACCCACGGAGGCTCTCACCTCGCTGGTTTTCAAGACCAGAGCCATCAACCACTCGACCACCCCTCCAATTTTGACAGCACAATGCTTGTCATATATATTGTACCAACTAACGATAAGCGTGATCCTTTTTGATTTGAGCTGGTTTGGTTTTCTCGCTTGATTCTCTTTGTAGGCAGGTAGTAAATTATTTCTGATTCATGTATTAGCTAGACCTTCTTTTACTTATTGATTTATTTAATGGATTTAATCTTTGTTATTGTCATTATATAAGAATGGATAATTCTAACAAGAAACAACAAGTTAATATAGCTAGATGGATTGTCAGAAGTCTTGCTATTGCATCAAGCACCCTATCGCTAGTTGATTTTCTAAAAGGGGACTTTCAATCAGCATGCATTTTGGCATTGGGTTGGTTAGCGATTGTTACTGCCGAAAAAAGGATGTTTAAAAATCCTTCCCCTGATTCAAAGTCTATCTCTTAATATGAATTGAATATTTAGTTTGATTTCTTTAATTAACAGGGATTGAGTCTTTTATACTATATTTATTTTTATAGATTCATTTATATGACAAACTTTAAAAGAAGTGATTGAAGCCATTAATATAACCCCAGTATACAGCTGATAGCCTTACTGATAAGGGAAGACCTATAGAAAAGTTTATATTAATTACCATAAATATTTTTTCTACACCATTACTTTTAGCCTCTAATGGCCTAACAATCCAGGGCATAGAGTTTTAATTATTTCAATTTGATCAAACCTTAGCAAAAGCCATAAGTCTATAAATTTAAGAATTTATTATTAATTTAATTAAGAGGGGTAAGAAGTACCCCAGTCCCAACAAGTAATTTTTGGCTCGTTATAGATATGTTTACTTGGGTTGGTTTCCTTTTGTGTCTCTGGGCTTACCCACATCTTCTTGGCAACGCCCTTCTCTGCTTGAAAAATAACAATTGCTCGGGAAGAGTCTTCTTGGTTTCGCCCTCTATAGAGAGGAGATATCCCTTTTGATTTTAATATTGACTTGTTCTCATCGCTATCAAAAATAGCCGCCCATTGATCAAATGGTTGAGTGATTTTGAAATCAAAAACCGTAGTTTCGATTGTCATTTTTGAGGGTACTTTCGCTGAGTTAACCATCTTTCAGGGTTTTTGCCTTTGTAAGTGATAGCCTCCTAACACTAGTTGAGAGCAGTTTCCCTAGCTTTTTATTTTCCTTTGATCCCTTTTGCAACTCATATAGAAAAATATAAGTAATTTTTTTATATAATCATAAGTAATTATAGGTTCTAACTTGAATAAAATAAGACTATTTAATCACTAACCTTTGAATCTAGCCATGATGTTGGTCCTAGGTATGGGTCTAGACCTAATAGATCATCAAGTTTTTCTTGAGTCATTTGTGATGTGGTTTCTACTTTTTGCTTATCTTCCAGTGGTAGTGACTCTGATTCGTCAGCATGAACTGCCAAAGGTATAAGAGTAAGAATGAGGCTAAGGATCATGGTAAATAACTTTTTGATCATTCATCTTGAAAAGTGCTATATGCTTTTTACTCCTTCCGTAGGAAGTTTCTTTGTTTTTCTTCTATTCTAAATTTTTTGGAACATATAGCATCTTTATCAATTCTGATGCTCCTCTTCTTGCTAAAACCTTTTTATTTAACTTGATATACCTTTGAACGACCATTGCATTTTCTAACCGCCCAAGAAATAGGAGCTTTTTCACTTTCTTGCGCGATGCAAATACTTTGATAATTAGCCCACTTGGCGACTGGTCGCAAACTCAATGCAATTAAAGCTAGGCTAAAAGCACATAAAATTAAAGTAGTCCAAATAAGGAACTCATTGAGAGAGAATTTAATTTGGGACCAATTAAAGATTCTTTTGTTTGTAGCATCATTCATTATACTTTGGCAGGATTAAATTCCAATATGATTAGTTTTATATAATTTATCGATCTTGTGTTTAAAATATTGTAAATATTCATTTTATTAGTTTTTTGGTTCTTCTGTATCTTCTCCAGTGAGAATAAATAAACTTATTCTTTTATACGCTTATTTTTTATGAGCTATCTTTTACTCCTTAATATATATGAGAAAAGCATGCGATCCATTAGAGAATAATAACAAAAAAGCTAATTAATTAAATGATTATTAACTTATTCCATTACAGATGATTCCAGCTTTTGCCATTGATAATAAAATTAAATGATGAAAGCTAGGCAATGCTTTATCTAAGGCGATAAAAAATATAAGTAGTGACATGGATGTCATTGAAAGATATTGCATCCAATGAATTCCAGCACCATCAAGTCCATTACGATCAAATCCAGTACTGGTCATATTTAAGGTGTAAAGACCGAGACAATACATCATTTTTTTGTTTTTTGCTACTTTGCTTGACCTTAAAGACGTAAGTGTTTGGATAACTTAAAGTCGTAACAGAAAATTGATTAGCATCAAAATTTCCTAGAGAGAAATTATGGACATTTTTCAGGCAATAAAAGAACGAAGGACAATTCACTCTTTTTCTCCAAACAAAGTTTCTAAGGAAATAATTGAAAGATCTATTGATGCGGCTAATTATGCCCCTTGCCATCGATTGACTTTTCCTTGGCGTTTTACAAGCCTTGGGGAAAAAAAAAGAGAACTTCTTTTTCAATTACAGTTGAAAATTAATTTTGGGGATGACTACTCAATAACTGAACAAAAAATTGAAAAAATAAAATCTAAGATGTTTAACCCTTCTCATTTGCTTATAGCGAGTCAGATCTCTACAAATGATCCAGTCCAAAAACTTGAAGACTATGCATCATGTGCCTGTGCAATTCAAAACCTTTCTCTTTCTCTTGTTGCTGATGGCGTTGGGTGTAAATGGTCAACAGGTAGAATAACTAGGCATTCCCATACATATGAAATAGTTGGAATAAATCCTCAAGATGAAGAAATAATTGGATTTTTATGGGTTGGCTATGGAGTGATACCTTCGCCAATTACTCGTCCAACAAGCTCTTTGACTTTTCGAGAAAAGTTTTAAAATTGCGTCATTATCTTTTTGATTAATTATCTAAATGTAGTAGTTAAAAACCTTTTTTGTTTAATATTCTTTCCTATTCTATCTAAGTTTATGACTTTGTTATTTTAATTAAAGTGTTTTTTGTGACTTTAATAATTTTAACCATAGATGAAAAAACTATGTGATTAAAGAACATCTTTGGACTAGAAAGTATTTGAAAGATTGACTTTCCTTTATTATTAGATGGCTTTGATGTTTAGTATTTATAGCTGTTATAAAAGATGGAAAGGGATTCTGAGCATAAGAAATTGCTAGATCTGTCGCAAAGATAATTGCTATGAAGCTAATGAGCATGAATTAACAAGGCTTTATGGAGAAACAATGCATCAACAATTTATATCTATGGGAAAAAATGAATTATTAGAAGTTATATAGCATGGATAAGACTATTGCTTGCTATTATTTTAAGACGTTGTCTTGAAGAGCTGAATTCACCTGTTCTTTTTTTATCTAGGATTTAACCAAATCAAATTAACTATTTATAGTTATCAATAAATGAATAGAAAACAGGTATTTGAGTTGGAACTAGAATATGTCTTAAAAGACATGATAGAAGGAATTAACCATCAACAAGAGTTAATTACTAGGTCTAAAAAAAGAAAAATTATTCCTCCTAACCTTAGATATATGTGGAGGAATAAATGTTACCTGCCTGCAAGGGTTGCTTTTGAATCCAAAAATGAAGAGAACAGCTAAAGCAAGTGACCACTAAAAACCTTAGAGTCACTAAATTAATCTTATACTTTAGAAATAAAGAATTTACCTTTGACATTTTCTTAATGGATTTTGTTATGATAGATATATACAAATCTTTAAATGAATAATTATAATCACCTTTATAAGAAATATAGCAGTCAGCCTAAGGATGGATGGACTAGATCTGATTGGCTACAAGAGTCTTGGGTTAGGAGACATTCTCCTTGGATAACGGAAGAGGAAAGAGAGTATTGGAAGAGAAAAATTTCAGAAATAAGTAATTTATAGCTATTTTATAGGCTTATATTTATTTTAAAATATAGTTTTTTAAACGATTTCTTGACTTTTTACTAGATGAATATAATAGCTAGATGATGGAAATGAAGGTTCCTTTGTTCAATCCCTATAAGAGTGTCCTTAATATAGCTCACTCCTTATTCTTCTCGGTTTTATGGTTTTGAGAGATGTTTGATTGAAAGGACGTTGCTTAATGCTTCGTAGAAAACTTTCAAATCAATTGAAATAGGGATAATATGTTTACTATTTAAGGATTCAAGCAAATGGATTTATTTAAAAGTATTCTATTCCCAGTTGTAACTTGTCTTGTGATTGGTTGGGCCTTGAGTAAAGTTATTGTTTTTGCTTTAAAAATTGCTTAAAGATTGAAGTTATGGATTTTTTTCAATCAAACCATTTAAGTTCGTTGGGTCTTTGGACCCCATTAATCGGAGGATTGATCCTTTACGTAGGATTGCATCTCAAAGTCTCTGAAGTAGATCCTAATGAGGAATAAATCATGTGCGAACACTGTTTCAAATTTTTTGAGGATCCAATATGAGCCTATTTTCGCTATTGCGATTAAAGTTAAAAAATGAATTCAGATAAACCATGCGCTTCCTGATTCATTTTATGCTGTTTTAATGATCTATTTGTTTTTATACATTGCTGGCATAGCTGCAATTTGGTGGATTTATCAAGTTGGCTGGTCTACAGCTCTTAAGACGTTCGTTAGTGTGATAATCCCTTCTTTGTTGATTGTGCTTTTTAATATTAAAGCTGGCCGGTTGCTTTTTCGAAGCCCAGTTGTTGGAATAATCAGTGTTTTACCTACGGCTATTTTTATTTTTCGCTGGTCACAGCCGCTAGTGATTGGAATAAATAATTGGATTGATAGAAAATTAAGTCATTTCGTTGATTCTCAATCAGTGGTTGATACTGAACTCATTTCCAAAGAAGATGCCTAATTTAAGTCCTTCATTACTCTATGTATTTCTTATGAGCATTTAATGATTTATTTTAGAATGAGTTTCGACTAGGCTTTGAAGTTGAATACAAGTTAATTCCTGGAAATTTTTGAACCATCTATTACGTGGAAGTCTTAGTGAAATTTGTCTTTATAATTCATTTATGATTTTTCGTATATCAAGTATGTCAGATTCATGAAAAATGCTTTATATAAATAGTATATACATTGCTTTTTCACAACTTTTACCACTTATGAAAAAAGAAAATCTAAAGAGGATTATTTCTAACCTTGAATCCATACTTAATGAATTGAAGAGTGAGGTTTATTCGGATAAAGAATCTTATGTTCATCCATGGGATGAACATATTCGCAATGCTCCTCGAACTATTCAGTCTGAGGACGATGATGGATATGCTGACTAATATGAATCCGTTATAATTCAGATTAGATAACTTGACGTATGAAATGTTCTTTTTTAATGATGCAAATTATCTTTTTCAACTATCTACTGCTATATTGATACTTCATTATACAAAAAATTAAATTAAATTTTCAATTTTATAATAAAATTACATTAAGTTAAATATGAAAGATTCTTTGGATTTACTTTATTCAGAAAATTCAAATCTATTTTGTAGGCTACTTGCATTAGAAAATAATTCATTATGACTAAAAATTTTCATTACCTTAAGTACCTTGCACCTCTATTTCAAATGGCTCTATGTCCTGTTACTATTTTATTTCTCTGGACTATATTTACGGTGCCCGAAACCAGGACTGATATATCAGATCAAACAAGCTCTTTGTAAAAAAAAATTTTCTAATATTTAGTATTGATCGTAAAATTTGTATAAATAAAACTGTATAGATATTGATATAAATATAATAATATTTATAGGTTAAACCCTTCCCTTTATATTATTTTGCATTAATTCATCAAATACTTTGTTTGTCTCTATATTTATATTCTAAGACTCGAGTGTTATATTAGCTTGCTACTAAAGCCAAGCAGGTATTAAAGAAGCCGCTTTCCGAAAAAGAGCTGACTTGCAAATATGCTTGGGAGGTATTGTAAGGCAATGTTGAGTCTTAAATACTTTTATGCTCTCAATTTGAGAATCTAATTCTATATCCAAAATAGCTATTTCTTTTTGCTTATACATGCAACTTTTTTAGAGTATTCAACATTTGATAATTTTTTTTCTTAGATGGTAAAACCTTTTAATTGTTGTTTATGTGGCACTTCTTTTCCTAAGAGTAGTACAATTCAAATGCTTTCAATAAAGTTTTAGCAAGGAAATATTAAATCAATGGAGAACCTTGATATGAAAGTTAAAATTCTTATGAGGAATAATTTACTTTATTGACTTGAAATCCTAAAAGTATTAATTCTTTTGCTGAGGTAAAGTTTTAACGACTACATCTTATTAGAGTCTTAAAGAGTAGTAAGAGAATATTATTCTGAGTCGTTTTTCGAAATGACACTTTGGATTTTCTCCCTAAAGGACTGTTTTCTATCTGTTCGTGTATTGATTTTTAATGTTGTATGAATACGACTTGCTCCTAATTCATGGATTTTTTCGTGACAACTTTTGATACATTCAAAAACATCTTCCCAATCCCCTTCTATTGCAGTGCCATTGGGACCTAATTCATGCTCAAGCCCATATTTCTCAATAATGCTAATGCAAGCACTTACATAAGACGATATAGAGATGTCAACGCCAAGAGGGAGAAGACAAAAATCAATGCTTACCCACATATAAATAAAAAGTTAGTTCTTTAATGATGCATGTTTTTTTCTTAATTTCTTTGTTTGTAAAAATATGCTGTGTTCTTAGCGCGCAATTAAGAGAAGTCTATTAATTTTATGGAATTTATACGTATAAGCTTAGGGCTCTTCTTCTAAAAGGCGCTTGGATCTTCTCGCTTCTTTTGCCTTGCTTTTGAGTGGCAGCTATCAGGTGTCCAAATACTTTTGATTACTTCTAGAAAGTCATAAATAAATTCATCAGGACAATTCAATTCCCTTTGTAATTCATTGAGCTCATTGTTGAACAAGTCAAAGGTACGAGAAATAGGTCCTGATTGTTGACTTTGAGTTGGCTTCCATTTCTCTGGCACAGCGCAATTATTTTACAGTTGCTATAATTTTGGGTAAATGGGAAAGAAAAGTCAATTAAAATACCTGAGATAATCTTGTCAATGCAAATGAAGTCAATTTGAATTATCTAATATATTGAAGGTATGAAGGAAATTAAAGTCTTTGATAATTATTGAATACTTCTACACAGATTTCTATTCATTAATAATAATTAAGACTTAGAATTTTAGAAAGAAACTGTTTGTGCATGGAAACGCTTAAAGAATTGTGTAACCTAAAACGAATTTTTAGTTGTCAAGGAACCTCTGTAACAAAACACTTAAACGAGCTTTGAAAGAGTGTCACTAGTGTGACTTTGTCTTATGACCGGGATCTGTCCTGGGAAGACCGTTAGCACTGAGCCTTTAATGGTCTGTGTCTAATCTCTTGGGCGGCTGCCCCCCAGCGGTCTCGACCGTACACAACCGAACCTTTACATTGGTTAATAATAAAGTTATATTACTTCACATCAATTATTTATTGAATCAATGACTCCTGAAGCAGAAAAGTTCAACGGTTGGGCGGCGATGCTTGGCTTTGTTGCAGCATTTGGTGCTTATGCCACTACAGGTCAAATTATTCCTGGAATTTTCTAAACAAAATGAAACCCACAAACAAAACAATTTTTGAAAGAGGCATTGGGCGCCCATCAATGATGGCCTTTATGTTTTTAGCTGGCTCATATGCCATTACTGGTCAACTTATTCCTGGAGTTATTTAGATGACAAGTCCAACATCAAAAAGAGACATTGAACAAGGCAAAGTTATTGCTGAGAGAATCAATGGTTATGCAGCATTTTTAGGGTGCTGGGCATTGGTTGGTGCTTATTTGACAACAGGCCAAATGATTCCTGGAGTTGTATAAGTATGGAGCACAACTATTGGCAAACTGCTGAACAAATTAATGGACGCTTAGCAATGATGGGTTTATTTGCAGCAGTAATTAATTATGGCTTTACTGGTTGGATTGTTCCAGGTATTCTTTAATTATCATGGAAATGAATCCTTATAAGCCATTCTTTCAAAGAATTCAAAAAATCTGCAAATCAATAACTAAATCCAAATTCGTTTAGGGAAATGGCATTAAGCTATTGGATTCGAGCAGAGGTTGAAGATCTTCTTGATGAAGATACATTTTTCAATCATCTGGATTATTCTATCCTTTTGGAAGACACAGATTGGGACTAGAATATTATTCTTAGATAGTATTTCTATTGTTTTTTGAAATGCTCTAGTCCCATTCATTATTTTGCTCCAGAAATAGGATTTTAATGAGGATCTTCGGATTACTTTGATAATTTCTTCTCACAAGAGAGATAGTTACAATTAAATTTAATTCGTTAGTTCTCCAGAGGCATTTAATTCAGTTAACTCTGAATAACCACCTATGAATTCATCATCTACAAAGATCTGAGGAAAAGAAGTGTAATTACTTCTTTTCTTTAGTAGGTTAAAATCATTGTCATTTTTAATTATCATAATATTATGAGGAATCTGTAATGTTCGGAGCATGCGAATTGCTCTTTTTGACCATGGACAATCTGAGAGAATATAAATATCAACTTTCTTATTACTATTTTGTGATGTTGTTTTAGCTTTATTCTCGTCAAGGAATCCAACTAAAATATCTGCACCTTTAAGAATTACTGTTCCTTCTTCTAAATGACCAGCCCAAACTTTGCAGCTCCCATCTGAGAGACTTATATGAAGATGACATTTGTCCGGTGAAATGGTTCCATTCAGAGCTATTATCTCTAGGTGATCTTTAACTATTGTAGGCTCTTTTTTTCCTGGACATTGGAATTTTGCTTTAGACAAATTGCCTACAATGCTTAATATGTATCCAAATTTGTTCTCTCTTAGGGCTAACTCTTGAAGGCTATTAAGAAGATCCGTGTTGGATTTCAGTTGTATTGATATTGGATGAAGCAAAATTATTTTTTAAGGTAATTGATATTAACTCTCTGACGACAGCATTTTTAACATTGATAAATGTATTGTATTAATTTGATCCATCTACCTTTTATGTTTACCTTTGATAATACGTGACATATTATTTGACACCTGGATGTTATTAACTGATTATATTGAAAATATTCAGTTGGTAATTTGGATAGATGCTGCGAAAGTTAAAATGACTATAGTTGTTTGATATATTCAGATTTAAATGATTAAAGGAATTTACTTCAAGTGCTAAACTTTTTTTAAGGTATATATAAGCTTATAGATATTTAATTAGTACATTGTTGCTTTTAAGAATCTATTGTTCTTATTTTGGAATGAAAAATATAGTTTCAGGTGTGTTGTTTTTAAATTTCCTTTTTGTTGTCCATTTCTTGTTTGTACTTTTTCATGGTTTTTTCTCCAACAGCATCCTCAATTAATTCAAAAAACCATCTTTTGAGAGAATCTAATGGATTAGCCATAAGAAACTATTGTCTATACATTAATTGCCGTTATTATATCTGTTAGAAGCGCTAAAGTCCAACTAATTCATACCACTTGATAATTGCTCAGCTTTAGTTTTTGCTTATATTACCTCTTGATTAATGGATGATGTTGATTGACTTCTTTCGTTTAATTATTGAGAAAAAGAAATTGATGAGTAGTTTAATCAACATATTTAAAGTTATATTATTAGGCCATAAGAAAATAATAATTAATTTATTTAGCTATTGCTCTACTTAGTTTTCGGTTTCATTCATGCCTTCCATAATGGTGGAAATCTTGTTTTTAGTCGCCGCATTGTGAAGTCTAGATATTATTATTCAATTGATTCATAACCTTTACAGCCTCTCTTATCGAGGGGAATTCACAAATACCAGCAAGATTTACGCCCTTTGTCAGCTCCTTTCATTGTGGTGAGGTTTTTTTGACAAAAATTTCACCTCCGATTTTTTTTAAGCTAAGTGCCTACCTTTTCGATATGGTCTGCATATGGCTCCTGATTTATAACTGTTCCAGTTGAGACCCAATAGCCCTTGGCACCTTTTTTGTACATAACATTATTAGTTTAAGAGGAGTGTACCGTTACCCCTTCAAAATTTAGAATGAAATTTTACTTATTTACCTCAGCTTCCCAATAGTTAGAAAATTCTATGATGTTTTGGAAGATTATCTTAATGTCTATAGAAATCAGTTTTTAGTGGCTAATCTTTTAATAGTTTCTTAAAGGAGGTGATCCATTGTCGCATCTACCAATCGGTCAGGAGTCAATGGGATTGATATCAGTTGACGTTTCAGTGACTCCTGCCTTGAAAGGTTTTATTATTAATCGTTTTATATAGTTACTCTATCTAAACTTGATAATAATAAAAGAGCCTGCTACATAGTGGCAGGCTCTTTTATTATTATGCTTAACTATGAATATTATCCAAAAAGATTGCTATCATTACTTATGTTGTTTGTCTATTATAAAGCTAATTAAATTTTCCATTTAAGATCAGTTTATTGAAAAAGTAAATAATAATAAAATTTTGGTTTATTTTATAATACTTTGTAAGTTAAAATTTTTCTCTAATTGGGTCTTGATTTTGAATAGTGAGTTTTTAGAGGATAGCTCCAGAAGTTTTTTGTAAAAACCAAAAATTTTTAGTAGAGCAAGAGGAACGAAGATAATTAATAGAATACTTTTAGCACTAATCATTTTTATAGTTCCTTTTCTTTCGTGAAATTGCATCATTGATTAGGGTATTATCTATAAGACTTTGAAAATCTCCTTTAGCTGAAGCCAGTCCAAACATTATAAGAAAGGAAATTCCACAAAATATCGCTATTAACCAATCTGTGGACCTCATATTCAGAGCAATTGCTATGGGTATATGCATGTTTCTATTTTGAGACTACAAAACTAATCATCATTTTTTGAAAAGATTTTTTATCTTCTTATGATAGAAGTATAATTAACACTCTAGGTATATTTCTTTGATATTGAAATAGTTTCTGTCAAGTTAAGTAGGTTATTTTTGGAATAAAAGAATGAACTAGATCAATGATTTACCCTCAACTTCAATTTTGTGTTTAATCAAGTGCTTTTTTTAATAATTCTTTTAAGTTTTACGGTGTTTTCTTAACTTTTATACAGAATTCTAATATGATTAAAAATAAATTTTGAAAAGTTGATTAGTATATTGTCATGGAGAACCTGAGCACAACAGTTGTCCCATTGGGCTCGTTGGCCACCCTGTTTGCGATGGTGTCAGTTTTATTATTTGTTAAAAAAGCTATTAAGGCAAGAGAAGCTGAAGGAGCTATTAAGAATCGTATGGATACAAAACTTGAACAAACAAACATATCACTATCTGAACAGAAGAAGCGATTAGAGGCTCTACTGAAGAAGTAGTATAAATCTAAGTGATTAACTGCTTTAATCCCTTTACCCTACTCCCAACTTAAGGAGTGTGGGAATGTTTTTCTGTATTAATTATGGTTTGGCCAAGTAATTGCTTAGTGATTTTTAGTTAAAAAACTAACATTAAATAACTTATATAAGAATTAATGGAAGTGATATTGAAAACATTAATAAAGAACTTTTAAGAATTATTCTAGAAATTAATTTGAGAGGGCTTAAATATGAGTCATTCCTTTTTCTCTAACAATTTCTTGAACAAAACTGTCTTCAATTAAGCCAATTTGTTCACAGTGAATAGCTTCTTTACTTTTGTTAGGTTGGTGGAGCTCGTTGTTCTCTTGAGATAATGCTGGGTATCCTGCAGTAGTAACAGGTGCACAGCTGCTATTGGATTTTGATCTTGTTGAAAATTTGTTCTTTTTGAAGAGAGTCATTAATGGATCAGAGTTCAGCAACCCATTCGTTTTGTCCTGTCGATCAAAAAGCTTTGTTATTGGCTTTTAAAGGTTTTTCGACTTCACAATTTAGGATTTTAAGCTTCAGAGAAAGTCCTGAAACTTATAAGGGTTAAACTAAATATATAGCATATACTCCTTTGAACGAGGTTTTGTTACGCTATATATGGTATTGGCTGGCTTTTGACCTTTGTGACTGATTTTAGGCCTATTGCGTTGTGTAGGATTTTGTGATTATTTGGACATATTATGTTTTTGTATCAGCATTGATTTGAAGGTCTTTTATCTTCATGACAAGAGTTATGAATGAAGAGGATTTAATTAAATTAAGAATAAGGAGGATGTCTTAAATGGGGGAAGCTAAAAGACGCAAAGAATTAGGTCTACCACCTAAAGTTAAAAAGAAAGAAGATAAGCAAGACTTTGGAGCTGTCTTCCGAAGATTTCGACGTAATCAAATTCTTCCAGTACTCATTGGCGCAGCCTTTGTAACTTTCCTTATCTTTGATTTAGTTAGGTATTACAACAGCTCTAGTTAGAAACTCTTAAAAAGGATGCACGTCTCTGCGTGATAATTAGAAATATGTATAGGAAGATTACTTCCTTTCTTGATTAGTAAGAAGACCAAACTGTTGGTTCGATAGTAGTCATAATTGCGCCTTTATCTTTGAAGTATTCAATATTACTATCAATAAACTTTTCCAATACACCTTCGAGTGCCTGAAAGATAACAATTGTTATAGAAGGATCTTTCTTGTTAACTCCTCGAAATAAAACCTTTACCCCACTTTTATCTCTAGAAGGAGCCTCATCCTTGTCAAACTTTTCAACCCATTCTGCAAAAGGGACACTTATTTTAAATGTGCAAACTGTAGTTTCGATCATTAGTTTCTTAGCTCAACTTTTCTTTATTAAACAACACTACTCTTATTTGTATTGATATTGTTTTAAATGTGTTTAGGTGAGATTAAGAAGACAGCCAGTCGGGAAATTCTTCGTTGCCAATGATTTGACCTGAGTCTTCTTCCTTTTTATTACCTTCCATATACTTTCATATCACTCCTCTTTCAGCCTGAATTATGCCATCACCATTGAGGAAACTATTTCACTGACACCACGAAAAATTGGCCATACCTGCTGCTTCTTGGTTTCTCGATAAGCACAAATGTTTTTGCTCATTTATCGAACTGTTCCTAATTTTTAAGACAGTTCTAGTTGCTACTCGCCTTTTTAACTTAAAAACATTTATCAACTAGATCGCACTTTCCCTTTTATGAATCTAATCATGCTTGCCTCCTGACAAGCCGACTCATCAATAGTGGCTTTGTATTTATACCTGTATGATGAATATCTTTCTTTGTTCAATGCATCAGTCAAAGTTATATGTTTCTACTTCTCTTCATATCTAAATTGAATCTATAATAATTATGTAAAGATTCACGATCTCTTTACGAGATAGTCTTCATCTAATATCTTGGTAAAAGCCTTATTAATTTTATGGATAAACTACTTTCTAGTAACAAGTTTAGGGATGAACTTTCTGGCCTCTTGAAATTGGATATAAATACGATCATTTGCTATTTCATCTTTGCAGTTATCTGTGGATATGTCTTTTTAGAAATGGTTTATGACCTATATATTAAAAATTCTTCGCTAAAGGACTCACTCGTTAACTATTTAACCGAACTTCAGCAAAGACAAAGCATGCAATTGGCTGTTAATTGATCATTTAATTGGGATTTGGAAGGGCAAGAAGGATGCTGCCTCTATAGAAAGAGATTAGCTTTGCTAGGTCTATGTCAGAAATGGCCACTTAAGTTTTCCACAGAATCTCTTGAGTATTTTACTTAATCCCAGGAAGGAACCGCCTTTTCAATAAAAAAGACCCTAGGTATGGTGTCCTTCGGGCCTGGGTGATGGGGACCTTATTTTTAGCCCCTTTTCCCGAATAAATCAACCCCTACTAGATGTGGGGTCCATGGAAATATCTGATTGAGTAATTACCTCTATTTAGTTGCCTAATTCCATTGTTGTGACTAATATTTTCCAAAGCCGGGTGATGGGGATCAATCGGTGTTAAACACTAGCCCTCATAAAGAGGGTTTTTTTATTGGAAATTTATAATCGATCAGCGAATATAAATGATGATTACTTCAAAGGAGCAAATCACATGAACCCTTTTCTAGTGGTTGGAGCTGTACTAGGAGGTACTGTCATCTTCTATTTGTTTTTTCTTGGAATAGGCTTCGCAGGCGTTTCTGCAAACCGTAAAGCACAAGGCTTAGATAAAAGCTCAGATCGATGAACCTCACTTCATTCTTGCTCCTGGATAGCTCCTTCATCCTTATATAACTTCACTGATTCCTTATGTTTAAAGATCGCAACGATAACCCTTGCGACAATATAAGCTTTGAATTTTGTTGAGTCATTAAACACACTTCATCTCTACTTGTAAATAGCTTATTCGGTTGATATACCCTCAATGTGCTAGATGTCGTATATAGATAACTCTTAAATTGATGTCTCAATTAACCATCAAAGTTAGTGCAAAAGGCGATGCAATGATCGCCACGTTGCAAAAGGAAATCTTTAACAGAAGACGTAAGAAGGTAACTGCCTCGCAAGTGGTTGAAACACTTGTAGAGAGTGGTGCGAAATCCCAGTCTGATAAGCGTTATGCAGCATCTTGGAAAAACCTTATTAAAGACATAGAAAAGGCTGCAAAAATCTCTGAGGTTCATGGCAACAAGCCAGCCAATATTAGTGCAGAGGAGTGGGCCTTAATCCTGTCTCATCGCACTCGTAAGGGTGTTACATCTAAGAAAACTACTATTGCTAAAAAGCCAGCTACTAAACGGACCGTTAAGGCAACTGTAAAAACAGCTAAAGTTAAATCTGTAGTTAAAAAAGTAGCTTCCGCTCAAACAAAAAAAGCAACTACCGCAAAGAGTTCTGTTGCTAAGCGTATAGCTAAAGCAGTTGCTGGTAGGCCTGCCAGGCGAGCAAGAAAAGCTAGGTCTTCAGTTGCAACGGCTTAGTCAAAGCAGCCAGATCCGTAAAAGCGGAGTGAGGGGTGCAATCCCTCTCACTGGCTTTCTGAATAATCGCATGCCCAACTATTAAGTAGTGGTAATCGAAGTGAGTGATAAAGACCGATTATGTCCTTTCAGTTTGATTCCTTTATGATATGAATAACTTAGTGCAAAGTAGTTAAGCACTTCGCACAAGACATTATATATTTCTAAATAGTTGACTCTGTCCTTTTTGACTCTCTCATCTCTCTTCATCAGAATCTTGGATGAACGTGAACTTGAAATTCAAGAAGAGCTGTCATCACAGGATCCTGAATCGAATGAGAAGGAAAGAGATTCTCATTAACAAAATATTGAACATATTAATTCATTTAGTCATTTATGGCATCTTTTATAGATAAAGAAGAGAACTAGTCAATTTAGAATTAAACCTAAAAAGATATAAATTTCCTTCCCCTGACATATCCAGGTTTTTCTTTATGTTATGTTTCATCTCTCTAGCATCCAAAAGATAAGTAGGGGAACTTTTAAAAGTAATTACTAAAAGTTCATGATTGCATCAATAGATCCTGGTCAGCAATTAACTACAGCTTATTTTATTCTTACGATTGCTGTGGCTTTTACCATTGGGCTGCCATTTCTTTTGATTAAAGGCAGCCAAATAACAAAACAACAATTAATCGCCCTTACTCCTGAAGAATTGGAATATGAAGCTGAGATATTTGGTTGGTTACCAGAATAATTTTTCTAATTTGAGTTCACTATTTTTTCGTTATTAATCTTGGGGTAATGTAACCCTCTAAACTCAGTAGTGAGGCTAATTCCATTCTTTAAGCGATATTGATTATCAAAAACTAAGAATTAAAAGGGACTATCAGTCTGAATGGATTTATAGCAAAAGAAAAATTACCAATTGGAAAACAGCTGAGCAGGTCGTAAGCTTCTTTTAAGTTGATCTGGTAAATAGCTATGTTTTATTAGTTTCAAAGAGCATAGTGTGCTTTCTCTGAATCGTTGTCAACTAGCATTGATTGCATATCTGACTTTTGTGCTAGAGAAGCAAGAAGGAAACTAGGTAAGGGGAAATGTTTTCATAATGATATATGAAAAAGAATGACGGTAAGATAATTGGTTCAAAGAATAAATTTATAAATTAAAAAACAGTTAATAAACAATTTCTTGAATTGTTTTAATAAAGCTATAAGAACTGAACAAATTATTCTAATTAATTAATTAATTAATCACAGTTATTTCTCTTTGAAGACTAATGACTTGTTCCAAAGGCTTTCTTGCAAAACATACTTTTAAAATAAATCCGATTTATTTCTCTTGATTCGATACCTTTCTGCAAAAGATAACCTGAGACAGCAGCTTCTATTAATCGGTACTGGTCCCAATTAGGATGCTCTTCTATGAAAGCTGACATTGCATCATTCAGGTAACTTGGTACATCTTCAATAAAGCTAATTAGTCCGTTAGTTCTGGTAAGCGATTCAGATTCTTCGTGTTTGGCTCTTTGGATCGGTTCCTTGGACAAGGTTTCCATTCAAATTTATTGCTGTTAAGTCATTAGTATTAACGTTTTTTTTTTTACGTCAAGGAAGTGCAAAAACAAGTTCTCATATGGTCTCAACTCGAGATCAATTGTCTCGCAACGGTGTCAAGAGAAAAAAATATTTATGTATAGAAATGATGGCGAAAGTCCCAAAAAGAAAGTCTTTTGAAGCTTTTCCACTTAACCCTTTGTTTAAGGGCTAAAAGGAATTGTTCCTGTGGAAAAAATGTGGAGAAGCATTTTTTTTTCTCTGGAAAATACAAAAAAGATAATTGATAAAACTTTCTTATGACAGACATAGTAATCTCTTATTGTCTCATCTTGTATATGCAAATCAAGAAAAATTTTTATCTGTTTTTACGATAAAATCGTTTTTAAGATACTTTTTATAATGAATAAATATTTCGAGTAATTTAATAAAGCTTTTAAAATAACTGCAGTGACTTAATTTTAAAAATTTAAATTAAGTTGTTTTTTCTTTCCTTTTTAGACCTTGGTATGAAAAAAAACATTTCAGAAAAACTGATCGTAATATTAACTAAAACCTCTTAAGAAATTTATTTCTATTTTAAATCTGAATACGTATCTATATAAAGAATCAAAATAACTACAGGTAAAACTTTGTGGAAAAGTATATTATTATACCTAATCAAAGTAAAAAACTAAGAAACCTCTGGCTTTGTGTAAAAGAAAATTCGAGTAGTGATCGTAAAATAAAAACATGCTGATTATCCTTCCTCTAGAGGCATTATCCAAAAAACCGAGGAATTGACGACAAAAAATTCTTGAGAAGAAGTGGGGTCTAGGCTACTTGATTAAGAATAGTATTTGGAAACAATGAAATCAGCTCACCTTTAGGTGTCTTGTAGACACGCTCAACGACCTCACCACCACTTATAATTATTTTTGTGTTAAAAGATCCAATGGGCAACACCATATTTTTTGAGACAATAGCTTCTTTAAGATCTGGGAATTGATCTAAGTTGATTCCCTCTTGTAATTCCTGTCGTAAAGAACTCTTGATTTTTGTTTTAGAAACCATCACTAGAATAAATAAATCAATATGTATATCTTGTAACTAATTTTTAATGGTTAGTAAAGACTCGTTTGAATATGTCTGAATAAAATTTAATTTTTAGATCGTAGACACCAACTTATCAATAGCATGACTATTAAAACTCTTCTTAATATGGAAAGATTCAGCTCAGAAACTATAAAAGCCATCAACTGACAGGAAAGAAATAAAGAGCTGTTGGATCCAATTAGTATGAATAGCTACAAATAAAGGACAATATCGTCATTTATAACTAGCAGGCTAAAAAAACAACGGACTTAGACGAATTAACTTTTCACAAGATTGACCTCAGTTGAAAGATTCATTGCTTTAGTTAAAGATATAAGAAATTTGCTAGCCAGTTGGTAGAAATTAGATATAACAAAGATATATGCAAAGTGTTTCATGTCCATCTTTGCCCGATTAAGCAGATCAGAAATTATGCATGGTCGTGTTGCGATGTTTATAGTATTTGTATTGATGATGTATAAAGCATTTAACTAAAAGCACCTAAAGAAAGTTCATTGAAGAAGGATCAATGATTCTTAGATATCGTTATTATGATTAAAAGCATCTAAGACTAGGTAAAAATCCTTTATAAATGGAGAGAGAAAGCCGAGAAGAGTTGATATTGCATTGAAAAATCAAGAACGAAATATCTGCTCTAACCGTTTCTTAGTTAGTTCAATGTTGGAGTCTTCCTTGGTTGTTGACCTTTGCCCCCATTTATCAACTTCTCCAGTACGTCCATTTCTAATAGTCATTCTTATCCACCAGAATTGAAGGCCTACAAATGTAATACCAAGAAGTATTAGTTCAATAGTTCCTGGCTTTATGACTAACATCTTTTAATCTGTAATTTCTGATTAAGTAACATCGATCATAAATCAGAATCCTTTTTACCATACTTAATCATAACGACAGGAAGTCCAACCGTAAAAACAATTCCTATTGTAAATATTAAAATACCTAAAGGAGAAAAAAGCTCAACCCCCTGAACAGCGTTAATAATAACCATTTCAATATTATGCAGTTGCCTCATTTATAGCCTCAGAATGAGAAAATATCAAAACCATAAAAAATGCTTTATAATTATGATTAAATATCCAAACGATAATAATGTAATTTTAAATTAAGGAATATTGATTAATATATTCATGTAAATAAAATACTAATATATTAATATTTATATTGCTCCTTGATTCTAAACTTATCAGAAATAGTTTGATTGAATATGCCTTTGCATGCAAATAGTTTGACAATCATCTTCTTCTCGGAGGTTTTCAAGGGAGCAAAACTCTAGACATTCAAAATAATCTTCTATAGGATCTCTTGCGTGCATGGCCAATTCTTGATTGATTCTATCCATAGCTAACCTCTTTATTTCACTATAATAGCATTTAAACAGACTAAATCAATGCGTTTTTATTACTAAAGCCCTAAAGTGAGTTAAGGTGATATCTCTCTCGATGAAAAGATAATTCTCAGAAACAATTAATTATGTTAAGTAATGGTTTGAGTCTAAATTGCGATCTTAAGTAAGCTAAGTATTTATCTTTTAATATTGAATACTTTATGTAAATCTTCTTTACAAGTTAAAGTGTAAGTTTATATTTAGTCTGATATAGAAAAGGAATATATTCCATCATTTAAGACCTTTGGCATTGAATTAAAGCTAAGAGTTATTCGATTATCACCTATGTTTGGGTTTGAATATCCGTGCATAAGATGACTGCGCCAAAGAGCTATTTGTCCTTCCTTTGCCTTGACGCCAATTGAAATTGCTGTATAAATTGTCTTTTTGTCGATCTCTGGACAAGTTAAAGTTGGGCTCGAGGTGTTATTGACAGAAGAATTTCTATCATTTTTAAATGTTAAAAAACTATGCTTGGAAGAATCAAAGTTTACAAAGTAATTACCCGATATATATGAATTTGTATGGTAATGATCAGCTAACACTGCATTTTTATTTGCTTTATTTAACCATGCAGAATTAACAATAATTTCATCACATTGATAACCTATTGATTGAATATATTTAATTGCCATAAGTTGAATATCAGTTTTAAGCTCTTTTAAATGAGGGTAAGAGATGAAAAGATTCTGATTACTTTTATTGCATATATGTCTAGTATGTGGCTCAGCTTTTGTTTGTTGTATTTCTTCCTCTCTTGAGTCTTCCCAAATTGATTGAATGTATTTCTTGTATTTTAAATGTTTTGCCTCAGGCAAGGTAAAAAGGCCAATAGGTTCAGGGTTGATATTGCAAATATTAAATTTTATATTTTGATTATCAGCTTGACTTTCTGGCATTGCTTTAAAATTCAAATTCTATTCTCCTATGATAATCCTTTAAGGCTATAAATAATAAGAAAAGAATAAAGGGCTTAGTCTAAATAGTTTGCTGTTGATCTTTGTGCATGGGTTAAATTAATCCTCATCTTGCCCTATGGTTGTGTAGATGCTTAAACCGATATAAAGAAATATCACTCCTATGAACGGATAAAATATCTTAAATTGATTGATTTCTATTGATTGAAGGCTTTCCATTCCTAGCTCCTCTTATGAATAACGAAGAAATAAGCGCATCAGAATAATAAGATAGAAATAAGAGCTATCTTAAAAGGAGGTCATCTCCATTGCAAAGATTGCAACATATTTAGAATTTTAAAATAAAATAAACTCAATAACATCACTATATATTCAATGATAATTCTAGAAACACATATATCTACAAGATAAAGGAAAAGATTAATAATAAAGTATTCGATAACGCTGGATATTTTGTTTACTACCATTTGAAAAACTTTAAGACTCATATTTTTTAGTACAATTAAAAAAGGTTATTTAAAATAAACTCATTTGTGAATTTAATGTTTTTTTGATCGGGTCTGCTCTCCATTTTTCGCAGTTCCATCCAGCTAAAATTGGTTCTAGTGCTCTTAATTCAGGAAGTGCTTTAACTGAAGCTATCCACTCTTCTTCTATTCCATTTGGGATGATTACAGGCATTCGATTATGTAGTGGTCTCAATAATTTATTTGCTTTAGTTGTTAAAACACAACAGCTTTCAATCTCACTTCCATCAGGTGACATCCACCTATTCCAAATACCTCCTAACCAAAAAGGCTGTTCATCTTTTCTACTGATACGATAGCCTTTCTCAAAGAATCCACTTGCTGGGAGTAGACATCTTTTATGTCTCCAACTCCCTCTAAATAATTTCTTCTCTCCGATAGTTTCAGCTCTTGCATTAAAAGGTCTAATGCTTTCTTTACAAAAAGGGTCTTTGGTCCATTCAGAAAGAAACCCCCAAAGCATTATTGAAGAAGTTGTTTTACCTTCATTTTTTAAAACAAGTACAGGTTCTGTGGGCTTAATTAACTTTTGTTGTTCATAATTCCTTTCAAAATTATTGGGTAGATCTTTTTTTAAAAGAGAAGGTAGTTCTTCAAATTTAGTTTTCAGTTCATATCTGCTGCACATATATCACTTGGTAAGAATTTTTCTTTGAAGCACGAGCCAAATTAGAAATTAAAGCCAGCCATAAACTTATAACAATAAAAGTGACGATTGGGAAATAAGAAGTTGAATTGCCATTCCTCAAAATCAAATCACTTGGCAAGTGTCCAAAACCTCATTTCTTTAAATAAGTGAAAAGGATGCCTATAGATACATATACTAGTCAGTTAATAATGGACGTTTTCTGTATCTATTTGTTAAAGGGAACTGTTGATTCCATGCCTTTGGCACCAGCTGAAGCAACAAAAATAAGGGCCGGTTCATCACCATCATTTTCGCAAAAGTGAACACTATTCTGAGGTGTCGCAAAACTGTCTCCTGGTCCTACGTTTAGTGATTGACCTTTACTGGTTTCACAATAGAGAGTGCCTTTCACCACATAAGCAATTCCAGGTTGAGGATGGGAATGAAGATTTGTTTTAAAACCTGGTTGAGCAGTTATTTTCTGGAGGGTCATTTGTGCCTTTCCTTTTGGATATTTATAAGAATCTCCATTCCAAGATTTGGTAGCACTTATAAGGGTTTCAAGAAGAACAGGAGGAATATTTTCAGTTCTTTCATTTTTTGAACTGCAACTCGTTATTGGTAAAAACAAACCAGCAGTTAATGCAAAGAGGAAAAAACTTCTCATAGATAAATAATTTAAGAAATGCATGTAGATGGTTTAAGGACTATCGACATAACCATCAAATATAATAAAGTTCACACTAAGCGAATAGAAAAATCAATAACATTTGAAAAGATCAAACCGAAATGATCACGCATATGTAATGTTGCTTAAGCGCATTGCATAACAGGATCAATAGCTACAGCTCATAGCATCAAGGTAAGAAAATAATCTACGCATACAATCCAGAACTAAAATAAAAACATTACATAGAATTTCTTGATGGTTAATTCTGAATATGCGCTGAGTCCTTGCATAAACCCTCTTAATTGCGTTTTCTTCCAAAGAAAATTTAAAAATGCAGAGAAGAAATTTGAACAACTTGTAAATATTGCAGAGAATCTTCCTAGGACAAAGGTATTAGAAAAAAACAACACCTATTGGAAAGGTGTTTGTAGAAGTTTAATTTTTCGATTCCCAGATGAGCTTGAAATCCTCAGAAAAGATACCATAATCCAAATTAAATCAGCTTCAAGATTTGGTGCAGGCGACCTTGGTGTAAATGGGAGAAGAGTTGGTAATTTATTGACGCAACTTGAGAAATTAAAATAAATTCGCTGAAGAGTGGAGCAGTTTTCTTTCCAAAGTTACTTTGTTGAGCGGTGATAAAGCGCACATCATTGGAAGAAAAAATCAAATTTAGCTTGCATTTATTACTGTGAACCATTCCTGTTTTCGTTTTAAGGAACAATGACAACAATTCCTAGCCATAGGAAAAAACGATATTGGTTTATTGTTGTTCTTTTATTTGTCTTCATCTTCATTGCTAACTCTGATCTCAACTCCTACGCTCATTCCTAATAAAACAATAATTATGCCAACAACAGCAACCCATACTTCAAAATGTCTTGTCGGCTCAGGTGACTGAAATATCTCTGGAATCATTCTTGGCTAACACTCCATATGTCTTGATAAGGAAGCTTATAATCCTTCTCGTTCATTGGGATCCAACTCCAATCAATGCATATTGTGATTTGATATGAGATTACGTACAAAGCAATGATTGCATTCAAGAAATTTACATGCATTACAGGTGCATCCATCTTCTTCAGTAACCTAAGTAAATGTATAATTGCATAGAATCAATCAAAGCAATAGACGGAAACTACTACACAAAAATAATTCTACTCTCATAACTCAGCTATATTCCATATCAGATCTATATCAAATAATCATCTCATCGTAGATCCAAACATTTAAACTATCAAATTAATCATAAAAGCAAAATAAATTTAATTAGTTGATGTTTATAAGTTTTCAATCTATATACAAATATGATAGTAGAATGAATAAGTATATATAATCTAATAAATAAGATCAATCATTTTAAATGATATATATGTTAGTGTTATCAGTAATAAAGAAATCTAGATTGTAAAAGAAGATAAAAAACCTTCTGCTCTCTACTTATTTCATTTTCAAGAGGTTGGCACTTATCAAGGATTGAAGCTATGCAACTCATTTCAAAGGATTCATGACAAAGTCCTAAAGAATCACACATCTCATTACTTGCCATTTTAGGACGAGAGTCAGACAATCTAGTCTCCTCAATTAAGGTGGCTAGATAATTTTCTAGAAATCTCAATTCTTCTTTATTTAGTTTTTTCCCTTTTGCATATTTAAAAATTAGATCAAACTTATTCATTTCAAATATGTTTGTTTATAGGATTCCATATCTTGGTGTAAATATATTATATAATCTATTAGTCCTCCATCTTGTGTTGAGTTTTATATGCTATGCATTGATCAAGCTTTTCATATAATCTTTTGCGATCAAGGTTTTTCCCAATTAAAACAATCTTGTTTTCTCTTTTAGATGTCTTCTGGGTATCTTCCATGGTGAACCTTTTACCTGACAAATGAAATACATGTGTTATCTCGCTCTCCTCAAACCACAATATTCCTTTAGCTCTATAGACATTAGATGATATTTGATTATCCAGGAAATCTTGAAATTTCCTTAATGAAAAAGGGTATTTAGATTGAAATGAGAATGAAGTAAAACCTTCTATGGAAAATTCATTTTGACTATGACTATGACTATGACTATGACTATGACTATGACTATGACTATGGTCATGGTCATGGTCATGGTCATGGATATCTTTTGCTATTCTGTCTGACTGGAACAATCCAACACTTAACAATAGAGGCAAGGGAACATTACCATTTACTGATCTCAAAACTCTTGGACTATTTTTTATTTCAGACAACTTTGATTCAATATATAACAATTCTTTTTCAGACACTAAATCACACTTGTTAACTAGCAATATATCCCCATAGATAATCTGAGACCTCGCTATATCACTCTTAAGGGTTTGATCAGTAAAATTTTCTGCGTCAACTAAGGTAACAATAGAATCCAACCTTAATCGATCTCTAGCACTATTAATTGTCATTGCAACTGGCAAAGGATCAGCCAATCCAGTAGTTTCAACTATTAAATATTCGATATCTTTATTACTATCTAATATCTTACCTATTGCTTCTAATAACTCTCCATTAATTGTACAACATATACATCCATTCGTTAATTCAATAATATCTTCATCGGTTTTTACAATCAATTCATTATCTATACCTATTTCTCCAAATTCATTCACTAGAACGGCGGTTTTTAATTTCTTTTGATTTGTTAAAATATGATTTAAAAGTGTAGTTTTTCCAGATCCAAGAAAACCTGTGAGAATTGTTACAGGAATTCCTGGCATACTATCTTTTAACATGTTAGTTTGCTGTTCTGACAATTAGTTTAGTCAGAAGATATCCAAGAAAGGTAACTTATTATAGGGACCCTTCGTAGAATATCTCGAGCATATTTTGGAATCCCCAACACTAATTCCGGCTTCTATATTTGCTAGTGTAAGTACACTGTAATCAGCTTGCTAGAAAATTCACCGATATGTTCCGTTAGAATGAGCTATAAATGGCATGACTCTTAGGCTGTAGAAACAAATCAAGAAATAACCATCCTTGACCCTTGAATCTAGACGATACTACTATAAAAAAAGCAAGATTTTCATTTGTTCGTAAAGCTTTTGACCTCTCATTATCTTTAACATTCCTCCAGTCCTACGATAAGTGTTTTATTTGTTGCTAACTTAGAATTTGAATATATGCCAAGAAAATTAAATATGATTAATTTCTTTTCAACTATCCAATACGAAATGGAGAGTAAGTATCAAGAAGAATCTATGCTGACAAATTTATTTATTGAAAATAAATTTTGGGGGTGGACAGGTCTTTCCTTAATCTTAATCATGATATGCTTAATAATTTTTTTTCAATTTCGATCATGGGAGGAAGGGGAAGAATAATTCTCTATCATTATCTCTTGAGCTCTTTCTAACTTCATCATAGGGTCCGTCTATCTTACCATTATATATAGAAAAGATGTGATTTGTTTATAGAGAGGCTCTTATCCCAATCAGTTATCTATAAGCCTATGTAATTATCAAAATAACTTTTCAATTAATTATTAAATACTTAAAATCTAATCAAATCAACACCAAAGCTGCTTATAATAAAAACCATAGAGGAAATGAAACATTATTTTTTATATTAACTAACATTCTTATAGTCATCTTTATAAATTTGTAAAAAGAAAAGGGAAGATGCTTCACCAATAAATTCTTTCATTACCATAGTTAAGAGTCCAATAACCTAAACTTTAACAAGGTTTAGTCTCTTTAGCCCACAACCATGGAACTTACAGAATTAGTAAAAGATTATGCTGCTACTGAACTTCTATCAAAAATAGAACTTGATTTTCTAGAAACTGAGCTATGGGAAACTATTGAAAATATTAGAGAAGTAACTTCTTTGTCTACAGCTCCGAACAATGTTTGCGTAGATCTAAAACTTGAAGAAGGTTCAAGTTGGATAATGTGTTGTGCAGTTGTACTTGATGCTGCCAGACCAGAACATAATTCCAGAGTAAATAAGTTAGATTGCTTAATTAAAAATTATTCTCTTAAATAGAAGAAATGAGTAATATTATCGTAATAAAAATAACCGATTATTTAGGATCTATTTTAATTCTATAGTAATATATTAGGAAACGAGAGATTCTTATAATTAATATTACTTATCTTTCCTATAACTTTTATTGCCTACTTTTAGTCTAGATAAGCACCACTTCTTTATCTTTCTATTGTTAAAGTGTCTTTGTCCTTAAAATAATGTTTATTTATGAAAAAACTAATGAATTCTGACGCGGAAAAGTACAACGGTTGGGCAGCAATGCTTGGATTAGTTGCAGCATTCGGCGCATATGCAACAACAGGTCAAATTATCCCTGGTGTCTTCTAAACAAATTTAACAGTAGGTCTGAACGAGGGTCTTAATTGGCCCTTTTTTTATAACTATGAATAACTGAAGAGCTCAAAAGTGAATATAATGACTAACTAATCATCAATTCTGTTTATAAGTTTGGCTGATTACATCCATTAGAATTTCTCAACTAGCTCGCATATGCATTATTTATTCGTTATCTTCATACTAATAACCCCACAGGTCACGATTATGACTAAAGAGGTCTACGAAGCAGTTGTTGAAGCATCAAACAAAGGTGAACTTTGGGGCATTAATAGAGCGTTTCAAAGTTCATGAGACAAAATCAATTATGAAAATTAAAATTTGATTATGAGCCGGAACAAGCCTTTTGAAATTTGAGCATTAATTTGCTTGTTTAAGTGCTATTCAACACAAAACCTTTAATTACAGCCAAATTATCTTTAATTTTGAAAGAATTTAATAAACCTGATGATTAGAGAATCAGCAACAACAGTCCTATCTTTAGGTGATGAACCTTTGGAAGTTTTAGGTTTTAACACTGAAGAAGAATTAGAGATTGTATTGTTATCTTTAATGTCAGAAGTTGCCACTACAGAGAATATTGGTACTAATTAAAGACCTGTTCAAAGTATTAAATGCAGAAATTGAATCTATACCAACTGCACTAACCTTTAATGCTTATGTTATCTTTTAAAATTCCTGAGAAACATCCATAGGACTATAAAGTAAGCAAAAAAGAATAAAGAATATACCCTACCTTTTAAACGAAGATTTTTACTTAAAATATTTACAGGACTAAAAAATATCTTATAAACTTTATTAGATCATCTTGTCGCAATATTGACATACATAAACCTACATATAAAAATCAGATGGAATCTATATAAGTTTTTTTTATACCCTTAGAAACTATCTCTTTACTTACTATTAAAAAAAGGCTTAAGAAAAAGGTATAGTGTTTTAGTATTTATAACCCATTTTATAGATAAGCTGTATTACTTGTCCTGAAATAAATACCTGAAGAATTTGTTCTTTTTTTTCTTCTTCAAAGACTTAATTGTTCCAGAGTTTATATCTATTCTTTGCTTGATAGCAGCAATTTCCTCAAAAGTAGGATTCTTGTAAGCATCAGGGTCTAATGAAGAAAACCAATTAGTAAAATCCCATTTTTGGGCTCGATTTTGATCAACAAATACTTCAACTATTCCCTCTTCTCCAGAAAATGAGTAATTACCTGGAGGGAGATTATCAAAATCAAACTCTCCTTCTTTTTTTCTTAATTTATATCCCATAACTATTTGACAGAGCGTTTAGCTGATTATAAAAAGATCAATTATTTGTATCAAACTGAACTACAGGAAAAATTCACAGGCTTATATAATTACTTTGTAGCAACTGCTACTGAAAACGTTCACTCGTCGCAATGCGAGCTGCAGATCGACTCAAGCCATGGAACGGGGACTTGAGCAACGAAGGATCCTACAATGACTGTTCTAACCTATAGAGGTAAAGAGTATCTTCAAAAAACTGAAGTAACATCTAATGAGTTGCAAACACTCAGCTACTCCAAAACTAGTTTCAAAGAAAGACAACAAAAAGCAGCTATTCAGGTTAGCCAAGTTGTACTTAAATATAGAGGTCTCGCCTATTTACAGCAAAATACGATTACCTCTAAGCAAGTAGCACTAATGACCTATCGAGGACAAAAATATACGCGATGATAAGTTCACCATTAATTAACTAATTTTAGAAAAGCTTGTACTAATTACGATTAAGATAATCAAAGGTGGAATTAATAGCGTTCTGTTTTGACCATTCACGTTCTGATATTTACATCCTTCTAAACACAGATCTATATAATAAATCTATAGAGATAACTTTAAATTTAAACATATTTAATTAAGACCATGGTTCTTAAAAATTATCTGCGCTCTAAAGAAAAAGATCTAAAATCAGATGAAAATTATCCTGAAAACTTTTGGCCAAAGTTAATAACACTTTTATGTGCAGGTGCATTTATTTATTGGGTAATGACTACACCAGATTCAGATACAGCGCTTAACAAATATCTTTTTGACCCAATTCTAAAACAAATAGACAAAATAAAATAGGAAAAATCCCTTTTAATTTATTATAAACCCATTCAGCTTTTATTAGACTTTCTATATTCAGTCTTAACTTTTCCTTTATTTGTTTTTCTTCGTTTATAGCTCTAAATATTATTATCCTTTTTATAAAGGTTAAATCAATGATTGTGGTCTCTATGAAACTCTTCAGTCCCATCTATATTATGAGACCCTGCCAATTCCTTCAAGGATTGAGAACCGCATATTGCAGACAAGGCAATTGCCACTAATGAAACAGTGCTAAGCAATTGCAAAACTATTGGCAAATGATCATTGATTCGATCTCTGATGCTTTTCATTCAATTATTTGCGAATACTTTATTAAATCAACTAATTCCTCATAAGCAAGCCTCAGCAAATATTAAAAAAAAGACTGACTTGAATTTAGTCTTGTTTCTTGATAGTAAAAGTCAAGTCTTTATAAACTTAGGTTTGATTAATTATCCACAGTTATAGAATTGTTGGCGAAAATAGCTCTAAATCTCATTTTTCTGAAAGCCTTTTATTAAAAGGAACTCTACTAGGGAACTTTTTCTCTGTATAGATAGTACCTAAATGGCGAATAACTGAAAATTGAAACGAATAGTTTCCAGGATTTTTTTTATTGATGAATGTATCAACCAGAACTACATAAATCCAATGTATTCATATATAATTTTTGCACGTTCAGCTAATTAGAAGCCGCAGTAAGACTCAAGCCATGGAACGGGGACTTGGGCGTTATAGAAGAAAAACAATGACTGTTCTAACATACCGGGGCAAAAAGTACCTCCAAAACAAAGAGTGTCCTCAACTTAAAAAAACTGTTCAGCTTACATACCGTGGACTGGAAGTTATGAGTCAAAGAATCCATGAATCTATTACGGCCGAAATGGAATGATTGAGAGCAAGCTAACTAGCTTAATGAGTAAGAGGGGGCCAATTGGCCCTCTCTTACTTTGCGGCAAGTGAAACAAGACGAAAGAGACCCCTAGTAAGCAATTGTTACTATTAGGTAAATATGCGCAGGCCCCTGGGCTCTAGGGGTAAAAATACCTATATAATTAATGAAGTTTCTTAAAGGGCGATGAAAAATTATCCATTGGTTCCATTCCTCTTGTTTGCTTGTGCTTTAGTTAGCACGGCTACTCTAGGCCTACCTGTTTTTGCTGGTTAGCCGATAAATTAAAGCCTTATACTAACTTTTGGCTTCTAATGAGCTTGGTAAATATAAACAATACGCCTTGGTCTGAAGAGAAGGCAGTCTTTGCTATAGTTTTGCTTATTCTTGATTACATGACTTGTTTATAAGTTAATCATTGATATTTTATTTTATTGCTAAAACTTAATTCTTGCTTATGTAAAGAAAAAAGAAACAAATCCTTAAGAAAATCAAGGTTTGTTGAATTCATCTTAAAAATAAATTGATTTTACAAAATAGAAATTATGAGCGGAGATAACATGCATGGTGAACAGCCATTAAAGTTTTACTCAAAACAAATAACTGAGACAAAAATTGCATTAGTACATCGACTGATGAAAACAAACCCTCAAAAGAGCTTCTTGAATGACTTAGACCAACATCATAAAGAGTGGGGAAAGCAAATGACAAGTTAAACCTTAAGGAATCATCTGCCTATCAAATTAGTTTCGACCTCTGAGTCAGGAGGTCCAGTAAACGCAGTCCATAAAAACAAAATTGTGATTGGACAAACTAGTATTCCTACGAAGGGAGCAAAATACCGCATCCAATTAAGTTTCTTTTCCATCTCTTAAAACTCTTTTTTATTATTTTTTCTAATCAAGGGATTTTTAGGAAAAAAGAAGGTTACTAATCTCCCGAAAAAATAACTTCCTAGCAAAATAAATCCACCTCCTAAAAGATAGAGTGAATTTGATTGAGTACTAGTAGCAAACAGTGTGTCCATTAATCCATCATGCCAAATGATGGTTAAATAAGATATTTCATGTAATTTCCCTTTAAATTTGGACCTTTTAGGGAGCCTATAGCAGTGAATATTTAAAATAGAAAAAACAGGACCCACCAGCAAGTAGAAAATAATGAACTATAAAAAAAAATTTCCTGTTAACCCTATAAAAGGTAGTAATTAAGTTATGACTACTTATGAACCTATAGATTAATGAAAGACTCGCCATACTACTCAACCAAATCTCTAGAAAAGTAAGCCAGGTATCTGGTTCTATGTTGATAGCAGTTATAAAAAGCCATGGAGGTAGGTCATCTTGCTTGGACTCTTCTTTCTATTTGCCTTGGACTATTATTATTTTTCTGTCACGAGAAAACACAGCCCAGGCATAAACAGGGAGTATTAATAAACAGGTAGTTAAGAAAATGTCGATAAAACTATTTATGACCTATTATGCTCCGATAAAACATTTTCTATTAATCCTGTAAATCATAGAACTAGGAATGATCAAAAAAGTTCATTAGCCTTATTAATGAGGAAAGCTTATGCCTCATTCCGATGCTGCTAATGACCTAAAGTAAGAATTGCGGCATAATATTAAAGAACATAAAGTTGATAAATGAGAGATGCTAATAGCCAGTCAAACGAAAACAAGCATCAAGATAAAAACAAGGAAAAGCAAGCACTCGAATTTATTCAAACAGGAGAGCTAAAAGAAGCAGAAGTAATTTACAGAGAGCTAATATCTAAAGGAAGTAAGAATCATGTTGTTTATGTAAACCTTGCTGCTATTTGCCACATGAGAGGGAATAAAGCTGAAATCATTGATCTTCTCAAAAGTGCATTACAAATTAAGCCAAACATTTCGGGAGCTCATAACAACTTAGGTGTTGCTCTGAAAGGACAAGGTAATCTCAACGCTGCTATTTCCTCATTTCAAAAAGCGATAGAACTAACACCTAACAATCCAGAACCGCATTACAATCTAGGAAAAGCTCTACAAGAAAAAGGCGATTTCACCGCGGCCATTGCTTCATATAAGCAAGCATTACAACTAAAACCTTGCTATCCAGAAGCTTATAACAACCTTGGTAATACTTTACAAAAACAGGGAGACTTAATTGCTGCGATTAAATCCTATCAACAAGCTTTAACATTAAAACACGACGATCCTAGTACTCACTACAATTTAGGTATAGCGCAAGCAGAAAAAGGTGATCTTATTGACGCTATTTCTTCTTATAGAGAAGCAATCAAATTTAGGTCTGATTACCCAGATGCTCATAAGAACTTAGGAATTGCATTATTATTAAATGGAGATTATCAGGAAGGCTGGTTGGAATATGAATATAGGTTCAAAAAATTAAAAAATCCTATTTTACCTCATTCAAATCCTCAGATACAAAAATGGCAAGGAGATAATCTTGATTCAAATGAACGATTATTAGTTGTTAGTGAGCAAGGTTTAGGGGATACAATTCAGTTCATGAGGTATATACCTTATTTAAAGCAACTAGGTATAGATATTGATTTTTGTGCTCAAACAAAATTACATGAACTCATCAAAGCTTCTGGTATCATTTCTAAACCTTTAACTCCAAAGCAAGGAAATCTTGTCAAAGAAGGAAAGTGGATCCCATTGTTGTCAATTCCTCGGTTGCTAAATGTAACTCCAAAAAATCCAATTGTCATCGATCCCTATATTCGTTCATCAAATAATCTCACTCATCAATGGAGAGATATATTATCTACGGAGCAAAAAAGAATTATTGGTATTAATTGGCAAGGTAATCCGAAGGCCGAAAGTATGAATCTAAAAGGTCGTTCTATTCCTTTAGAAGAGTTCTCTACGATTGCTAAAAATAAAGGGTGCAAGCTACTATCTTTACAAAAAGGATTTGGTTCTGAGCAATTAGATAGGTGCTCTTTTAAAGACCAATTTGTTAGATGTCAAAATCAAGTTGACGAAACTTGGGATTTTCTAGAAACAGTAGCAATTATTGCAAATTGTGATCTTGTAATTACATGTGATACATCCATTGCTCACCTTGCTGGAGGGATGGGTAAAAAAGTATGGTGCCTTCTGCATAATGTACCTGATTGGAGGTGGGGGATGAGTGGAGAAAAGACATTCTGGTATCCATCAATAAAATTATTTAGACAACAAGAAAAAAACAATTGGAAAGAAGTAATGGAAAGAGTTTCAATAGAACTACTTTCTTTTTGAATAGGCTTGGTGTTGATAGTTTTTATTATTTGAATTGCTAAGATGTTTAATTTTTGCGTTCCAAGTTTAGGAAAACACTTTGAATTGGCCTTTTGGCTTGAGATTCCAAATCTGGGTTTTAGTACTAATTTCAGAATCACCTTGCATGCATAAATAAGTAATAGATTAAGGGCATGATGGATCAATGAAACTAAACCGGGTTAATTACTAACAAGTCCAAAACGACTTGGGAACCAACTAAAGAGTAAGTGGGTAAATGATTCTTCCTGCTATGCAAGGAATAGCAAAGCAATGTGCTAGGTATCTAAATGAGCATCAATATTTTCCTCAATTTATTGCTTTAAAGCTTAGAGATATTGAAGATGTATTTGAAAACATGTCTTCGGAAGTTGAAAGTGATTGTGAATGTTGTTAATTATCCCACTCCCTACGTGTTCAAAGGCTGAACCAAAGCAGCATTAATACTCTCTAGTTATTAATACCCTTAAAGGAGTAGAAATGGAATAAGCAATTTCTTAAGTCTTGATTATGTCCTTGTCTTCTAAGGCAGTTGATTATGCTGCTAAGAGTGTTCTTAAACAACTCTCAGAAAGATTAAATATTTCAAAGCTGCAAGCAAAAAACGATGAAACAATGGAGTGTTTGCAGTTTGGTATATGTACTGTTCCTATCCCTGCAAGAATTGAAGAGTAATCCATTAGTTCCACAAACCCTCCTTTTTTATTGAGATTCGAAAGAACTAAGACTACTTCGAATGATCCTTAAGCTTAGATGAATACACTTGCATCCTTTCTAGTAATAGGGTTGAGCATTATTACCCGGGAAACTATCCTGTTGTGGAGGGAGAAGTGCTCAAAAATCTTTTCCAAAGTCGATACATAAGATCGACAAGTATCGATTAGAGAGCAGTTGATCTTTGATAATTTTTACAAATTCCTGGATAAATTGATACAGTAGGCTACTAATCTTTTGAAGCCTTAGAGAATTTCAATGCCTATTTCTATATTTGCTCTTGCTCCTTGGCTCTGGCTTGCTGATACTGATTTTGGGGTACCTCATTTCACTACTGACTTAATACTTGTAGTCTCATTTGCACTTGTGACAGCCCTTCCAATGTCATTTCTAAGGCCAACAATTAAAAAGTGGGAGCAAGGTGGTGTAAAGAGCTCTATATTTTCAAAGTAAATTCTAAAAGAAAACACGCATTGAAATACCTCCTTCAAGTAGGAAGGGCTAATGTTTTTTCAAAATTGACGCTGAGGAGTTCATTGCTTAGAGAGTGTTATATAAACTCTATCAATTTTGATTCTTTCGTTATTTGTTTTTACTTTGGTTAGTGATATTTCTACCTGGTTGCACCAATGCTGGAAGCGTAGGTAACTATGAATGGTCTTGCCTCAACCAATCTGATGTGGCTGACTAAAGTTGTAATGACGTAGGGAATAATGCATATTTATAATGCAAAACAGGTGAGAATATACATTTATCTTATTGTCTATTCAAATAGTTAAAAAGGGAGAATTAATTCCTTCTACTTAAAACCTACTGTGTCCAAGATTTAATTTAATAAGACAAGCAGTATCAAAATTAATTGAATTAAATAATTACCCCTCTCTTTATAGGACCTTGATGGCTTGCACTAATAAGTATCTAGAAATTAGGCCCTTTTCTAAGTGCGATGATTTGACTTCTGATTTAATTTTCTAAAATAATTTATTTAGTTATTTAATAAGTTGCGCTGAATGGAGTCTCCTAAAATGAGCAGTGTTGTAATAATATTAATCATTGACTAATATTTCCGGAGTGAGTTCTGCTTATGCTAGGAGTAGCTTAATTTACAAATACTAAAGTTCACTTCTAACTTCTATAAGATATTATTATTATTATTATTATTATCTTAATGCTTTAGAGCAAGCAGAGATGATTGATAAATGTATAGTAATTGATAATGGAAATATAAGGAATGAGCTTGGTCAAGAAAACCTTTTTAGTGTCCTCCACTCTTCTCTTGGGATCAAGCCTTATTGCTTGTAGTTCGACGGAGAATAATAAAGTTCGTTTAAGCGGAGCAGGTGCATCTTTCCCAGCCAAAATCTACACCCGATGGTTTGCTGATCTTGCTAAAGAAGGAGGACCAAGGGTTAATTATCAAGCCATTGGTTCTGGCTCTGGTCGCAAAGCTTTCATTGATCAAACCGTTAATTTCGGTGCCTCAGATGACCCAATGAAAGAAGAAGACATCGCTAAAGTTACTCGCGGATTGGTTCAAATCCCAATGGTTGGGGGGACAATCGCATTTGGATATAACTATGACTGCGATCTCAAGCTCACTCAAAAGCAAGCAGTTCGAGTTGCAATGGGAAAAATTAACAATTGGAGTGAACTTAACTGTCCCGAAGGCCAACTGACGTGGGCACATCGCTCTGATGGATCTGGAACAACCCAAGCTTTCACTAATTCTATGCAGGCTTTCTCTAAAGAGTGGACATTAGGAACAGGGAAATCTATTGCATGGCCAGAGGGTGTTGGAGCGAAAGGAAACGCAGGAGTCGCAGGTATTATCAGAAATACACCTGGTGCTATCGGTTATGTTAATCAGTCTTATATCACAGGAAATATTAAGTCAGCAGCTTTACAGAACCTTTCTGGAGAGTATGTGCAGCCCTCGACTAAGGCTGGAGCAAAAGCCCTTAACGGAATCACTTTAGATAAAAACCTAGCAGGAAAGAATCCAAACCCAAGAGTGAAAGGTTCTTATCCAATCGCGACCTTGACATGGATACTTGCTTATCAAACCGGCAATGGCGATAAGCAAGTTGCCATACAAGAATCACTAAACTATCTTTTAAGTGATAAGTCTCAAGATAAGGCTGCTTCTTTAGGCTTTGTTCCTCTCCAGGGTGAGATTCTTTCTAAAGCTCGCGCAGCAGTCGAGCGTATAGGTAGATAATATCTATATTTTATAGGCAATAAAACAACCGATTAAAGTTGACGAACTGAAGCTATAGGCAACATATAAGAACCTTAAGAGGTAATCTAACTGTGAAAATTGAGAGTCTTTCCGACTATTGATCGAGATATTAAAGATCGAGATAAATCTGCAATTCAAAGATATTAAAATAGTTAGATCAGGTAAACATATAAAAAAAACTTTCCCACTGTATAAAAGTAGAGAGGTCAAAGTAGAAATAAAAGATTCAATAGAGCTCTAGAAGATTGAATTAAGTAAGAGATTTTTTTAGGCTAAGTGTTAATTCGAGTGAATATAAAGAAGTAGGAAAAGATCAGTCATGATTAGATGAACACCTTTTTACTAGAAATAATATTTAAACGCTAAGAAATTTCTCCACTACAGCTTTACTTAATTCGCTTGTTGGCCCATTAGCCACGATCCCTCCACGTTGCATTGCATAATAACGATCTGCTTGCTTAACAAAATGCAAATGTTGCTCTACCAATAAGACTGCAATACCTGTTTCACTAATTATCCTTTTAACAGCTGACTCAATATCTAGAACGATATTGGGTTGTATTCCTTCAGTTGGTTCATCAAGTAAAAGCAACTTTGGTTTCCCAAGTAATGCACGTGCAATTGCGAGTTGTTGTTGCTGTCCACCGCTTAAGTCTCCTCCTCTGCGGGGTAAAAACTTTTTAAGCACAGGAAATAATTCAAAAACAAGGTCGTCAATCTTTTTATGATTAGCTAACCCTCCAGGCAAAGCCTCCATTCCAAGTTGAAGATTCTCCTCAACAGAAAGATAAGGTATGATCTCTCTCCCCTGAGGAACATACGCGATACCTGAACGAGCTCTTTGATGTGGAGGCTTTCTATTGATCAGCTCTCCGTTGAATATAATCTCGCCACTACGAGGAGTTAATAAGCCTATTAATGATTTCAGAAATGTAGTCTTACCTACCCCATTTCGTCCTATCAGGCAGACCATCTCACCAGTTTTAATATTTATATCAACATCTCGAAGTATATGACTCTCGCCATAGTACGTATTCAAGCCATTTGTTTTAAGAAGGGTCATTAAAATGCCTCCTCAGATTGCCCTAAATAAATTTCTATCACTAACGGGTCTTTTTGTATATCATTCATAGATCCCTCTGTTAATAGATGTCCTTGATGTAAAACACTAACTGGGCAATCAAGTCTACGAATAAATTCCATATCATGATCAATAACTAAAACAGTATGATCACCAGATAAAGATTTAAGAAGATCAGCAGTTAAATCTGTTTCTTCATCTGTTAAACCTGCGACAGGTTCATCTACAAGTAAAAGGTCTGGATCTTGTCCTACTAACATTGCAATTTCAAGCCATTGTTTTTGGCCATGGGATAGAGCTCCTGCTTTGATATTGGCTTTAGGTTGGAGATTAACAATACTCATTAAGTGTTGAATTTCATCAAGTTGTTTAACCTTTAAATTATTGATTAATAATGAAAAGGGAGTTTTAGGCCTGCTAACTGATAGAGCTAAATTTTCTTTTACAGATAAATTTTCAAATATTCTAGGGCTTTGAAATTTCCTACCAATACCTTTACGAGCTATACGATACTCTTTTTGTCCAAGCAACGATTTCTCTTTAAAAATCACATCGCCTTTAGTTGGGATTACTTTCCCGGTAATCACATCTAAAAATGTAGTTTTACCCGCGCCATTTGGACCAATAACTGCCCTAAGATCTCCTTTATTCAAAACTAGATTAAGATCATTAAGTGCAAGAAATCCTTCAAAACTAACTGAAATTTGCTTTAGCTCTAATAATGGAGAATTCATGATTTCACCTCACCTTGTTCATTAACTTCAAGACTTGGATATGTTTCTAATTTTTTATTAATGCCTATCAAACAAAGTAATTCTTTGAGGCCACCTCTTCTAACCCAACCTAAAACCCCCTCGGGGAGTGCTGTTACAACAAGAATAAATAATCCACCTTGTATAAACATCCAGCTAGCGGGTAGTGCTTCACTAACTAAACTTTTTGCATAATTTATAAACACAGCTCCAAGGATAGCTCCAAGCAAAGTTCCTCTTCCTCCAACAGCAACCCAAATAACCATTTCAATAGAAAAAGGTACAGTCATAAATTGAGGTGAGACTATCCCAGATTGAACTGTATACAAGGCCCCTGAAATTCCTGCTAATCCCCCTGCTATGGAGAAGATTATTGTTTTAAAAACAACTGGATTGTAACCAGTAAAACGTACTCTAGATTCATCATCTCTAATTCCAATTAAGACATCTCCAAATCTATCGCGAACAATCCAACGTGCAAAAAACCATGCAAATATTACTAAGGTAGCTGTTATCCAAAAGAACCATCTTTGCATTATTTCTGAACCTACCATCTGTCCAAATAGCTGAGTCACGTCTGTTTTTAAACCATTTGTTCCATTAATCAGCTTCTGTTGACCATTAAAGAAATTGAAGAAAACAAGAAGAGCTGCTTGTGTAAGGATGGAAAAATAAACACCTTTTATTCTATTTCTGAAAACCAAATAACCAAGAAGACCAGCAATGCTTGCAGGTAGCAACCAAATAGATATAAGAGTAAAAATTGAATTCCTAAAAGGTTCCCAGAAAAATGGAAGTTTTTCGACGCCATATAAACCAAAGAATTCTGGAATGCCATGGGGAAATGCTTGCGAACTATTCAATTGAAGGAACATTGCAGAACAATATCCACCTAAAGCAAAGAAGATTCCTTGCCCTAAGCTCAACATTCCAGTAAATCCCCAAATCAAATCAACTCCAAGAGCAACAATTGCAAGGGATAGATATCTACCCAGGAGATTCAATCTGAAAACAGGAAGAAATATTGGTGCAGCAATAATTAAGGCAATGATTACTATCCATATAAATAGGTTGATCCAACGTTTTTTTGTAGAGATAATTTTCATAAATCAAGACTCCACCATTCTTCCTTTCTGAGGGAACATCCCAGTTGGACTAAATTGCAAAAATAAAACTATTAGAGCAAATATCATGACTCTTGCCATGCTTGTTGTCGCAAAGAAATCTACTGTTGAGGCTAAAGGTGAAGGCATATCTGGCCAAATCGTTAAAAGTCTTCCTGCTCCAATTAAATCAGTCATTAGACCAATAGATAAAGAAGCAAGTATGGTTCCTAATAAATTCCCTACTCCCCCAAGAACTACAACCATAAAACATCCAACGATATAATTTACTCCAACATTTGGACCAACCGAACCAAGAAGTGATACGGCCACTCCCGCTACGCCAGCAAGACCAGAACCAATACCAAAAGTAATAATATCTACTTTCTCAGTTGAGATACCTAAACACTCACTCATGGGCCTATTTTGAGTGACTGCTCTAATCCGAAGCCCCCAAGCTGTTTTGTCAAGAAAGAAAATAACAACAAGAACAGATATTAGTGTGATCAGAATTATTAAAAGACGAGTTTTAGGATAAGTACTTCCCAAGAAGTCAATTCCTCCTCTCATCCATGAGGGAGCTGTAACATCAACATTTCTTGCACTTGCTCGACTAAGCTTACTGACTAAAGATGATAAGACACCACCTGTTCCTACGCCTATCAATGCAGAGACACCCCAAGTACATGCCCTGATTAATTTACCTTTTGCACCATGAAGTAATTCATCAGATAAAATTAATGGCGTAAATAAACTAATAAAAATTGCTATAACCAGTCCACTTCCATATGCAAGTGGAACGCTCCTAACAAATTGTTGAAGTATCAGACTAACTCCCCAAGTTGCCAAAAGAGTCTCAAGAGGGCTTCCATAGAGACGTCTAATAACTGTACGTTCTAAAAGAATACCGACTGTCCCACTAACTAAAAAAGCAATACCAATAGAAACAATGACGTAGGAATCATAAAATGGGTTTAAAAAAGAAACTTGTTTGAAGATTAATTGAGTGATGTAAGTTGAATAAGCTCCAAGCATCATTAATTCACCATGAGCAAGGTTAATGACACCCATTAGCCCAAAAACAATTGCTAATCCCAGTGCTGCAATAAGCAAAACAGAGCCAATAGCAACACCATTAAAAAGACTTTCAAGAATAAGTTGCACTAGCTTACTTCATATTTTTTATAGTTAATAAGGAGCCAAAAGACTCCTTATTAGGAAGCATAAATTAAAAATTCATCATAACTTGTATTTTTCGCCTTTCTTAGGATCAGTCCAATCGCAAGCGTAACCTTTTGAACTTGGATGTTTTTGATTCCATGCTTGTGGTTTAACGACTCCTGTTTCTTCGAGAATAGTAAACCCACCTTTAGAGTTAATTTCACCAATTCTCACTGTTTGAGATAAGTGATGATTAGGCATAACTTCTACTGGCCCTTGTGGAGCATCGAATGTCTGTCCAACTAAAGCTTCTCTAACAGCATTATTGTCAAAGGTGCCGGCATCTTCCACTGCTTGCTTCCATAGATAAACCATGTTATAAGCTGATTCTTGTGGGTCGGCTACAACACGATCACTACCCCATCTCTTCTTAAAGCTCTTAGCAAACTTCTTAGAAGCTGGAGTATCAATAGACATCATGTAGTTCCAAGCACCATAATGGCCCTCAAGGAACTCAGGCCCAATGGTACTAATCTCTTCTTCTGCAATTGAATAGTTCATTACATAGTAACCATTCGATGGAGTTATTCCTGCATCCTGAATTTGTTTGAAAAAGGCTACGTTTTGATCACCATTCAAAGTGTTAATAATGATTCCACCATCTGGAAGAGCAACTTTTATCTTTGAAATAATTGGTGCTACCTCTGTATTTCCTAAAGGAAGATAATCTTCACCAACAACTTTTCCACCAAGTTGTTTTACTTGAGCTTTAGTGATTGTATTAGAAGTTCTTGGGAAAACATAGTCAGATCCCACTAAGAAAAAATCTCCTCCTGCTGCTGGTGAGCGCTTATACATGAAGTCTGTAGCAGGTTCAGATTGTTGATTAGGAGTCGCTCCAGTGTAGAAGATATTATTAGAGCACTCTTGAGCTTCATATTGGATCGGATAATAAAGGAACGCGTCCTTAGATTCATAAACAGGAAGCATTGCCTTACGACTTGCAGACGTCCAACCACCAAATACAACAGGCACTCCATCTTGATCGATTAACTTCTTAGACTTTTCAGCAAAGGTAGGCCAATCTGAGGCTCCATCTTCAACGATATACTTAATTTTATATTTTTTACCGTTAACATTCACTCCACCTGCAGCATTTATCTCTTCAATAGCCATTTTCTCAGTATCAACAAGAGTTGACTCGGAGATTGCCATTGTTCCCGAGAGAGAATGGAGGATTCCAACCGTTATGGTGTCATCAAAATTACCAGAGGTATCTGATCCTCCACAAGCAGTTACAGTTAGGGCTAATGAGGTAGTGGCTAAACCTGCAAAAATGCGCTTTGAAAGCTTCATGAATGACTAACTAAAATTGTTAATTGCCCACCTTTGGGCGTCAGGAAAATATCAAAATCAATATCCACCTTTTGTAGCTAAGAACACTATTTGGCTTAATTCACTAACCGAAAATGATTTTCTGTATTAATAGATACTATATTTCAAGATAAAAGTATCTGTTTACACAAGAATTCTTCAATTGTTTTTATGCCCTTCCCTGTTTTGGTGTTTGTGAAACACCAAGGAAGATTTCCCCTCATTAATAAAGTGTCTCTCTCCATCACTTTTAAGCTTGCACCGACCATATCAGCGAGATCAATTTTATTTATTACTAATAAATCTGAACGAGTAATTCCAGGTCCTCCTTTCCTGGGGATTTTATCTCCAGCGGCAACATCAATAATATAAATGCATAAATCTACTAATTCGGGACTAAAGCTAGCAGCAAGATTATCTCCACCACTTTCAACAAAAACTAAATCTAATTTGGTAAATTTTTGTTCTAGCTCTTCAACCGCAATACGATTAATAGAACAATCTTCTCTGATAGCCGTATGAGGACACCCACCAGTTTCAACACCTTTTATCCGATCAGGTGCCAAAGCATTTGAATTAGTTAAAAACTCTGCATCTTCCTGAGTATATATATCGTTTGTTACAACTGCGATTTCTAATCTGTCTCTAAGGTTTTCACAAAGTCTCTGAATAATAGCCGTTTTACCAGAACCTACTGGTCCAGCTATTCCTACTCTTAACTTACTTTCCATTAGCTTCTAAATAGTTTTGAATAAAGTTCTATATGCGATTGTTGTGACATGATCGCACCAATATCACTAATCCAAATTTCTTTGGGATTTTGTTGCAATAAATATTTTGATTGAGATTTGATAAGTGACAAGGACTTCTTTTGCATTTGTTGAGCTTTTGTTGGCCCTAAAGACAGTAGTCTTAATGCGGCGCTTAATTGATTAGCCACCCAAGAATATAAAAAACCCTCAATAAGATCAATTGGTTTTATATCCCAAGATATCCCAGCCCAAGCCCAAGCAACAGGCCATATGAATTTCTTGTCGTTATCAGGAAGTGGATAATCCAGATCACTAAGAAGCTGTAATAAGGATTGACCCATTTGACATTGTTGAGATCTAACCTCTGAAGAATCTCTTAATGAACTTAGCCAAGAATCCCATTCTTTGATGATTTGCTTTGATTGAGAATCATTGTTAATTCTCCAGTTATCTAAATCTTTCATTATGTAAGAAAGTGAACTTGCCTCAATTGTTAGCTGACCCCGAATCAGTTCACTTTCAATCCAATTAAAAAGAGTCTTCTCGTTATTTACTATTTCACTTTGAACAAGATACTCCAGTCCTTCTGAATAACTAAAAGCACCGACTGGTAATGAAGGGCTCAATAACTGTAAAACTTCAAGTTGCATTAATTCATTTTTTCAAGGATTCTACTCATAAGCTCCAATCTCGGGAGAGAAAACCCCTTGAGAAATTTCTATTTCAAATCCTTGTCGTTCTAACATCTTTCTCATAACCATATCATTTAGCAAACATATCTCTTGCTGGTGTAATTCTATCTCAACATGTCTATTACCTAAATGATATGCAGCTTTCAATAATTTCAGTCTATTGTCTGAACTTATTTTTATTAAATCCTCTTTAGCCGCCTCTATGGTGACATAAAATAATGAATTATCACTTTTTAATACCTCTCCAGGGATTAACCTGCCACCTCCTCGAGGTAAATTTAAAATAACCTCAATTCCATCTAATGTGTATCTTTTACCTCGTAGTTGCCCCCTCTCTTTAGCAGACAAAGGTAATATCAGACAATTTTCGTTAGTCTGAGCACTTGTTCTCTCTGTGAGATAGATTAATTTGGCTGACAAGCTTCAATTAGTTGTGGATTTAGATTTTAACGTTATATCTACAAGATTAGAGAATTCTTATCCCTCAATAACTATTTGACCAAAATAATGACAAATCAATGACTTCTAAATGGCATGGAACTTGTGATCTAAGACTTTTCAACAAGTCAGGATTAAGAGGTATAGACAATTTTAAAACTATCCATCAAGCAAAGTGCAAAGCTCCGTTGAAAATAATGAAAGTGTTCAACAACACAGAAGATGGCAGGTGTGTAGTTCCAATTCTTCACAGTGCAGGAGGGATTGTGGGAGGCGATCAACTAGCAATAAATATAAATGCTGAAGAAAATAGCCGTGCAATATGTTCTTCAGTTGCAGCTCAAAAAGTTTATGGAAGTAGAGGCAGGTCAAAATTAAATCCTGAAGGGATCTGGGCAAATCAAAATTGTTTTTTTCATATTGAAAAAGATGCTGACTTTGAATGGATGCCTCAAGAATTAATTATTTACCAAGGCGGTCTTTTTGAACAGAATATGGTTGTCAAGTTGGATCACACATCAAGCTTCCTATGTGTCGACTTGGTTCGATTAGGACGGACTGCAGCAGGAGAAAAACTTGGGTGTGGAGTGTGGAGATCATCTTTAGAAATCTTTAGAGAAAGTAGCGAAGGGAAACAATATGAATTCAGTGATAGATTAGAATTATCCGGTAAAGCGCTCGAATCAATTCATGGTTTAGACCAGCAGCCAGTATTTGGATCATTAACATGGGTGACACCAAAAGGTATAAATAAACAATCCTTATCAAATTTATTAGAAGGATGTCGGATAGAAAGAGAAGGGCTAGAGGGATTTATGACTTGTAGCCTGCTTAATAATGGAATCTCAGCAAGATATAGAGGTTCATCAACGCAAGCAGCTCGATTTTGGTTTTATAGAATTTGGAAACTTACAAGAGCTTTAAGGAAATCAAGCATTCCTAGATATATGAGGATTTGGCCTATGCAAGAAAATGCATCAACAGATACAGATTGTCCACGATGAACTTTTAATCAACAGATTCTCAGTAAAATAATATTGGAATAATTAGAAAATGTACTTAAGCCCTCAAGAAAAAGACAAATTACTTGTAGTTACGGCTGCTCTCCTCGCAGAGCGAAGGTTGAATAGAGGACTTAAATTAAATCATCCTGAAGCTGTTGCCTGGCTAAGCTTTCAAGTACTTGAAGGTGCAAGGGATGGAAAAAGTGTCTCAACTTTAATGAATGAGGGGACAACATGGCTCACAAAACAACAAGTTATGGAGGGTGTGCCCGAGCTAATCAATGAAGTTCAAATAGAAGCAGTTTTTCCTGATGGGACAAAGCTGGTAACACTTCACAATCCAATTAGTTAATTAAAAAAACATGTCACATTTAATTCCTGGAGAACTTATTCCCGAAGATGGTTTTATTGAATTAAATAAAGGTAGAGAAGTTACAACTCTTAAAGTCGCTAATATTTCAGATAGACCAATTCAAATAGGCTCTCATTATCATTTCTTTGAATCTAATAGAGGTCTTAAATTTGATCGTCAACGATCTATTGGCAAGAGATTAGATATCCCCGCTGGTACTGCTATCAGGTTTGAACCCGGTGATCAAAGAGATGTTGATCTAGTGCCTTACGCAGGAGACCGTAAGGTTTATGGATTTAACGGACTTATAAACGATTCACTACATTAATAAAATGCCTTTTAAAATTTCTCGTCAAGCTTATGCTGAGACTTATGGCCCTACAAAAGGGGATCGCATTAGACTTGCCGATACCAAGTTAATTCTCGAAGTTGAACAAGATCATACTCAATATGGAGACGAAGTTAAATTTGGAGGAGGCAAGGTTATTCGCGATGGCATGGGGCAATCACAACAAATTAGAGATAATGGAGTAGTTGATACAGTAATAACTAATGCACTAATTCTTGATTGGTGGGGAATTGTAAAAGCTGATATTGGCATTAAAGATGGAAAAATTTCAGGGATTGGAAAAGCTGGGAACCCAGATACTCAACAAGGTGTAAATATAATTGTAGGGCCTAGTACAGAAGCTATCGCTGGAGAAGGAAATATTATTACAGCAGGAGCTATTGATAGTCACATTCATTTTATTTGCCCACAGCAAATAGAAACAGCTATAGCTAGTGGAGTTACAACAATGCTAGGAGGAGGAACAGGTCCAGCTACTGGTACTAATGCAACAACATGTACTCCTGGAGCATTCCACATTGCAAGAATGCTTCAATCTGCAGAAGGCTTTCCAGTTAACTTGGGTTACTTTGGCAAAGGGAATGCAACTAATAAATCTGCACTAGAAGAACAAGTCAGAGCAGGTGCTTGTGGTTTAAAACTTCACGAAGACTGGGGGACAACACCAGCTTGTATTGATTCTTGCCTAACTGTTGCAGATCAACTAGATGTACAAGTTTGTATTCATACAGATACCTTAAATGAAGCTGGGTTTGTCGAAGATACAATTCGCGCAATCCAAGGAAGAACAATTCATACCTTCCATACTGAAGGAGCTGGAGGCGGACATGCTCCTGACATTATCAAAATATGTGGAGAATCTAATGTTATTCCCAGCAGTACAAATCCTACTAGACCATACACACTAAATACTCTAGAAGAGCATTTAGACATGTTGATGGTATGCCATCACTTGGATCCAAAAATTCCTGAGGATGTTGCATTTGCCGAATCAAGAATACGTCGTGAAACTATTGCCGCTGAAGATATACTCCACGACCTAGGAGCATTTTCTATTATCGCCAGTGACTCTCAAGCGATGGGAAGAGTTGGAGAAGTAATTAGTCGAACATTTCAAACTGCTCATAAAATGAAAATTCAAAGAGGTTCTTTACCAGAAGATAATGAGAGGAATGATAATCATCGTATTAAAAGATACATCTCAAAGGTGACTATTAATCCTGCAATAGCGCATGGAATCAGTAGTCATGTTGGCTCTATAGAAGTTGGTAAACTCGCTGACTTAGTACTTTGGAAACCAGGCTTTTTTGGGATAAAACCAGATTTAGTAGTTAAAGGGGGATCTATTGCATGGGCACAAATGGGAGATGCTAATGCCTCAATACCTACACCTCAACCAGTGCATGGTCGACCAATGTTTTCCGCCTTTGGGAAAGCTATAAATACAAGCTCCCTCACATTCTTAAGTGAATCTGCTATCAACGCAGGTGTGCCGGAAAAACTTAAATTAGAACGATCTTGTGCTGCTGTAAAAAACACAAGAGATATATCCAAAAGATCAATGAAACTCAATTATGCAAGGCCCAAAATAGAAGTTGATCCTCAAACTTATGAGGTCTTTGCAAATGGCGAGCTTTTAACTTGTGAACCAGCTGAATCTTTACCTCTTGCACAGAGATATCTATTGCTTTAACTGGAAAAGTGAGCGAAATGTTTAGCATAATAGCCGCCTAAATCAGACTAAACATTTGACTAATTGATAGCCGATTGATATCGGAACAAGTTTTTATGACTTTGATCAGCGTGTTTTCTTAATTAGCCATCATATAAAAAAGTAATCCAGTAAGAAGGATTAGCTTTACACCAATGCCGTAAGCAATTATCTTCCCAAATCTTGCACTTCTGAAGTAATTAGACCTGTGATTATCGGTCTTGTTACTTGAATTCATTTCTAATTTCATGAAAGCTTAGTGAGAACAGGAAGTTGCTATGCAGTACAGCTCCCTTAACTCTGATTGGTTGTCCACTTCCGTGAACTAAAGTGCGTAAAATATAACTAGAGAATTTTTATTCCTATAGATCCTATGAGGTAGGGGTAACAAGATAAGGGAGGGAGGCTAATTGCCCTTTCATAATTATATCTCAGCTATTTACGGTATTAACTAAGGAGCTTTTACTTTCTTTTTCTTAATTTGAGCAAGAACATTGACTAGAGCTTGTTGCTCTTCTAACCTCTCCCAACAATCCTTAATATTATCAAGTTCTTCTTGTCTTTGTTGCGTTTAATTGCTTCCAACTGACTATCATAGACAACATAAACTGTTCTTCTTAGAAAGAAGATCGACTATTAAAACCCTTTACAGGGATAGATCTTATTTCGTTTTCGACTGAGTGGTTTAAATTCATTTGTTTATACATTGGTGAATTAAGAGTCAAGAAGTAAATACCAATTGCAGCAATAAATGGAAATACAGCTTTTAATTGATTCATTAGTTTTTCCTCGTAAAAATGATGCCCTTCTTATTTTTTGGCCTTCCTCTTTTCGCGAGCAAGTGCATCATTTTCAAGCGTTGTATTTATCAAACCTTGATAGTCTCCACCTGCTGAGGCAAGACCAAACATCACAACAAAACCTATGCCAGCAATAATCGTCACAAGCCATGTACCTATACCCATGTTGAGAGGTATTGCAAATAATGGAGAAAGCATTAGAAATTTATCAATAAAAAGATCCTAGACATTTCTCTTCAGGGATTCATCCTTATTTATGCGAACCTTGCATTGTGCTTTGGGTAAGGATCAGCCTTTCTATCAGGAATGAATCTTGCATTTTTTTATTTCCTGGCCACTCGATAGGTGACATATACAAAATAATCCAAGAGCAGTAAGACTCTCTAAGGCATAAGTAATTGAATTCCCATTAGCTATCAATCCTTTTTCTTGTAAGGAAATAAACCCAATTAATAAAGCCAATTAACAAGGTTGCGTCAAAAACAAGATGCCAGGGAGCAAAAAGGTGATGGACAAGTGCTTTCATTGGCCTTCAATAATTGATTATGAAAACCATATCAGGTTGATTTTTTAGGTCCACTAAATTTTGTCTGGAAATTCTTAAATAGCTTTTTCCAGTAGTCAATAATAGAATCAGGAATGGGTTTATTAATTGGCATGATCTAGCTTTTGAAAATTTGCTGTTTTAATGAGTTACTTCGCCATCCATGATGGTGATATTGGTATCGGTAGAATTGGCCCAGCGTAATTTGCTTAGTTCTTGATATTCAGAACTGTTATAAGAATCAATTGCAGCTTGCTTTGATGGAAACTCAATAATTACTGCTAATTTACCACCCTTTCCTTCGACAGTATGTCCCTCCATATCCTTCGCGAACACTGAACCACCTATCGATTCCACCCATGGCTGAAAAGCTTCAACATATTCAGCAAAGGCTGGATTCGTCACTGTTGTCGTTACAAGCCAAAAACCCTTAGCCATTAAACAAAATTCAATTTCAAAGATTTTTACATACTTAATTTATTTTGGATACAAATATCAGAGAACCAACTAATGGAGTGATTATTTACTACCACTTAGGCATCAAACATGTTCACCTTAAGCTCGGCACCACTATCCATTCTTATAGGGGATCAATTAAGTCAATTATCATTTGATTTTTCTTGTTTCATTTCTTCTACGGCTTTTCTACCTTCTTTAAGTGTTCTAAATATCCACCAAGTAGATATCACTAAAATGAAAACAGTTAATAAAACGATCGATGATTGGGGTGAATTCATTTGCCACCATTACATTGGATAATCGCTACGACTGCAGAATTATATTTCAGACCTAGCTTTTCCATACAATAAATTTCCGCAGTGGTTTTAATTGCTACTGGAACTCGAGTTAAAGCTAAAAGCATCAGTGCAAATCCAGTTCCTTGCGCATGAATATTTGAATTAAGACCTCTCAGCCAACTTCTTGTAGACATACGCATCAATCATTTAATACTCTCTTATAGCTATGCCAAGGTAGAAGTTAATGCTTTTATTAATCTTTACCTTTTTCAAAAATCCAAGTCATGTAAACAGGATTAATTAACTGAATAATCGTTTTTTAAGTTAAAAATATCCTGCAAAATTAATTCTCAATGGCCTCTAACTTTTAATCGTACATCACGAATTCAGCTCTGGTACTTTTTCTAAGTGGTGGGAAACTGCTTATGCAGCAATGGCTCCTGGTGGAGGATGGGATGAGGATTTAGCAGCTCACAAAGAAAAAGGTTTTTTTACAATCACTTTGTTATTGCTGATGGGCCTACAGGAGCTGGACTTGGGTTAAGAGTATTGATGAATATCTGCAAACCAATAGACACATCATTAATGACTTCCAAACTCAATACCATGAGCTTTCTCTTGAAACTGTCAAAATAAAGAAGGTTCATAGCCGATAGCTATCGAAACCATTTGGGCTGAATTAGGTAAGTCCTTTCATCTCTTGCCTATCGAATAACTAGTAAGTAGTACTTGGGTAAAAGCCGAGGTGTTGAAATCACAAGAAATCAAGTAGAACATAGTCATCTGAACAGGAGGTTTATGAAGCTAAAAACCCCATTTTCTGTCATCAAAAATGCTTTGAGTGATATTCGAGTAATGCATGATTTCAATTACGAAATTCCTGCTGAAACAAGAGAAGAGTTTTGGAAAGAAGAATGTGAAATTCACCCTACTTCATCAACATGCAAAGTTTATGAAGACTAATAAAACAACAATCTGATGGATCCGTTAGATCCTGCCCTTCAAAGTACAGCGGTAACAGGAGTTAAGCCTATATTAACTCTGGCAATTTTTGCGGGAGTAGGATCTTTTTTTCTTGGAGCACTTGTTACTGCTATTAGAAAAGGAATGAAAGAAGAAGGTTGGTTCAAGTTCAACCAAGAAAGAGAAGATAAAGACTAAGCAATTTCTTTTTCAAGTCTCTAATTTGCATAGAATGAACAGCTTCTTACTACTAGCCCAAACTTTGGGGTAACTGTTAATGCAAAGAATACTAATTACTCTTGGACTCATAATCGCTTCGATCGGTGTTCTATATCCTTACTTAAAACAAATAGGATTGGGACGATTGCCTGGGGACATCATCCTTCGAGGTGAAAACTCAACTTTTTATTTCCCAGTAGTTAGCTGTATTGCCATTAGTATGCTTCTCACAGTAATTTTTAATTTATTCCGATCCTCCTAATGAGTTTCGCTGATAACTGGGAAAGTTTTTTTGTTTTGATTACGTTTCTGACTTTTGGAGAAGCTCAGATTATTGGTGGCATTGTTCTCAATCTAATTGCATTTGGTTTATTTCTTGGAGCGATTGGATACTTCACTTTAACAGGAAAAATGGCGGAAATGTTTGGGTGGAAAAGCAAGATATAGCTCTATCACTTGCAAGTTGATACTCAAGAGGACCCGTGAGAGGTCTTATGAAATACGATAAGTAACTAGCCGCGCACCATACCTTCTAACCCTCCACCAGATGCTGTAGGTGGATCATTATAAAAACGCCAATTAACAACACCTAAACGAATTGCGAATCGATCTTTGTAAAAAACATGAACTTCAACTGTTTCATTCGTGACCAAGCTATTAAATATTCCTGGATCTTTCATATGACCAGACGAATCAGGATCAATGGCTATTTTCTTACCTATTAAAGCGGCTAAAGAATTGGAATTATTAAAGCTTTCACTACGTATAATTCCACCACCATGACTTCAATCTCCCAATTTAAGGAGCGATATCTCCCCTCACCCCTCTGTCTCTACTGCATTTAAACCATCGATATTGAGGAGTGTTTTTTTCTGGATATAAATGTCCAACCTTTGAAGATTCTTTTCTGGTACTTGCAGCTTCTTTAACAAGAAGCTTGTTTTCTTTTAATGAGAAAGCTATAGCCGAATCAACTTTTGAATTTCTAGTTGAACTAATTGACATAATTTTTTGGCAATTAGTATTAATAATCAGATAAATATAAAAAGGAGTCGTTCACTCCGAACCTTTACGGATAAATTTATGGATACCTAGACATTGATTCCATACTCTTTTGCTATAGTTACTAAAACATCGAGTAGCCATGTATCATGATCATCCTTTATAATCAAGAGCCAAATCGAGATAAACTTTCACGTCTAGTCTTCTTTAATTCGTGCATTCCATCTATTTGTTGGTGAATAGATTTAAGTTGACTACAAATATGCTCTGCATTATCTACTTTATCTAATCTTAGTAGCATTTTCTCTATTTGCTCTTTGCATTCTATAAAAACATAGCAATCAATTGTACCTGCCTCATTTCCCATGATGATAATTGAAAATTATCATATTTTTAAAACAATAAATGTTTTAAATCTGTATTAAATAATTCATTTCGATCAAAATAGATAAAATATTAAGATTATCAATATTAAAAGGCAAATTAATAATCAGAGATTATATTAATATCTCATGCAGGCTAGGTTGCAGCATCTCTTTTAATAAAAATAAATGACTTATAATAATATATTTAAGTTTCAAAGCAATAGATCTCTCTGTAAAAGGAAAAGATTATGATTTTGTAAGATACTTATTGAAGTGGTAATGTAGATTATTAGTAGATAAATACCTAAATTGTGAGAGTCAAGAAGATTATTTATTAACTGGAAATCGGCTTAAAAAACTAATTAGTCTGTATGCCGAAAATATATTTTAGTCGAATAATAACTTCAAAAAGTTCGCATTTTTTTATGATTGAGAAAAGCAATTACTTATTAATCAGTAATGATATAGCCTTGTCGAAATAATTCATCAAATACAATGGCACCTTTTGCTTTGTGACCTAAGCGTGGAGGCAAACACTTATCCAAGAGAGCAGCCAAACAAGTAATCCAAGTACTACCCTCGCAAACAAGCACAGACTTACAAATGTGATTTGGAGCGATTTTTAGACAACCTTGAGTTCGAGAAACTTTAATACTTTCGATTTGAGTATCTAGCTCTATCTCCAGCATCTGTAATTCATCCTGTGTCATCTCCGATCCAGAGGCATAGCATTCGAGCAATAGTTGATAATTCATTTTTTATTCTTCTCTGTTTTCCGATCAAAGCCATTCCTAAAATCTGACCCTGATTGATGAAAGCAAGCGAAAAAGACTGCAATAAGTATCCCTGTCAAAACAGCGATTCCCCTATAACGCACATTAGTTCACTTAGTAAGAACATAAATTCTAACTCATTTTGCTAGGTCGATTCATCCACATCAACCAAAATGAGAAGTCCGTTGGACTTTTTATTTTTCCTCCTTAATCGCCACTTGTGCCCCTCTATGCAGAGCTCAACAAATGAGATCGTAATTATCAATTCCTATTAGCTAGAGTAATTTTATTTCTCGAATTTGTATCCTGCGCATAAACTAAACGAGTCGAATTTGCAGGGCTTGTTGGTTGGTCCTCACTTGGTATTACCCAGAATTTAAAAAACTAAAATGATATCCTTTATCCGTGTAATGGGATTTAGTAAGTCCTATAACTGTTCGAAGGTAGTTTATGGCTTAAAGGGGTGCTTAGATTATTTGATTAAACTTCTAAATTCTTGCGTAATTTATTTTTCTATTGTTAGTAGTATGACTACCTGGATGCACCAATGGAGGATATGGTTTTGGTTATAACTAAGGAGGTAGAGGAAACTATTCATCTGGTTTCTCCTACCTGAATACAGGTGGAATAGGAGAATACACTTGGATGACATGATCGGTGAAGAGACCCCTAATATTCAGGCACAGGCATATTGTTCAACAGGAGAACACCCACACCTATATGAGTGTTGATTTTTACGGAGGAAGTTCTGCAACTGTTAAGAGGTGGTCTATGGCTTAAATGAGTGCTTGAATAATTTGGGCATAGATTTTCAATTGATCCTATTTACTTCATTTACACAAGCTTGGTCACGCTCTTTTGATTTCAAGGGAGTGACTACTCGAAAAGATTATTGGTACTTCATCCTTGGGAACACTCTTTTTGGTATTACCTTAAATATTCTTTTAGGTTTATCAAGCTTATGTAGAGAATTAGTTGCAGCTTCGTCTTGGGATCTTCCTTGGATTTTATCTGTAAGCTTTGGGACCATTTCTTGGATAATTGGTATTTCAGCAATACTCCATTATTTTGGATCGATTCTTGTAAATTTGACTGTAACGATTAGAAGATTGAGAGATATAGGCAAAAATTGGATTTGGGCTCTTGTACCGCTTTGGAATCTTTATTTATGTACCAAGCCCACTAAGCAACTAGTTACTACAAATTTTTCTGAATAATCCTTTACCCCCTCCCACACCGCCTAACCGCCCTTATTTTTTATCTTACTTTTGGGGACAACAAAAATTTCCATTAAGAAAGACAGGCTTCGAACCTGCGACCTAGTGCACCCTAAGCAACACGTTTCTATTTTGTGACCAGCAGCTAAAAAATATTTTGAGGCTATTACTTGATAATCAAGAGAAGTAGTAACAGTGGCAAGTTTCAAGTTGACACATCTTTTGCCAATGGTGCCATAGAGTACCAACTGATCGCTCAAGGATTGCTTCAACCAACTTAGAAACGATCCAAGAAATATAAATAACAAAGCATTTATTATATTTATGAGTAAAATTGAATAAATAAACATTTTTACCTTCTTATTTTAATGATTGTCTAATGAAGAGAACTCAACTAAATGTAAGTATTGATCCCAACCTCTTGCAAAAGGTCAAAGAGTGCGCAATGAGATCAGGAAAGACATTAAACCGTTATGTCTCTGATTGTTTTATAAACCAGATAGAAGAACTAGAACCTGAAACAATAGAAAATCGATTTAATAAGCTCGAATATCGACTCCAATGTATTGAAGAAAGTCTTCATATGGATTCTAATGAAAGTAAAAAAACAAAAATATTTACACCTGAGGATGCAAAAAACTTCAATGACTTTATTAAGGCGATTTTTATAAAAGAATTAAATAGAAAGCAATACAAATCAACTAAAGATGCATGGAATGATTTTATTAAACACCTAAATTGTTTTGATCAATGGAATGAAATTTGTTCTATCAGACTAAAAGAGTCTCTTTTCATTGAACATGGAGATCCTCTTAGTTGTGATGAAATGAACTCTCTTCAAAATGGAGAAAGATGTCCTTCACCTATTCGCACAGGAATAATAAATTGGATAAACAATTCAAAGCAAGACGAATGCTGTTGTTCATATAAGGATTTCCCATCACAAAAATCTATCTGCGAAAAAGGTTCAACTCTAGTAAAAGATTTATAAATTTGAATAAGATCCTTTGTTTACTGTCTTAAATAATGGACTTGAAGTGAATAATTGTTGAGCGGTCTATCAATATGTAAGAAAAAGCTTATTGAGTAATTCCATGAGTAGCACATGGCATCCATAAGTCTCCCATTTTATGTACACCCATACATCCAAGTTCTTTAGCTTCTTCTTCTGCCTTGGATTTAGAAGGATAAGCAAAAATGTTTTTAGAAGGCAGGGTGCCATCTCTATCAACTTGTTGTTCAATCGCTGGTCCCGTTGGACTCCATACTTTTAGGCCCATTGTCGTTATTCCTGCAGAAAATATTCCCATACCTACTATCGAAGCATTGACAACACCCATCGCTACAACACCAAGAGAAACTACTCCCATTGGAACAATTCCAATAGTGACAATGCCCATGGGGACTATTCCAATAGAAAGGTATCCAAGCGGTGCAATACCAAACGCAATTTTTTTAGGCTTACTTCCACAATGATTTGGACCAATTGATGGTTGTTGATCGGAGTTGTTTGTAACTATCATTCGAGAACTAATGGTTGTGGTGATGAACGTGACTACCATCACCCTTGTGCTTTTGATGATCGCCATGCTTCTCGCAAGGCATCCACTTGTTTCCCATCTTATGAGCACCAACACAGTTAAAATTCTTAGCCGCCTTTTCTGCTTCTGTCTTAGTATTAAAAAGTGATTGTGTTTTACTTTGATTTGAAATGCTTGAACATCCTACAAATAAGAATGAAAAAGCAATAAAAAAAACAGATGCAGAGGAATGAAATAATTTCATACTTACTAGCTTGACTAGTTTTACTATTGCAACATTAATCGAGTACTCATTAATGTCATCCTTAGTTTGCATCTCTGGTTCGTCAGATTACTCAGCAAATCAGCCCTAAGTGCAAATGGAGCTCTAGGTTACGGAATTAATAATAGAGAAGAAAGAAACACGTTTACTCCTCAAATCGCTTGACAATGTTAGGAATAGCAGACGATGAGTAGCCCTAAACCTAAAACATGCCAGGATTACTAACTAGTTTAACTAGTTTCCCTAGAATTAAAGGGTTTATGAGACTTTTGCACAAACTCCTTATAGCTCCATCTCTATTGGGGTTATTGCTTCCATTAAGTGCTAATGCTGGAGGAGAGGATCATAAAGGGCATCATGGTGATCATATGAATATGGATTCATATCCATCGACAATGTTTATGGGAAAAACAACTTTTGTCGTTGGAGGTGTTGATGGAGTTACTGATTCAGGAATGGGTGGAATGGGTGGAATGGGTGGAATGGGTGGAATGAATAGCTCAACAGAAATGGATGCAACAGTTTTTAATTACGATACAAAGTTAATGTTTATGACCAGTTTTACTGGTGAAGACATGCTTAAAACCGCTATTCGCATCGGTAACTTTGGCATGATGGAGCCCTTTGGGATGATGGGTGAAGCAAGGCTAGATACTGCTTTTAATAGCAATGATTCCTTGGATCTTCATAAGGCTTATTATCAATTTCCCATGGGAGAGGATATACAGATAACTTTTGGTCCAAAGCTTCGCCAAGATGATTTGCTTGGAGTTTGGCCTAGTGCTTACCCCGGCGATGGAGTTTTATTTGTTTTAAACCAGGCGGGTGCGAGTGATACTTATTCCAAAAAGATGGGAGCTGGTGCTGGAATTTCTTGGACAAATGAAAAATTAGTTGCTTCTGCACTTTTCGTTTCAGAAGATGCATCAAATTCATCTATTGGCTTTTTAGCTGATGAAGGTAAAGACCACATCACCACTCAGTTAGCATGGGTTGACGAGAAATTTACTCTTGCAGCTGCATACACAAAGGCAGATAATGGAAAGACTCATGATTGTCCTGATGTAAATGACTACTCCTCCTATGGAATTAGTGGGAGCTATAAATTTGGTGATAGCTATAGCTTGAGTGCTGGGATGGGATGGAAAAGCCCTGATAACGAAGATAGCCCTGATACTTCAATGAATAAGGTTGAACCAGGAAACACCTGGATGTTGGGATTCTTATGGAATGACGCGTTTGTTGAAGGAAATAATCTCGGAGTTGGTATTGGAACAGCAGAAACACATAGAGATGACAGCGGTTATGACGACCCTTTAGCTTGGGAAGCTTTTTATGATTTTACGGTGAGTGATAGCATCAGAATTACTCCTGCTGTTTTTGTCATTGAGAAAGATGGTAAAGATGATGTTAAAGGTGCCTTAGTGAAAACCACTTTTAGGTTCTGATTTATTAACGCTATTGAAAAGTAAAATGTTTACTTGATATGTAATTGAGATAGGGACATCTGGGGCTGGCTTAGGTCAGTCCTTTTTTGTTGTTAATGGAGTTAAAGACTAGAACGCTTGCAACTAAAGCTGGTGCTAGGGCTCTAAATGGTCAGTTTGGATCGTAACCTCGCAGGGATGAACCTAATCCAACAGCTAGTAAAGTCATATCCAAAACTTGGATCCTTGATTAAGAAACTTGTAACGGCTCTAAAACAAACGCCATCCCTGAATTACTAAACTATCTTCCAAGTGAAACTTTCAAGAAAAAGCTCCTTCACTTGGGTTTGTTCAGCTTAAAGGAGAAATTCTTAACAAAGCTCGTTCAACCGGTCTAATCATTGATATACAATTCGGGCGCTGGGTTTAATAAAATATTGATATTCAGGCCTAAAAGATTTGCAAACTTGGATAAAGGATGCCAAAACAAGTCATGTAACTGCTAATAAAAAAACATTGAGACTAGGAAAAAGCATTATTCGGTGACAACTAAGGCGAATATCCATAGGGAATAATCTAAATATAAAAAATTTTGAATAAAAAAACCCTCTTTATGAGGGCTAGTGTTTTTCACCGATTGATCCCCATCACCCGGCTTTGGCAAGATATTAGTCACAACAATGGAATTAGGCAACTAAATAGAGGTAATTACACAATCAGATGTTTCCACAGACCCTACATCTAGTAGGGGTTGATTTATTCGGGAAAAGGGGCTAAAAATAAGATCCCCATCACCCAGGCCCGAAGGACACCATACCTAGGGTCTTTTTTATTGAAAAGGCTGTTCCTTCCTGGGATTAAGTAAAATAGTCAAGAGGTTCTGTGGAAAACTTAGGTGTCCTTTTTTTAAGGAACTAGAAGAACTAATATTTAATTAGAATTTCTTTGTTGTACGACCCCCTTTGTGACAATTTTTTTATGCTTTCCGAGAGGTTTAAGAGCAGTTGTAACGTTAGTTCCTATAATCTAAAAATTAGTCTATTCTTATATAAATTTCATCGAAATTAATGGCTTTTAGAGTTAATGCAAAAAGCGATAATCCAGATGTGAGTAGGAACTTTTTATGGATACAGTTTGGAGTATTTACTGGTCTTAATATTATGTTCTTAGCAATATTTCTTTTGTATAAATATAATCCAATATTTCATAGTATAATTACTGGTCGCCCTTCTTAGTTGATATCTCGATTTTGATTAGGAACTTCAATATATATAAGGTATATAAGCCTTTAAAGGAGTCTTGTGTTTTTAGAAAAAACAAGAAAAATAATCAATTAAATTATATGGTTGTAATTAATTATAATAATGGAATCTGCTATTTAGTTACTTTTCTTTTTCTTATATAATTCTCTGGTTAGAATAATAAGATCAATTAGTTCTTTATTATTGTATACAGAGAGATCCTTTCCGACTATTCCACTACCTTCTTCTAATCCTTGGGCTTTTAGCTTTTTCCTGATAAGTGACTTTCTACCGTTACTAGGTAATTCCTTATATCTAGTTCTCCTTTCTTCCGGTGTTTCTTTATTGTTCATATAATTAAAATATAATAAATTGCTACTTTTTTTTAATTTAATAGTAATTAAGGATAGTTAGGAATAAATTAGTATTTATTGACTCTGTACCTATGAATTTTGCTATAGCCTTGTCTGATTGGGGAATAGGAAGGTTTCCTTTGGATTTGATTATTTTTCTCTCCATAGCTTTTCCGGTTGCGTTTGTTGCTGGTCTTAATAGAAATAAGTTTTTCGCAGAGGGTAATGCCTTCACAAAACGAAAGTTTTAATACCCTGCCTATATTAATTTCAAAGATCCATAGAATTATTTGTTACATACTATAACGCATCATAGATAGATGTATTATTAGTTGTTGAATGATATTTTTTATGGTATCAATAATGTATTAATTATCCTTCAATATTGTCTTTTTAATTTTAAATCTTTCAATATAAATTTTTATGAAAATTAAATTTACGTGTTAGTATTTTCTTTTGATCCAAATGATGATCTTTCATGTGAAGTAATTTTTTGTGTCTCATTGCTTGTGATCATTTAGGCATTAGTCAATCTTCGTTTATATGACCAATTAATATTAAGAGTACTCTGAAAAGAGGTTGTTAAATATGATGTGTTCGACTTTTTATCGAAAATTAGAACGCAATAGATATTGGCTCTCTAATTCATCCAGAAACAAATAAAGGAATTAAATGACGAAAGATAAACTTTATTTGGAGTATGTCATGACCATGACCATGGCAGAGAATGCTAATGGTAGGAAGGAAGCTGTAATGCTTTTACATAAGAGTGATTGTATCCGAACAGCACTTGATAAGGTTTCAAAATGGTTTTTGATATTAGGCATGAAGAAGTAATAACCTAAATCAAGGCTTATTAACAGTTTCAGATTTACGCTTGCCTCTGATTTTGGAGATCGAATAGCCGTTATTAATTTCGCTTGGTTTATTTTTCTGCACATTACTTAATCGTTTGCTCCAAATATTAATAATTTGATTTATGATTAGGTTAAAGAGCTTTAAATATTTTTCATGGGTGACTCACTACAGAAAGCATTTACAGGAGTTATTGCTTTTGCTTTGATTGTGATAGCTGTTGGGAGAACTCCTTTCTCACGGGAAAAAGAATTGTCAAATCTATGTAGAGAATATTACGTTATTTATTTAAATCAGGATGATTATTCAAGGACTCAAAAAGAGAAAATTATTAAAGTAATAGCGAGCAAAACTAATCTTAATTCAGAAACTAATAGTATTGGTAATTTCTGTAATTCTTTTTACTTCAATCAAAGATAGAATTATTTATAATGTTTTTGTGATCTTTTAACCTTATCTTGATAAGTTTTGAATACCAATTCAATATTTAATTTAGCTAATATATTATGCTTTTATTTCGCTTAAAACTTTAATTGCTTCTTTTATATGTGAGGAGCCATTGAGAAGATCTTCATATATATGACAAATGATTCCTTTAGAGTTAATTATATATGTTATTCTTCTATCAAGTAAACCTAATAAACTTTTGACACCAAATTCTTTTCTTAGATAATTTTTTTCATCGCAGAGCAAAGGATATTGAAGTTTATTTTTCTGTGAGAACAAAAAATGACTCTCTCTATCTCCATTGCTTACCCCGCATACCTTTGCACCCATAATTTCAAATAGATCATATTTATCACGAAAACCACAGACTTCTATTGTGCAGCCTGGTGTGTCATCTTTTGGGTAGAAGAAAAGTACTAAGGATTTACCTAGGAACTCTTTATTACTTCTGTAGTTACCAAACTGATCTATTAATTGAAACTTTGGAATTGCATCGCCGACTCTGAGAGACATGTCTAGAAATCAAAGTAATGTTTTATTTGAATTCAAATAAGCCTATTATATTTAGTATAACAAAAAATATATACTAAATATTCTGAACTTATTTAAAATAGTTGTATCGATGACAATTTTATGTCATGTATGTAACATACAATGAATAGATTTAACTAGGATTTCCTATAAGTGTAATGCAATTAAAGACTCTTTAAATAAGGTTGAGAAGGTCATGAAATTGCCAAACCTTTTATAGATTAGTTAATTTTATTTAACCATAGTTAAGGAGACGAATAATCCTGTAAAGATGACTAATAAGACATCAATCCAAAATATAGAAGACATATTTATTTTGTACCTTTATAAATAGTTCAATCGAATGGCTTGCATTTTATTGATCCCTAGATGATTTGAATGTTGAAAGAACTTGATTTTTTTTAGGAATTTCTTTTATTATTAGAAAATACCTGGTAATACCTGGCCAGTGACAGTATATGCTCCAATCATTGCAATCATTCCAATCATTGCCCAACGCCCATTAGCCTTTTCAGCTTCTTCTGAATAGCCTTCATAATTATCAACTAATTGAGTTCTTACTTCCTTTGCAAAAATATTTTGCTTACCGTATTCGGTAATAACGTTCGCGGTTGAGTTCATTGGATTAGTAGCTCCTATACAAAAGTTGGAATTGATTGCCATGTTGAGGCATACGCGCTTAGCAACGCAATGAGTCCAATAATGGCAATTGCACCATTTGTTCCAGAATGTTGGGTGGACTTTTCCATGCGAGCAAAAGCAACGTAAAGAAATATTAACGTAGTATTACTCAATGTGAAGTTCGGTTAACCCTCTTCGTCCTGAAGTTATTCAGAAGCCAGCTTTTGCTGTTATTTTCCTTCTCTTTGATACGGGAAAATTCTCTTTTGTATATTTATCTAATCTTTTCAGCTAGAAATGAGAATTATTTTTTGATATTTATTTAAGGAGGAAACTATAGGAGAAATCTTTATGAAGTACACTTTCGGTTTCAAATCTGCCATTTGAAGTGATTATATATATTTTGCTTGATATTATTTTATGTGTAGAAAGCCTAATTGCATGGATAAAGTAAATGAAAATAATAAACTCTTATTTTAGTTCTTACTAGAATAATAATACTAGATAAAGTTTTATATTTAAATGTCATGATTAATTTACTATCACAGAAATTTTCTTCTTGATAAATAACTATATAAATATTAGTACATTCACTGATTTATTACTTTGATATTTGATAGAACCCTAATAGGAACAGCTTTTAATGATTGTTTTTTTTATTAGTTTGTCATCTCTTGAAGACTCCCATGTGCCTCCTTGTGTTGACTTTCCATTGACTGATATATCTTTAAATATTCTTTTATCACAATTGATTTCCATTATGTAGATATTTGTGTTGATTATCTTCTGGTCTTCAGGGTTTATCTCAGAATATTTTGTTGAAACTGAAAGAATACCTTGTGTGTCATACTTTATCGTTGAAGTATCTATATATTGAATCCCCTTTTCTGTTGTGGCTACTTCTTCCCATGTTGTTGTTTCAGCATTAATTGGATTATTTGGAGGTACTAAGGTTAAAAAGATAAGACTTATTACCAGAAATAGTTTGATGAATATTCTTGAGAGGTTCATTAATATTTAGAATAAAGAGATTATAATTAATAATGCTTTTTTTTCAGCCAAAGTCATCGAAGCAATTACTTAAAAAGTTACTATGCTTCAGAATAAGATGTTTTTTCAGATCTTAATTCATAGCACTAGTTCAATTAGAAGATATCTACTCTTGATATCAAAGTGCTCTTTACCACTCAATTTAAATCACCATAATTCCTTTTCTTTCATTATTGAGATGCATAGCTGTAATAAAACTCATTAAGATTTTTCTTTTCCATAATTGAGTTGATTCTGTTTTAATAACCAAATATTAAGAAAATGAAAACTATTTTAGGAAAAATGAGTATTAGATACGAGAGACTAGTCTTGATATTGTGCTTTTATTAAATCAAGGCGAACTAATCCCCTGAGTCTGCACAGGGGATTTTTATTCTTAATCTGCAAATACTTTTTCTTGCGTCTTGATTACAGTACTTTTAATGAGTAATTTTTCTTTGGTTGTTTCTTTAGGGATATCTTCTTTGCAATTTCTGCTAAATAATTTGTTGCATGAAAACTGTCTTTCCTTATGGCATGGAAATCTTCAGGTAAAGGATTGTAATGATTTTCTATATGCTACCTAGGGCCTCCAGCTATGAAATCATGAACGGCGGGAACAGTTCTATAAAGTATATAGAGAAGAACAACTAATAAATTCCCTCCAACAACAGCAGCACCTGCTGCAAAATTACCTTCTTTTGAGGTGTAGTCCCACTTAGGTTCTTGGTCAGTCATGGTTCAAATAATAATCTTTTTATTATTCCATGATCTACCTCAATAAAAAATAACTAATGACGAAAAAGAATAAATAGGAAAAAACAAAAGAGCATAGGACTCAATTATTTTCGAAATGATGCTTTCAGATCTTTCTTTGGGACTACAAAGTACTGCTATTTTCAAGTGGGACAACATCTAGATAAACCAAGTCCTATTTGTTTTTTGAGTAACTCCTCGAAAGGCATATGAAAGGCTTGTATCTAAAGCTTTCTTTAGCGGTGATTAATGATGCATGATAATGAAGGTGTGCCTTATTCCGCTAATGAAAAGTCATTCTCCTTCCAGTAACAACTTCACTGTTTGCATTGAGATTGACAAAGTTGAGCATAGGTTTAGCTGCCAATCCAATCAAACTGTATTAGAAGCAGCTGAAGCTGCTGGATATAACTTGCCAAGTTCATGCCTCGTGGGCATGTGCTGCACATGTGCGGCACTATTAAAGGAAGGTTTGGTGGATATGGATGTTATGGGTTTAAAAAGCGAATTGCAAGATGAGGGTTATGTTCTTTTATGTCAGGCATATCCCAAATCTGATCTTAAATTAATAGGAAATCAATTTGAAACAGTTTGGGATGCCAGGTAGGAAAGGCTTGGAATTATCATTATTTATTTTATCTATTTAAATATTCCTCGTTTGAACTTTAATGAGCCTTTCTGAACTAAGACTTTTTTAAGTTAATTAA
>QCKO01000001.1 GCA_003215315.1 Prochlorococcus sp. AG-409-P19 | reverse complement strand
GACACTCCACCTGAGTACTTTAATGAAGCGAACTGATTTCTGGTTCCTGCTCCAACATTCTCATTATAAAAAGTGGGCAATCGTCTGATGCGACAAGGATCAATGATTAAGGTGCGTCAATTCAGTCGACACTCCTCTGCATCGTTTAGGTGCCCTATAGGAGATAAGCCTTGCTACTAGAAAATTGGCCCCAGGTGCCATTTATTATTAGAGCTTCAATAAATCATTATAAAGAAAAGGGGCTTTGACCCCTTTTCTTTTGTCAATAAATATTCTTTATGAATATTTTAATTGGGTGTATTCATGTTCAGTATTATTGAAAATTCTTTTTTTCATCCATTATCTAAGCCTTGTTAGAATTAATAAATGCTAGCTTAGTTTTCCGCTAGCTTAGTTTTCCGCTCGCTTAGTTTTCCGCTCGCTTAGTTTTCCGCTCGCTTAGTTTTCCACTTTTCCACAGAAGCATGCGCTAAGATTGCCCACATGTTTCTTAGTGCCAATGTTTTAAGTGGATAAATTACAGTACACCTATGATTTCTGAACCCTTCTCATAGCAAGCGATTACCCCAAAATGTATAACGTTATACCTTTTCGTGTTTTGGTCAAAAATCCATGACGTAAAAATAATTTTTGTTAGAAAAAAACAATAAATGTGGAAAAGTATCTGAAACCCTTGTTTTGTAAGATCCTTTTATTTGTAGTCTTTTTGCTTGAAATAGACTTTTTGTCGGTTTATAAAAGGTGATCAAGGATTTAGACCTTAAGCATTATTTTATTTTTATCGAAATCCATGAATGAAATAGACGTTTTAATTCTTAAGACTTTCGATACTTCGTGATTTCTTAATGAATAATGTGATGAATTAAATGATGTGTCTTATTGTCAGTTCAATTTTTTTTGTTTATGAAGTCTGACCTTGATAGCTTTTTAGTGTTATTTATGAATAATTATTAGTAATATAGTTTACTTCTAAACTTGATTGGGCTATTAGATCTTTTATAGGGTATGAATATTAAAAAAATAAGGATATAATTTAGATTACCTTAGGTTGTTATATTACATACAAAATCAATTATGACAACGAGTGCATGTATTATCAAGAACAAACTGATCGATTTTAGGATTTAAACTTTCGATCCATAATTAATAATATAGTAAAAAGATAAGTCACTATGTGTAATTAATACTTTATAGGTAAATACCCTTTGATTGAATGATTATATGAAACAATGGGTTATGAAGATACTCAAGATAAAGAGCGATAATAAATGAACTTGTTAAGCAGACACCTGAAAGAACACTTCCATAAATAATTACTTGTCTTTTAGCAGTATATGGTTTGGATTCTGCAAATCTAAACCTTTTATTTGTTGAGACAGACATCTTAGAATTATATCTATATTAAATTAATAGCTAAGCATTAGCTTATATGCAAATTATTTAATAGTTTCTTTGTTTCTTGAAGATTGATAATAGCCAATGATAACATTGATTATTTTGAGATCAATCCCAGTAGAGTCCATCTACTGAAAGTTCTCTACGTGTTTCTATATCAGGGTAATACATCGGAAACAAAAACATTAGGGAGGTAACTGTCGTAAATATTACTATGATAATCGACAATGATCTTCTTCTATTGTTTTTCATGCTTTTGTTTTTCCATTTTATAGTGAAATATTTTATTATCTATTGTTCTAAAAATAATATCGAATTAGCCAAAAGTTCTTGAATCCCATCCCCAACACTCTGCTTTGATGTCCTCAAATTGAATGTAAATACGATTGGTTTCGATTCCTGTTTCTTGAGAAATGTATTTGCACAAAACTTCTGACATGATTGATGGCTTTAAAGCACCAATAGATTTTACTTCTATAAAACAACATGGATCTGTAGTTCCAGAAAACGACATTTGACAATTACTTTCTAAGGATGTCATAACAAAACTTTCTGGCTTGCACGTTAATTCTGCCATCTTCAACGATAACCCTTTCAATAATTCGTTGGCATTTAAAATCGATATAGATGTCCGAACATTAATTAAAGGCATTGTTTTATTGAGTAATCACTCTAATAATATCTCTTTATCGTTTTTGTCACCACTTAATATTAATGAGATATTAAGCTGCTAGCTAGTTTTCATATTTAATATAGATGATATCAGCATTATATTCTTTAATTTTTTATACTTTCTACTTGTTTAATTTTATTTCTTATGCCTAAAAATATTTTAATTCTTCGTTTTTGAGATGAACTTTTTGTTGATACTCTTCATCCACTTTTGTCATCTCGAGATCGTCATCATGAAAGGTGCATTTATACAGTAAATTTATTACACGATCTATCTCTATTTCTCTATTGGCTATCTTTTTCCAGAGACGTGTTGTTAATTCTTGATCTGAACGAATAAATTGAGCTTCTACTAATTCTCTAACTAGCTTAAAAATAGTTTTTCTACTATTAAGGATTGTTGATCCTTCAATTAATGTTTTTGGACTTGATTGTTTACTTGCCCTGATTTTTCTTGGAATCATAAGGTGATTTGGTTATTAGCTATATTTTTCTATGGTATACAATTATTGTCATCAGTAATTATATTTATATCCTCATAGCATGTTAAATTGCTTTTCTATACTTAGTTGCTCTTTTTTATGTCACTATTATTCAGATGCTTATAAAAAATGAATATTCATATTTTTATTAATGATTACTTATATAACCTATTGAAGGTTTCTGTGTTGACTACTTATGCTAGGTATTTATGTGTTATGTGATTTTCATTTTGCGATTAACATATTTCTAAATCAAGCAATGCCACGTTGCTTATAAGGATCATCCTTGAAAGGTTGAACTCCTATCTTTGGAGGTGAATTTTCTCTGAATGGATGGAACATGGCATTACCCATTGCCTCAAGTATTGTCATCATCCATTGGATAGTTTTGCTCATAATTCATCTGCAAATATATACTTAATCAATAGGCACTTTTATGTTAATGCGCATCGGTAAAAACTACAGTCTCTCTCCTGAATAAGGATTATTACTTAATCTACATATAATTTAATTAAAGAATACTAGCCTTACTATTAAATGTTTGAAACACTATTCCCTGAAATCAAACCAAGAGAGCATGGGTTTTTAAGGGTTAGTCAATTACATTCAATTTACTGGGAGCGAAGTGGTAATCCTTCCGGCTTAAAAATTTTAGTAGTTCATGGGGGACCTGGTGGTGGCAGTCAATCCCTTTATAGACGATATTTTGACCCAGAAAAGTTTGATATAATTCAATTTGACCAAAGGGGGTGTGGTAATTCATTACCACATTCAGAGCTAAGAGAGAATACTACGCTGGATTTAATTAAAGACATAGAAAAGTTGAGAAGCTTTTTGGGAATTAATTCCTGGCATTTATTTGGAGGATCTTGGGGCTCCACCTTAAGTTTAGTTTATGCAATTAACTATCCTAAAAGAGTTTTAAGTATGATACTAAGGGGTATATTCCTTTGTCGTAAGTTTGAGTTAGAGTGGTTCTACCAAAAAGGTGCAAGTGAAATTTTCCCAGAAGAATTTGAACAATATAAATCTGTAATTCCAGAACAAGAGAGAGATGACTTGATTAGGGCTTTTTATCAAAGGTTGACAAGTTCAGATAAGCTTATAAGAGAAAAATCTGCTTATGAATGGACAAGATGGGAAATGGCAACAAGTAACCTTATTCAGGATAAATTATATTTAAACCAAGCATCTGATAAGGAATTCTCAGATGCCTTTGCTCGTATAGAATGTCATTACTTTATGAATAATGTTTTTTTAGAAGAAAATTATATACTTAGAAATATACAAAAGTTAAGGAATACTCCTCTTTCAATTGTTCAAGGTAGATATGATATTGTTTGTCCAGTAAGAAGTGCTTGGGACCTTAAGCAAGCTCTTCCCTCCAGCCATATATATATTATTCCCGATGCAGGACATTCATTGAAGGAGGCAGGTATATCAGAACGTTTAATTAAGCTTACAAATGAACTTTCATAAATACTTCTTTAATATTTTATTTTAATTGTTATGTGGTTTATAGCCAAAATCCTAATATTTTATACATCATAAAATTGGATAATCGGCTTAATTGTTAGTATATACAATGTTTAATTAGGAGTTTAAAATATTATAATTATAACTTGACTAATATAAATATGTTCAATCTTATCGATTGCATCAATATGTTTCTTGTTTTTTGTCCATTTTTAATTTATTTTTAAATGACTTCACAAGAATTGATTTACCTTTCAGGGGGATCAAAATCCTCAGCTATAGCTCGAAGCATTCCTGCTATATAGGAATCTGGACAATTGACATCTTTTTTTAACCCTTTACATATAAAACCTATTGCCTCATACGCTGGAGATATTGAGTTGTTAACCTCTTCATCTGAGGGACGATAATTTTCTTTCATAATTATGTTCTAGCTTGTTTGAATGCTTTTTGCTTATGAGCTTAATCCACTTCAACGAGACAAGTCTTTAAACAATTACATTGTTTAAAGTTCAATCGAATGTATCTTTTTGTAATCATTTGAACTGATGAGAGGTACCTTGTATTTAATAATAGATTTTTATAGCTTGTATACATATAATTATGTTGATAATTTATATAGAATTAAAATGCTTCAATAGTTAAATAGTTCAGGCTTCTTAGGTAAACTGAAAACACAACTAAAATAATTGATCAATCATGAAAATGAACTTTTCAATTGAGAAGGCTTTGTTGGGGTTTATTGCTATTGGAATGGCAACCATTGCTATTGAACTATTACCTGTCTCAAGGAAAGCTGCTTACTGGAATCGTTGCCTAAATACAACTTCTAGTACATTGAATAAAGTGCCTGCAGTTCAAAAAATAAAGACGAAAGGTAGAGATGCCCTAGCTGTTATGATCTGTAATGGAGCTGTTTTTGAACCGAAAATTAAGAGACCTATTAAGTAAAGAAAAAAATAATTTGATTATTTTTTTAATGGAATTATTAAATAATATAAGAATGTTTAGAATATAAAATCAGTTGATTTCTAAAACAATAGAAATCTTATATTAAACATAATCTAATAGAGGTTATTCTTTATTTTAATTAATCATATCTAAGAAAGTTATTTATCTATTTCTGTTGTAGAAACCTTTCTTGCTTTTCTTGCACGTCTTGCTGGTCTACCAGTGGTTTTTGTTGATCCTGTCGAAGTTGATGACCCTTTTTTTGTTTTAACCTCATTTTTGGTTGTCGTTGCTTTTTTTTCTTGGCTTTTTTTGACAGTCGATTTTTTTGTCGTTGTTTTCTTAGCTTCTGTCTTTTTAGCTTTTGTTGCTTTCCGAGTGCGATGGGAGAGGATTAATGCCCATTCATCAGCACTAATATTTGTGGGTTTATTTCCATGTACCTCAGATACCTTAGCTGCTTTTTCAATATCTTTGATTAAATTCTTCCAAGATGCTGCATACCGCTTGTCAGATTGAGATTTGGCCCCACTTTCAACTAGTGTTTCAACGACTTGTGCTGCAGTTACTTTCTTACGCCTTCGATTAAAAATCTCTTTCTGCAAAGTAGCAATTAAAGCATCACCCTTAGCGCTTACTTTGATGGTTAGTTGAGACATAGAGATTCGAATACTTTTAATATTTTTATCATATATTCAGCATTAACTCAACTATATATAACTAGCCGATTCTATTTATGTAGAAATCGGCTGTTATAACTTGGTTGATTTTTCTTTAATACAAAATTCAAAAAAATCTATTTGCTTTTGGCTTTAGATTATTTTTGATAATTAATCCCTCGATAGTGAAGTTGGTAATCTAGCTCTGCCTTTGCTTTTAATCTGCAAGTGTTGTAATGGTGTTGCCTGTAAGTCAATTCAACACATGCTTGGTTTTGAGTTCTTTCTTTATGTTGGACATAATCATGTCCACGATAGAAAAGAGTAGTCATCATTCAGCCTCCGAATATTGACTTAAGTCCCCGTTCCTTGGCTTAAGTCGTAATGCGGCTCGCTATGTAGCGAGTTGAACGTTTTTTTTTGTAGCTGTTGCTACAAATTCAATTTAGTATGCGTAAGACTTTTGTGTAGTTTGCTGTGATACAAATAGTTTCCTTTTTCGATATAGCAGCATTACTTACTCTCCATCAATCGGCGAATGATGATTGAATCATCTTCTTTTGATTTTTTTTCTCAATTACCTATCTGATATGGACTTGATTTAGTAAGCCTGTAAAAAATGGAATAAAGAGAAGGCCTGATTATTTATTTAATTAAAGCTATGGACCAACTCTTAACCAAGAAATAAGTCGAGTATAAAAAAATGGATAAATAAAGCCAATTCATCCAGGCTGGTCGGTTTTTATTTTCAAAAGCCATAGTAAAAGAGTTCTAATGGACCTTGCTTAGAGTTTATATGTATTTTTACTATTTAGATGAATTGAGGCATTAGTGATAAATGTCGTAAATAATTTCTTTAAGTCTATTCCTATAGTCTATACTAAAATTCAATAGTTATTCTTAAAATAATGGATTTTATAAGCTTATTTTTTTCTAGTTTCTTCAACTTTTATTCATTGAGTCCAATTAATCAAGTATTAGCATCAGTAGCATTAATTGCGATTTTATTTTTGTTGATAGTTATTTATCTGGATAACAATGAAAATTTTGCTTTAAAAAGAGATTGGAGAGATAAGAAAAAATAATTATCAATTATTTTAGGTTCTGGTTAGGAAATGACCTGATGCTGAATTGATAGTCATTTTTAGCCTTTGTTTTGTTGCTTTAAGTGACGAGATGCAGATAAGGATCATTAATCAGTACTAATAATTGCTGTTTCTACCATCCACCTCAGATAATTTAGCTGCTTTTTCTCAATACCCTTGATAAGATTTCCTATGAAGATTCATAATACTTGTCATATTGGGACTTGGGCGAGATTTGCTCTAGCGTTTCATCACCTTCAGCGGGAGAAACTTTTTATGCCTTCTTTCAAAAATCTTTTTTTAGTTAAATGGAAATTAGATCGTCTTCCTTGTCATTTTACTGGATGGTTAGTTGAAAAATAAAACTTGAACACCTTATAGCTGGATTTACCTTATAGTGTGCTAAAAATTTAAATTAGTTTAATTTCTCTTTTTATGTATTTATTAGCTCTTCTCTTATTAGTTGCGAGTAGTTTTTACTTGTTAAACCTTTATGAAAAATTTTCTAATGATCAGGTCGCAAAGGGAGAGATTAATCAAGCATGGGAGGGGGTAAAGAATGATGCTAAGAATAAAAATCCTTTCTTTCCAGGTAGAATTAAGAAGGCACTTAAATCTTATAAATCTGATATGGAAGTAATAACTACAAAAACTGCTGATATTGTAGACGAAAATCGAAGACTATAAATAAAATTTTCAGTTTAATAGTCTTTAAATATTAATATTAGCAGTTAAAAACTTCTTAGGCAACAACTGCTAATAGATAACCCTCATCAAATAATCTTTGGTAGGTAAACCTAGCAATAAGTTCCTTAACAGCTTTTTTTTGTCCGTGATTTTTTTGAATATATATGTACTGATTGTCTATGATACTTTGCTTAAACGAGTAGACATTATCACCTTTCGTTAATATCCAACTAAGTTTAACTGATTTGTCCAGATTACTATCTAAATCCCAAGGAACTTCTTCTGGATATTTTTCAACTATTGCCATTGATTTTTAAAATGCTTTTTAAAGATATGAATTAAATATGTTAAAGGCATGAGCATTTATACCGCTCCAACTCTTATTTCTAAAAGTGTTTATAGAATTATTTCTGTATGAAGTACTCTTTGGCAAGCCTTGTGGAATATCTCTAGGCATGTATCTGTTCCTATAGAAATTATCCTTTTTTAATAGAAGATTTATAGTTTCATGCTGGCTTTGACCTTGTTCAGAATTTTGTCATCTAGATCATTGTCTGTTTGCTCTACAAGCCATTCCAAAGAATTAATGATAAAAACTTTCATTTGCTTTTTAAAGAACTTTTTCAGCATTAAAAAAAGGATAGGTTTCACTAACACAAAAATAAAGCTGATCACGGATGAAAATATGAGGCAATATAAATCTATGGTATTAATAACATGTCTAAAACCTATATCATCGTATTTTTTTATTTTTTACGCAATGGGCATTAAAACTGATTGCTTTGATTGGAGAAAAGAGTCAATATAAATTTGTAGAGCTCAGAGGCACCTAAATGGTTGACACTCCACCTGAGTACTTTAATGAAGCGAACTGATTTCTGGTTCCTGCTCCAACATTCTCATTATAAAAAGTGGGCAATCGTCTGATGCGACAAGGATCAATGATTAAGGTGCGTCAATTCAGTCGACACTCCTCTGCATCGTTTAGGTGCCCTATAGGAGATAAGCCTTGCTACTAGAAAATTGGCCCCAGGTGCCATTTATTATTAGAGCTTCAATGCATCTATATCGCTAATTAATAATAAGCGTAATAAAAAAAGGGTCATAATTGACCCTTTTTTTATTACGCAGGCGCCAAGGATCTGTTTATCTTTTTTTATGTCTAATAATCTTGAGGTGTATACCTTTAAAAATAATCAATTATAAGAATCATAAAATTATTTATGATTTGATCTCTGTATAGAACTTATCTTGTTATTGAGATTATTTTTTCAAAAAAATAAATACATTTTGCTATGTTTAAGCAATTTATTTTAAAACAAAAACGATGGCTATATTATCTAATATATTACTATTTATGATAATTACTAACGTTGATATTATTAATGTCTATAGGATTTCCGCATAAATCGTTTAATACAGTGAATGCCATATTTCTTGTTTTTACAGAGTAGGATAGGCCAAGTGGTTCTCGTTTATAACCCCCGACCCTGCAATTATCTATACCATTTATTATATATTGCTCTTCAGTAAGATCAATTATGTTCCCATGAAAATCCTCTAACCACCAGTGATAGTCGCCATTTTGTAAAGGACGTGAGTTTCTTTTTAGATTCCATTCTTTAAAGAAAAACCTATGTAAGGTACCACTTAATAGATAACACCATCCTCCTGTTAACTTACTTGGATTTCTATATTTTACATCTTCACTAAACCAGTTAATATCTCCCATGGAATCCAGTTTCCCAAACCTTCTCACAATATTTAATGAAGGATGATCCAGGTCCTTTGTTGGCTGTCTAAAGATTCCTCCTGCCCTAACAAACCTGTATAATAAATGTTCACATATTACTAGAATATTTTCTATCGACCCTTCCATTGAGAGACAACCTCTTGTTATTCCACTTGGACATTTTAAGTAAGGTCCAATTTGGTCTTTCATTTCATTATCGAGGAACAATCTACTTTTCCTAGATGTGATTATGTAAGGCATCCTTTTAGATTTCTGTACAACAACTTTTTATTTAATAAATTTAGGTCAATGTAATTGATTTTACTATTCTTTTAGATATCAATTTACTTTATTAAGTTAAGAATATAAGCCTTTAGATTAAATTCATATTTTACTTAATAGTTCAATAAATCTATTGTATATAAAGTAAATAATAAAATTAATTAAAAATATTTATTAAGTCTGCAATTAGTCTCTTCCTAGATATTGTTGGAAATTTATTGAGTTTAATTAGTTTGTTCTTTAAGAGCTGCATTATGAGCTTTTTGCATCTCTACCATTTCAGCACAAGTAAGGGCTGGTCTATATTGGAACTCAACTCCAAATGCGGATCTCCAAAACATAAAATGTTTAAAAAGGGCTTTTGCGTCTCTAGCTTTACAAATAATACATAATTCACCTGACTCAGGCATATGAAGCCTTGCAACCAGTTCAAAACCATCAAATTTATCCATTTTGGCTCCATTTTCCATGTATGTAATAAATTCTGTGTATCCCGCATCTTGAGTTTCATCGGGTACTGCGGCTGAGACTACATAAAATTGCATTGCAATAAAATTGAATTGACCTAAATCTAAGGGTAAGAAAACTCAATTTATGATTTAAATGATGAATTTAATACTATTAATAGATTTCCTTTATTAGTTGGACTTTCTAAGTTGAAATTGAGCTACCATTGTCTTCCTTCATGATTTCTTTTAATTTGTTGATTTCTGATTCGGAAGCATTTGTTTTATTTTGAATCTCATTGAATAATTCTTCTAATCTTTTCGTTGGCTTTTCTTTTGTCAATTGATTAATCCTTTTTTGTAAATATAGTATAGTTGATTTTATGGTTTTTTTTTGTATCCATGGCTTACTAATTTGGATAATTTTTCATTCAATCTGCATTATTACTTTTTTGGCTTCACCTTTATTAGGTTAAAATATTTTACATTAGATAATTTGATCGATTTGCCTTTTGTTTTACAATTGCTTGTAAAAATTTGAAAAGTTAATAATATATAATTACTAATTTAAAATTGGTTATCAATGCTTGTTGAACTCTTTAGCCACTCATCTGTAGTTATACCAATCTTTTTGATCGGTTTAATTGTTTTTTTTGGCCTTCGTTCAATACAAGACAATAATCCTAATAATAAGCTCCATTAGTTTCTATAAGACAAATCTATAAGTTCTAGATTATTGTCAGAATAGATAAATTGATTATTTTTCTGAATAAATAATATCTATTGTTGATATAATGATCATATGATGTTTTTAATTACAAACCAATTTAAAGTTTATTTATCAATCTTATTTGTTTCTCTATTTCAATTGATCAAATATTACTAATAGGCTATTTTATTCGTTATGAATATCCAGTATTTCTATTTCCATATACGTACAAATATGGTTGTCACTTTTTACAGTTGGTTTATCATTTTTCTCTGCCTTTATCTAATGCTTTATATGACTAGAATTAATCGAATTACCTTATAAATAAAATTTCTTATGGTGTTAATTCAAAAACTAATTTCTCTTTCGCAGAGTTGGCTTTACATATTATTCCATTGGTTGGGTAACTTGTGAATATTTCACCAGCTAACCACTTTTGATATAAGCTTTCTACTTGTTTAGGATCATCTGTGCGAAGTGTTATGGGTGTTTCAAAGCCCCAATTTTCCAGACGAGCCAAATCTGTTAATCTGTCCACATCAGAATTTGTACTTTCAAAAGCTATAAAAGTAAGTAACTCTTTGTTTGTATTTTCTTTATCTAACTCTTCTTTTGAATTTGTAAATACCTTTGGCTCTTCATAGATTGTTCCTATTATCTCAACTTCTACTTTCCTTGAAACATCAATAAGAGAAGGAATGCTTTTGATTTTCTCTGTAGATGACTTTATATTTTCTTTGTTTGATTTAAAGACCCCAACCAATTGTCCGTATTTATACCTTAAAAGGACAACAAGTCCCTTTATCTTAGGTTGCACAATTAACTGTTCATCTTTTGCAAACTTTAGCCACCAGTTGGTGAATGAAATATTGGATAGAGTATTGGGTCTCATAACTCTATTCATATACGAATGTTGTCTTTAGTTCGTTGATTTTCTTAATTTTTTAATAAATGACTACGTATACTCTTTTAAGATTAGAGCAAATGCACATCTGGAAAAAAATCATATTTGCTTGTTCAATTTTTTATTTATATATAAAGTAGCAACTGGTTTTGAATGTTTGGATAGAGAGGTGTCTATAGACATGCAAAATTAATGAAAACAACCCTTGCGAATTATTTAAGCAAGTAGAAGTATTGATTTGCCTTATAGATATGATTACTTGGATGGACAACTAGTTGTGTTGATTGCTGATAACTTTAATCAAATTAGTTATTTACAAGCTATGAAGTGATTTTTTTTGACTAATCTTACAGTTCACTCTATCTATCCATCACGTAATAGATTTAATCTTATAAGGCATTTATTGGTGTATTCATTTTATATGTACAATTATTAGGAGAAGTTCATTACAGCGCATTTGTATCCCGACTCTTGTACGTTTTTTCCTTGGTCAATTATAAATTCTAGTGCGCATGTGCAGTAGCTTTGGATTTGTTCTTGAGATATTTTATCTAATGCTGGATTTTTATTAGCATTGGCTATGCATTCTGAAAGTTCAGTTTGGTCATACGCAAATGCTATGGATGAGTTAAAAAAAAAGAAACATACCAAGCAAAGCTTAAGGAAAAATAAAAGTCTCTTCATTTTGTTGCGGTATGATTATGAACTAATCATGCCACTTGCCAATTAGATAATTGAGTAAATTGTCTATATCTTCATGTGGACAATTGGTGTTTTTAGACAATTTCATGCAATTAGCTTTAATCTCTTCATAGCATTCTTTTACTATTTGATTGTTTTGGATTGCATTTAGCATTTGATCATCAGTAAAATTATTCATTCTCAATATTCATCATAGGTTGATTCGATTTTATAATACGTCTAAAAGCAAGTATTTGAAGAGTGCTCATTAAATTTTGATCGTTAGACGAAACATATCATTATTTCACTTTTATATGAATGCTGTTTCCCTTAAAGCCTTGTTAACTTTGCTTAATGGCATATCAATAGCTGACATATTCACATGTGGTCGAAAATAGCGCTTTATTACTGAAAATACACTAGACCTATTAAAAATGATTTTTTTTGTTTTTTAATCGCTTTTAGCTGATGTTATCTTTGATATTTGGTTGACATTAAATTTTCTTATGTATTTTGCTAGAGTTATTGAGTGCTTATTGAGATAGTTTTTGCAATTAAGGTAGAACCTCATTAATTGTAATTTCGATAAGTGGTCTTTGTTGAATATCGACTTTGTCAATTTATCTGACTCTATTAAGATGATTCACTTAATTCATGTACCTCCAGGACATTCAATGAACTTCTTATAAATTCACCAACTCTGTTAAAAGGATATTTCAATAAGCTTCTACCTTTTAGCTCAAAAAAAATGGAGTCGTGTACGACTCCATTTTTTTTGAGAGTATAAAGTAAATTATGGATGATTCTCTGTTTTATTGAGAAAAAAAAACCAGCGCTTCAACATTAGCGCTGGCAAATTTGTATGTTGATTAGACAAAGTCTAATACATTAGCCGTCGCCTTCAGGAACTAAACGGAAGCCTTTTCGTCCCATTTTTATCTCAAAGTTGTCGCCAGGTTTTAGATCTAAAAGAGCTGTGTAAGCTTTTCCTATCAATAGATTTCCGTTGCCTTGAACGGTAGCGACATAACTAAGCTTTCTTCCTCCTTTGCCGATTCCACCAGCACTTTCAGAGGCAAGATTAACGCCTTTAGCTTCTAGCAGGGCTTCATAAAAAGCAGTGTAGTTGAGACGTTCACCTCCTCCCTTCTTTGTGGATACATATCCAGTTGCCTTAACAAGATCAGACTTTGAGACATCACCCAAGTCCTTAACTTTGGCTAATAAATCCTTACCAGTGAGCATGATAAAAAATCAGTTACTTTTTTAATCTAACTTATATTTAACAACTAGACAATATCTATATTAATTTTAGCCAATACAAGCATTGATTCCTCAAATTCGGAAAGGCAAAAAAATATTGCTTTTTTGTGCTCCTTTAAGACCATTCTATAAATTCAGCTCAGATTGCACTCCCAAATTCTATGCTCTTGTAATCTTATAAGCGTTTTATTGGTCTTGTTTTTCACCTAGATCTATTCAACTATGGATGGTTTTCATTGAAGTCTCTTTGAAAAGATACCAGCTGAAGTAAGTTATTATTTCCAAAGAGGACTAACTCCTATCTAATCATGAACTTAATTTGCTCATACTCGAAACCTGATATTTCTCTTGAAAAGAACAGTTACACCTTTTTCCATCCTCTGTTCTCGAATGGTTATAAAAACCAATTCTGATCACCTGAAAAAGTGTTTTGTATTTTGCTCTTGCATTATTGCTTTTTGGTCTTACTAATCAATCACTATATAAACAGAGAAAATCGTCTCATCACGTTTAAATTAGTATCCTGCATGCCTATATCGTTGGAAAAGGATCTAATTTTCAGAGCCACTAATGAGGGAAAGAAATACTGTTATCGAGAAATATCTTATTCAATCACTCAAAGTTCCTACTGATTCATTATCACTAGATCAGTAGGTTCGAATCTAAAATACATCTAATTGCTTATTCAAACTTTCTTGAATGTAAAAGCCAAAAGCTTACGATTATGAATTTGAGTATGACCTTGCTTTTTTATCGCAGGTTAATTTCTGCTTGTAGGTCACTAGAAAGATGCAAATCATGTGCATTCTTTAGACAAATCAATTTTGACGAGCAAGGAGATCGTTGCTTGTCTGAAGAGCTAGATATCCTCTCAGCCTTTTTGCTGGTTTTCAGGTAATGGTTTGTTTCTAAAATTAACTGCCAATGAAATTTTGAGTCAAATCTTATTTATTAATAAGATTTTTTAGTCTAATTATATTGCTTCAATACATCTGATTTTTTGTTAAAAGGAAATATATCCATATGCTTTGTTATGATATTAGGGCTTGCAAGACTCATGATAATTCTATGACTATAAATTTAATTATTATATTTTAGGTGAGAATATTTAGGCTTTAATGATAAGGAATATATCAATAAAAGATAGTTATTGCCTATTTTATCTAAAAACTGTCATTGTGTTACCTTGATGATTTTTCCTTGTCATGTAATTTTTTTGATTATAACGATAATGTAGGAATTAGTTATAATTAAGTACAAACATTATTGTATAAATAGAGATAAAAGTTTTATCTGAGGGCAAGAATTTTGATATCATTTCTGATTGTTATTCTTTTTTGAGAACCTTTCCTGATGTTTGTAGAGGATTTTTCCTTATGATTAATTGGGATATAATGAATCATCTAAATGGTTAAGAACTTTTCTTTGATTAAATTGTGGATTATTTGATTTATGCTAGGTTTTAGAAATGCTTTGGTTTTTAAATTACTAGATATCTCCTTCGTCTGGCAATTGAAGCCAACCAGATGTCCATTTAGAATAAATCTTCATTTCTGACCAGGGCACTTCTATTTGAATATCTTTATTTAAAATGGCAAAAAGTTTTACCCATCTCTCATCACCTTTTCCGCCATAACTCATGACTTCAAAATGTCGAAAACCTTCTCTAGGTTGAGAACTGGTCCATGCTTGGTTCGGTGGCCATCTCATTAAAACAGGATTTAAAACTATACTAACTTACCTAAAAATCGAACTTTTTACATTCTTTTCCTGTATATGAGGGCGTAATAAAGACATAGGTAAAGCTGTGACAATTGCAAAAGAAAGTACAAGTATCAAATCTGATGTGAAATGGCTGATACCAAATTCGGAATGTGCTAAAGCAATTAATTGCATGAACATTGAACTCTTGGATTTTGCAATAGTAAATCCTTTGCGTGCTTAATGTATCAGTTCTTTGTAAAAATTAGCATAGGCTCAAAATGGTTGATCTGATTATGGCTTTATAAGGTGCCAACGTTTTTATAAAAACCATCTAAAATTATTTCTACTAAAGAGAACGTTGTATTCATAATGACTTGCTTTGAAATATTAGATAGTAATTAAATAAAACCCCTTTTAACAAGCTTTTTATGTGGATCATTAATTTTGGCCTTTTTACCGTTCTTGTCTTATGGCAAAAGAATTGATTGAATATAAAAAAGAGAAATGGTTTTTTAACCCAGGCATGTTTTTTCCCTGGACTATATCTTCTTTTCTTTGTCGGCTGCTAGCTCTGCTAGCGATTTAAGCTCAATGGGAGTAACTCTGTCATCTTTTTGTTTCTGCTTAATTGTTCGTCTGATTGAGGTGATCAGTGCCAAAAACATGAATACTCCAATAAAAAGCCAAAATAATCTTTCAATTATGATGCTTTTACTAATTAATTCAATGTTAGCCATTGATTTCATTAATTATTAACTCTTAAGAATATATATTAGCCTTTATATAGAAAATACTCTTAATAAGAGAATTTTAAATCAACAATAGACTTGATTTATTAAATATCCATTTTTTCGACTTGTGTTAATGGATGGTCTTACTTCTGGAATTATGTATTCATTATTTCTTTGGATATCATGATAGTCCACAACGTTTTCAAGGTATTGTTGCTTTTTATACGTTTAACTTCGTTCAATGATCTTTTAATAGAGCCAATACAAGAAATAAAATGGATTCATTTGATGATCTATAAAGTGATTTAAATGATTACGTGAATCAATATTCATATAATTAATGGATATTCTCTCTAGTTCATTCATAAGGTTAATTCACCTTTCCAAAGTTAGTAGACTTTTGATATTAATTATTTACTTTCTATCTGTAATCTTTATAATGTATCCGACTCCAGAAATAGATATTAACAATTTTACCATGCTAAATGCCATCATAAGATAAAAAACAGGACATAAACAAATTGCGATAACTATAAGGATCCAACGTCTCGTATTGATTTTCTTTACGCGCTCTTTAACAATTGCAGTTGCGTCAAGAATATCCTCTATGAGATCATCCATCTTTTCTTTTTTAGATTTAAATCTATCATGCCTCCTTTCCTTCATCTGTGCCAGTATTAAGTTAACACATCTCAACCTTTTATATCCTGACATGTTTGCATTTAATTGTAAGAAGATTAACTTAATATTTTATTATAGATATTTTTGGATTTTGATTTTAACATTGAGTATTTTTTAATTCATTTTAGTTCTGAACCTAATATTTCTTATTTCATGAATAATTTAATATGTCTATTTCACTTGAAACGAAATTTTATGTCCATAATTTAATAGACTAAGGATACCCTTTTCACAAAAAAAATATGAATATACATGATATCTCTTGGGAAGCAGAAGTCCCGTTAGAGCTTGTTTCCGAATCTGTACAAAATGCCTTGAATGAAAAAAAATTATTTAGGTATCAGTTCAAGCACTTAGATAGTTACGTTAATATTTTAGAACAAGGAGTAAGAAATTATGTCGGCACTGATTATGCTCTTGGCGTTTCATCTGCGACGAATGCTATTTTTTTAGCTTTAAAAGCTGTAGGTGTTTCCAATGATTCTAAAGTTCTAATTCCATCTTTTACCTTTACAGCTGTACCTAGTGCTGTAATTCAATGTGGTGCAGTACCTGTGCTTGTTGATATTACATATGACCTTGTAATTGATTTAATTGATTTAGAGTCAAAAATCATAAGCTCAGAGTCTAAATTCCTTTTGTTATCTCATATGCGTGGCCATTTGTGCGATATGGATGAAGTTGTGAGAATCTGCGATAAACATGGAGTTGTTTTAGTTGAAGATGCAGCTCATGCTCTTGGCGTTAAATGGAAAGGTAAGCACGCTGGGACCTTTGGAGTCGCTGGAGTTTATTCATTACAGTCATACAAAATAGTTAATGCTGGAGAAGGAGGTCTATTAGTTACTAATGACCCTGATATTTTTTGGCAATCTGTTTTTATGTCTGGATCATATGAGAGTAATTATAAGTTGCATTCGAAGAGTCAAACTAAGGTCGCTGAAAAATACTTAAATAAATTACCAGTATTTAATGTAAGGATGAATAATATAACAGCTGCTTTGGCTATACCTCAATTAAATAAAATAGAATCTACTATATTAAGTATCAATAAAAATTATTTAGACTTTATTTCAAAGCTAGAAAGCTTTAATAATATTACTTTGCCAGCTATTTCAATCAATACACGTCCAGTAAGAGATTCTGTTCAAATGCATATAAATTTACCAGATTATTTAAGGGAAGAATTAAAAACTAACCTAATAGAATCATCCATTCCTATTAGTTATTTTGGCGGAGTTAATAATTTAAATGCTAGGTTATATACAAATTGGGATTTTCTAGATTTAACACAATGTAAATTGCCTAATACAGAAGATTGCTTGAAAGATGTTTTTGACCTTAGATTGCCTATCCATTTTGATTTGCATGATATTCAAATCATCTCAGATGCATTCTTTTCTATATTTAGTCATACCTGTAATAAAAATGTCAATCAAGAAGGCCCTAGAAGTACTTAAGCCCTGGACATTTTTTTCTAAGTTAACTCCCTTAATATAGCAATATTAGTATATACTCTTTTGATTAACTAATCGTGCTAATGGATAAATTGGATTTTTTATCATTTCATGATTTTATGTATTTTCTTTGTTTTTATAAGTAACTTTATCATATTAAATTGCCATAATGGAGACTTCACAAGATTAAATGATGGTATATAGTCGCAAAAAATTAGATTTTTTTAATTGAAGGAACAAGCAGTTATTAAGTCTACCGAGCTAATGCTTGGATGGGCATTACAACGTTTAAACCAATTAAACGAATGTGAAAAAGATAGACATTCTTTGTTTGAGGAGTACAGAGAATTGATACAGAACTTCTATTGTTATAATTCGGTAGATAAAATACTTTATATAGAGTTTTTACGAGAATTTGATTGAATTTCATGCATTATATTTAACCTGTAATATTAATTTATCACATCTATATAGACTCTTTATTTTGTAGATTACTAATAATCATGTAATTAAATCTCATACATAATGCATGAGATTGATGAAGGCTTCTCTTTGCATTCAATCTCCCAAAAGACATTGCGAGGTTTGTTAGCTTTGAACCTTTCAGGAGTAGCTTGGGTGACTCCTTCTTTTCCTAAAGCTGTTAATGGTTTTGATTTCATTAGAGAACAGCAACTAAACTGTTTTACTACATTTATGACCATCATGAAATCCTGCTTTTCACTTAAGTACTATTCTCTAGGTATTTTTAGTGATTACAATTTTAAATAAATTGATCATTATTAGTTCATAAGCATATGGAGGTTTATAACCATGCTTACAGAAATTGAAACACAATTTATTTCTCTAGGTAATGAGCCTATAGAGATTTTGGGTTTTGATAGTGAGGAGGAATTAGAGCAAGCTTTAATTCCTTTGATGCAAAATCTCGACTCCCCCAATCCTTTTCGGTTTCATATGTAGTTATTAATAATACATTTAGTCTGGCTTCATAATCTTTGTTAAATTAATGAATATTTTCAGATACGGGTTGCGAATTTATACCTTTTATTGAAAGTAATATTCTTCTTGACCAAATCAAAAAAGGAAATAGTAAGTTTGTTCTTTGTTTTGATGCGAAGATAATAGTTAGTATATTTAGTAGTGAATTTGATGGATTAGTTATATGAGAGCATATATAGGTTATTGCATTAGCACCTTGCATTATTCCATTGCTAGTTATCAATATTGCTCCATTATTAAGGTCATAACCTTTACTTAGAAGGACTTCTAAGTCGGGAAGAATTTCACGTCCATTCTTTATTTTTAAATTACAGAGATTACTTTTTAGTTCAATTAGTTCAGCAAATTTATTACAAAATGGACATTCTCCATCATAGATGAAAATTGTTTCTTTTTTCATTTTATCCCCTGAATAAATCTATTTTAACTTATCTTTTAATTACATGTGGACTCTGTCTCTTTATAATATTTATTTTTTGATAATTTTCCTATGCCAGCGTTGAATGAGTTTATAGGATCAAGAGCTTTATAAAAATTAGATAAGTCTTCCTCTGCCTCATAAAAATGTCCTACATTATGCTCTGCTGGATACTTTGCTCCTATTTTTGTTAACCTTTCTAAGAATTTGGCTTTTAATGTTTCTGGATCTACATCTTTTTTTAATACAAAGTCCCAATGAAAAACCATACACATGAAATGAGCCATTTGAAATGATTGTTCTGAATTGGCTAATAGCTCATCATCTATTAGTTCACTCCATTCATCACAATTTCGTGGCAATGCAATATCTAGTGGTAATAGGCTACCAGATATATCTTTGTTTATTAGTTGAAACTTTTTTGGTGCAAGGCCTGCCACGAAACGATGTAGCAATATATCTTTTGCCTCTGTATCTGTGGCTTGAAAGAAATCGAAATTATCTACACTTTGATTAAGCATATCAAGCATCTGATTTGTTTCTTCTATATTTTCTTTACTAGAAAGTATTATTAAAAAATGTTTATACTTAGTTCTATAGCATTTTATCCTCCTAGGGAGGTGTCCAGGAAGGATCCTCGATATTCTATATAGGAATATATCCAATATATCTGTTTGATGAGGAAGAAGAAAACCAAAGAGGTAATCTATATATTGTTTGAATTTGAATAATTTAGGTATAACTTCTTTTCCAAAAAATTTTATTATTAAAAAAATATCCTTACCATATCTCTCTGCTCCGTCAAAAGATGAGTAATGCATATACTCTGTCATTTCTGGAAGATATTCAAACTCTGTGAGTATATTTTTCCTTATTGTTGTAAGTGCATTTGGACTATTAGTTCCCACATAGAATAGTTTCTTTTTCTTGCATTTTTCAAATGTATCTAATCTTACAGCTAATACTATGATTTTACCAGCACAACCACTGGATTCATAAAGACATCTTTTATCAGCATTAAACCTTGCTGGTGTTCCTGAAGTAATATCTCTCACTATTTTAGTGTAATTTTCATCTGAAGCTTTGTAACTACTATTACTACTGATTTCATTATCGCTCGTGAAATTCATTTCTTCCAAGTTGCAAATTATTTCTTCTGGTGTTTCTCCTAAATTAAAGCCTAAATGATTTACGATTTCTAACTCGCCTGTTTTCTTTTGTTGTATAAAGACTGATAACTCAGTATATGCTGGTCCTCTATTGATGAGATTTCCTCCGGAATTATTACATATACCACCTACTATTGATGCGCCAATACATGATGAACCGATTATTGAATGAGGTTCTCTATTATATTTCTTAAGTAATTTTTCAAGACTAAATAAACTTGCACCAGGAAATGCGATTATTTGTTTGCCTTTATTTAGGATTGCTATTTTATCTAAATAGATAGTATTAATGATTACAACGTCTCGGTCATAATCATTACCATCAGGTGTTGATCCTCCAGTTAAGCTTGTATTTGCAGCTTGCAAAATAAGTATTTTGTCAAATAAAATACATGTTTGTGCGACTCTCCATAGTTGCAATAGTGTTTTAGGCCTTACCACCGCACAAGCATTACCTAATCCAACTCTGATTCCAGTTCTGTAACTCCTTGTTTTTCTTTCTGAGGTATAAATTTGATTTTTGCCAACTATTGATGTCAGTACTGCTTTTAGATCATTCAATCTGTCATTTCTCATTTAATCTTCCTGAAAGGACCATAAGTAATCATAGTTATTTTTACAAAATCACTTTTTGATCATTTGTTTTATTATTTTAATTTAATTATTTAATGTACTATATTTGTATAAAGAATGATTACTTCTTTATAATATTAAAAATTCTCAAGTTTTCCATTACTAAGATGATTTTATTGGAAATCACTAACGCCTCAGAAGTTGTCAAGGCTAAAGCAGGTAAATTGCTGGAAAAAATCACTCCAGATATGATCGATCAAAAACTTGTCGAAAGTCAGGTTATACAGACAATGATAGATCAACTTAAATTAGAAGGACTTGAAGGAAAAATTTCTAGTGTTAAAGGTCTTGAAGTTGATGGATCGACTTTGATTACTAAAAGTTCATTTGTAATTAAGGATACTCAGGCCTTTTGATTCAATACTAGATAGATTTAAGTAGTCAAAAGGGTTAATATAAAATGATTATTTTATATTATTTTATTCCAACGTTTGATTGAAATATAATCCAATTATTATTCTTGCTCTGATTATCAACTATCTATCTATACAAATAATTTCCATTCAAGACATATGAGGATCTCGTAGATATTTTTCCTAAATTGATTCATATTAATCACTTTAAGATCAATGCAGATTATTTTGACCTAAGTTTGTGGCATCTAGATAGATTTTGTTAAGGAATTTGTTCCGGCTTCTTTAAGACCCTTGGTTCAAATTGTTATTGATAATGCTACGATGAGGCCTATCACTCTTTCATTAATCGCTTTCATTGCTTTGTTTTGTGATAGTTTTCTGAAGGCAATCTCTTAAATATCTAAATCCTTTTCAAGCTTATACAGGGTTCTACAGATTCAACTACTAGGCTGAAATTTAATTTACGAGGTTTCAACTTCTTTGATTAGCCATAACGGCCTATCTTTTTTCTGTTTCTTCCACATTAAGCAATATATAGCTTTGATAGCACTATCCTTTCTAGGTAAATCACAAGACATAGTTTTATTTTTTTGATTATTCATCTTTTCATTAATTACAGCTTTACTTTTTCTAGCTTAATTAATTAATATTGTCATTAGTATAATATCTTAAGTCATTATTACTAAGTATAAAATACCATCTTAATGTATTTCTTTTGACGTTTTTATTATTTATGCATTTTTAATGCTTACCTTTGAGTTTTATTTGAAGGTTTTAATAGTTTATAGACTTACCAATAAGTTATTAATATTTTTTGGTAAGTCTCTTGTTTGATGGTTTATAGTCTTTGACCTTGTAAACAGTTTAAATTGTTCTTCCTGTTTTCTTTTAGAATAATCAGATCCTTAAACTGATATTTAATAAAATGTTTTGGTTGTTTTGCTTTAAACCATCACTATGTTTCGATAGTACTCTTTTTTGTAATGTGTTACTTAATATTTCATACCTGCCATTTTTTGTCCGAAAAGCCTTCCAGTGCAGTGGTTTAGTTGTTTTTGTAGAGGATTGATAGTCTGGATCGTAATAACCGTCACACAATTTTTCCGATAATGCACTAAGTTCTCTAAAACTAATCGGACCTTAGATGGGAGATTTCCAGTTTGCTGCAGAAAGTTTCCCAATGTGGAAGGCTTTCTTATGGTGTTTTTATCCTTTTGCAATTCTAGTGATTTTTAATCTACTAGCTGGTGGTGTTGATGATGATGATGATCAAGGAGGAGGAAAGATGATTCCTGCTTACCAGGGATCGATCAACTCATAAAAAAATAAGATAAATAATTTCTTATTTAATATGAACTATATCTAATAAATAAGATTGTAAATATAATTACTCTTGATTTTCATAGAAGTCAGTTATGGTTTTACATTGTACAATACTTAAAGTTGAGAGTGGAGAAGTTGCTGGTATACCTTTTATGGCACATATGGCAAGAATGTCAGGACATTCTACATTTAAAGCTTCTGCAAGCTCTTTTACCCTTAATTTAACGGTATGAAAAGTCAAAAGTGTGAATCATCTAATTTAATTTAATCTAATCTCGGTTTTTGTCATTACATATAGACTTTACTTATTCTGTCAAGATACAATAATTAAGAACTAGACTAGAGTTTGCATTAATAAAAAAATACTTTTAAAATTTAATATAGAATTAAAACAAGGTTTGATATTATTACCCTGCTTTCATAAGATATGTTTAGCAATTTCTGAAATCATACTCCTAACGTTATGAAACGATTGTTCAACTCAATTATTACACTTGCTTTATTGACTCTTAGTGGGTGTGCCACTACAACACCAAGAAATGAGTCGAGGCTTGACATTATTTCCAGAAGAAATAGCTTGGTATGTGGAATTAGTGGCAAGATACCAGGTTTTAGTTTTCTTGATAGCAATGGTCAATACAGTGGACTAGATGTTGATATTTGCAAGGCTTTTGCTGCAGCATTTATTGGTGACTCGAGCAAAGTAGAATATCGCCCTTTAACAGCTGCTGAAAGATTTACAGCCCTTAGAACTGGTGAGATAGATGTTCTTTCAAGAAATACTACTTTTAATTTAAGTAGAGACTCGATAGGTGGAAACGGACTTTCATTTGGTCCAGTGGTTTTTCATGATGGCCAAGGAGTTATGGTTTCTAAAAAAAGTGGTATAAATAGTCTTTATGATTTGGCCAGTAAATCTATATGTGTTGGCTCTGGAACTACCACCGAACAAAATATTAATGATGCACTTGAGTCCCTATCAATTCCTTATACCCCTATTAAATATCAAGATCTAAATCAAGTGGTCTCAGGATACCGACAAGGTAGATGTCAGGCGATGACATCTGATCGTTCCCAATTAGCAGCAGCAAGGTCCAGTTTCCCAGATTCTACAGATCACGTGATTTTAGATGAAACCTTAAGTAAAGAACCACTTTCTCCTGCTTCAGTTGGAGGGGATCAAAAATTGTCTGATGCTGTGAGATGGGTTATCTATGCATTGATATCGGCTGAGGAAAAAGGTATCACAAAAGATAATATAAAAATGAAACTTCAATTAGCTAAAGATAACCCTCAGTTAAAGCCTTTAAGAAGGTTTCTTGGTGTTGAGGGCGACTTAGGCAAGAAAATAGGTTTGAGCAATGATTTCGTTTTTAAAGTAATATCATCCACTGGTAATTATGGTGAAATATACAATAAGAATTTAGGTTCTAATAGCAATGTACCTATTCCTAGAGGTCTCAATAAACTTTATAAAAAAGGTGGTATTCAAATTTCTCCACCTTTTAATTAGGCCATTACTATATGAGAATAAGTAAAGGAATATTTGTTCAAATAACATTAGCCATATCCTTGTTTTTATTAATATTTATTTTGTTTAACAACTTATATGTAAACCTTATTAATAAGCAAATAGGTTTTACATTTAATTGGTTGCTTAGACCAGCTGGCTTCGCACTCTCAGAATCTAGTTTGAATTATTCACCATCTAATAGTTATGCTTGGGCTTTATTTGTAGGTTGGATAAATAGTTTAAAAATAATATTATCTTCTCTTATATTCTCTACATTGCTAGGTATAATTGTCGGATTATTTTCTAAGAGTAAAAATAAACTTCTTAGAAAATTCTCTTCTATTTATGTTGGATTAATACGTCAAATACCATTATTGGTCCAGCTTATGTTTTGGTATTTTGTTGTTTTTTTGGGATTTAATAATTCCAATAATGATCATTACTCCCATTTCTTTTCAGTTTCTAATAAAGGGATAAATATACTAAATCTGAACCTAACCACCGAATTTTCTGCCTTGTTATTTGGTCTAAGTGTTTTCACGGGAGCTTATATCGCAGAAGTTATTCGCGGTGGAATTAATTCTGTCCCTTCTGGTCAATGGGAGGCTTTTAAAAGTGTTGGTTTGTCCGAGATTCAGGGAGTTTTTTACATAATAATCCCACAGTCCTTGCCAGCTATTATTCCTGGTCTTACCAGCCAATACTTAAACTTGGCTAAGAATAGTACATTGGCAATTGCTGTAGGCTATGCAGATATTTATGCTATAAGTGACACTGTTATTAACCAAACTGGAAGAGCTATAGAAGGTTTTCTTATATTACTACTAAGCTTTTTGTTTCTAAATTTAATCATTACTTATGCAATGGAATTTCTTAATAGATTTGTTATTGCAAATCAAAATAGAAGAATTAGATAATGGATTATATGAAATTCTTTTCCAAAAAAGGTGATGTTCGTATACATTTTAATATATACGATATTATCCTGAATTTTTTAATATTATCGATTGCTACTTTCTCTTCTGTCAAAATCATTGTTTGGTCATTTTTTGAGGCAAATTGGAGTGTCGTAAGTAAAAACTTAGCTTTATTTACTTTTGGTTCTTATCCATATCATGATAGATGGAGACCTTCAATATGGATAATATATCTATTAATTCTTTGTTTTTTTACTATCTTTAACAAAGAAACAAAGAAAAAACGTAGGCCTTTAGTATTTGCTTGGGGTTTATTTGTTCCGACAGGACTCTTTCTAGTCTGTGGTGGACTAGGAAAATATCCTATACCAATAAGTTATTTAGGTGGTTTATCTCTTACTATAATGTTAACATCGTGCAGCCTTTTGTTTTCTTTCCCGTTTGGTATTTTTTTAGCTTTATGTAGACAGAGTGAATTGTTTTTAGTTAGGAATATAAGTAAATTATATATAGATTTCATGAGATCTTTTCCTCTTATAACTGTTTTATTTTTTGGCCAATTATTAATTCCATTATTCCTTCCTAATGGAGTAGAAGTAAATAGAGTTGCTAGAGCTGTATTTGCTTTTACTATTTTTCTTTCAGCCTATATAGCAGAGGACTTTAGATGTGGACTACAATCTATTCCTGTAAGTCAGATTGAAGCTGGAAAAGTTTTAGGCTTTAATGATTTTCAGATTACTTCTTTAATTGTTCTTCCACAGGCTTTTACAATTGCTTTACCAGCACTTACTAACCAAGTTATTGGTCTCTTTCAAAATACATCATTAATGTCAATTTTAGGATTAGCTGAATTACTAGGAATTAGTAGAAGTCTACTCGCAAATCCTGAATTTATTGGAAGCTATTTAGAAGTTTATATTTGGCTTGGTTTAATATATTGGTTGTTCTGCACTATTATTGCAATGTTAGGTAGATACTTTGAATATCAATTGGATTATGATGGTAATAACAGATGACATTTATGAAAAATATTATTAACGTAGTTAATCTTAGTAAATCTTATTCAGCAGGAATTAAGGCTCTTGATGATATTTCTCTGGATGTGGGTAAAGGTGAAGTGTTAGTAGTGATGGGTCCTTCTGGTTCTGGTAAAAGTACATTAATTCGTACTTTCAATGGCTTAGAATCTTTTGATACTGGTTATCTTGAGATCCTGGGCATTAGATTGGACCCTAATGGAGATGAGAAAAATATTCGTGAAATCAGAAAAAGAGTTGGAATGGTATTTCAACAATTTAATTTATTCCCACATCTATCTATTTTAGAAAATATTACTTTAGCTCCTATAAAAGTTCAGAAGCGTCAAAAAATTGAAGCACAAGAGCATGCCTTATCCTTATTGTCCAATATGGGAATTTTATCCCATGCTAATAAATATCCAAGTCAACTTAGTGGAGGAGAACAGCAGAGAGTAGCAATCGCTAGATCACTAGCTTTAAAACCTGATTTACTACTTTTTGATGAACCTACTAGTGCTTTAGACCCAGAACGAGTCAATGAAGTTCTTGATGCAATGAGAGATCTGGCCAAAAAAGGAATGGCCATGGTTGTAGTTACACATGAGGTTGGTTTTGCTAAGGAAGTTGCCGATAGAGTACTTTTTATGGATGCGGGAAGGGTAATAGAAATCTCAAAACCAAATATTTTCTTCCAAAATGCTAAGGAGGAAAGAAGTCGAAGGTTTTTAAATCAAATTATTAAATAGTATTATTATTCTATATATAGATATAAAACTACTATTTTATTTACTTAATCTATAACTAAAATACATAATGACTTTTTTGTATTTGCTTAACTATCAAATCATAGCCAAATTATTAATTATTTGAACGAAGAGATAATTGTTTTATAGATCTTTCCAGGTTGTCTATTCTCCTTTTAAGCTCTTTGTTTTGGTTCCTTAGCTCACGAATAGCAGAACTGTGCTGAGAATGATATTCATATTGTTTAATTGAATATGCCTTTACATCCCGAATAAAAGCAGGCATTGAGTCATCTTCTTCTAAATACATTAACTTAATTATACTTTCAAATCTTAATATTAGAGCTATTCAATCTTTCATATATAACCATGTTATATTTATTATTAATAGTTTCATGTTATTTTTAACATTATTTTATGTCTTTAGAACAGTTAAAGTCATTTTTAAGAAAAATGCAAGGAGATGATTCATTAAAAGCGAAGGTTCTTTCAGCTTCCACAGCCGATGATGTTGCCCAGATAGCATTATCTTTGGGATATGAGTTTTCTGGTGATGAACTTCTTAGATTTTCAGGTAAAAAAGTAGGTCGTGTTACTGTTCAAAAAAATGATGTACCAGGAGAATACAACTAATAAGTTTTAGGCCACAAAGCTGTTCTTGTTCTTCTATACTGAAGATATTAAAAAAAATTTTATTACAACTATGCTTAGGAAAGAGGAAAAGAGATCATTAACTAAGCTTGCTTTGCTTTTAATAGGATGGGGAATTGGTCTTGATCGCTTTTATGAGGGAAGAACTAGGGATGCTTTTCTTTCTTTACTTGGTTGGTCAATAATATTTTTTAGTTTATTATTATTTTCACCTTGTCACGGCTCAAATAATTTAGAAGGTTTAAAGAGTTATAGTGATTTAGCTCTTAATCCATTAATTGTTTTACCCATATCATTTGGAATATATGGGGGTATTTTAGTTATAAGAAAAGCGTTTAGATTATTGAGATCCTTTGAGAACTCAGACTAGTTGATTTTCGAATTACAAGTTAACTCTCTAAATCTATAATTACTTGGATTTAGAGAGTTAGTTACTTTTTTAGTATTATAATATTATTTATATTTATCTCTTAACTCTTCTACTATACGATCCCATTTTTCCCCAGCTTTTATTTTACGATATATACTTATATATTTATTTATTCTATAGAGTGAATATATAACAAATAAAATTAATAAAGTAACTATTATCGATTTCGCATTCATGTTCTTCGTTGTCTTTTATTGTTTTTGTTAGATATTACACCTTATTCTTGGGATGTAAAGAGTATTTTTATAACGTTAAATAAATTATTTGGCTCTCTTTGACTCTTGTACTATTTAAATTTCAGTTTTATAGATATCGCGTCGGAAAGAAAATTTGGTATTTTGGCCTTTTTAGTAAAGACCTTGACTTCTTTTTCTATCTGTTGGTTAATTATCTTTTGAAGTAACCTTAATAATAAGAAAACAATAGACAAGCTTATTATTGTAAATATAATATATTGATTGAGTGTCATATTGGCTTCCATTTGATGTAATTGTAACTTATGTGATAGTTGATATATTATCAGATCTATAGTTACTTCTAATACATGCTAGAAAATGTAATGAATTGGATCTCATTATTTTTAAATATGCCAGAGATCACAACTTTTATTGTTCTGAAAAATTATAGCCTCTATTTTATTAAATTGTTGTTATAAGAGTTTGATATATCTCCTTTTCTAATTTTTTGATTATAAATATATGTTTAACTTGATATACTATATTAGGTATATTATCAAACAAATGGATAACCTTCTGATTATTCTAGCTGCTGTTTTGTTTATAGCTTTGCTAACTTTACTACTCTTTCTTTTTAAGGGTTTTAAAGGGAATAAATACGTTGCAGAAGATGGAAGTGTCTTTCAATCTGAAGCTGGATTAAAAAAATATCAAAATATAAGTACAAAATTACAAGCTTTATATGATTTTGATCTCTCTAGCAGCATAAATCAATCTGGATCATTCGAAAAGGAATTTCTTGCGTGTATTCGAATGAATGGTTTCACTGACATTAAGACTCTTTATTCTTTCCGGAAGCAATTAAATATGTTATGTGACATCATGAATGAATAATGATTTTTTAATTTGTTATAATTTACGAATATCAAATTAACTTACATTATGGATTTTGATAGAAATTCCGACGAAGAATTGAGAGAAATCTGTGAAGACGCCTTTGTAAATGTAAAAGAGGCGTGCATGAGACTACAAGAAAGGACAAAGTGTTCAAATAAAGTAGTTGTGGAAATGCTTAATAATGTTATTGATTACTATTTATCAACAGAAAATAATAGTTGAAATCATTAATTTATGTTGTCGTTTATATAATGGTCCATTTCAAATCTTATATTTCTTAAATGGTATAGGGTTGATTATTTGACAATCATTTCTGCAAATATTTAACTCTTCGATGTTACCTTTTACTTTAAGAAACTTGTTTAAGAATCCATCGAATTGAATATCCCCTCCAGTTGTACTAGCAAAAACCTTATTTGGAGAGAAATTACTTATTAAACTTGGTAGAATATCATTACCTTTTATAAAATCACCAACAAATGGTACACCTATATTTATAACAGGAGTTATTAATGTATCTATGTGCCTCTTTTTAAGATTTGGATCTAAAAAACCATGAGGCTCAATATAAATAGAATGTTTATCATTAAATATTATATATCCATTTTCCTTATGAGGAACATTTGCTCCATATGTTGCTTCTATCCTTAGATTTTTTATTCTAATTGTTTCTCCTGGTCTAATTAGATTTACATTTATAAACTTAAGCTTTTTGCAAATATTACAGGCCTTTGGAGAGCCAATTACATGGATATCTTTTGAAATTTTCTTTAGAGTAGCTGGGTGACAGTGGTCAGGTAGACCTTGAGTGAATAAGAGCAAGTCAATATTTTTTGGTGGTTTAATTTCATTTTTTAATGTTCCTTTAAGTAACCATTCTCCTGGAGAAAAGGAAAGAATACCTTCAAGCCATGGATCTATTAATATCGTGTACTCATCAATCTCTAGTAACCATCCATTCGCTCCATAATAGGTGGCAAAAATATTCATATTCACAATATGGTTGAATTATATTTTTTATTATAAACCTAAATATCATATTTTGTTTATATCTCTTAATGATCATGTGTTTAACATAATTAGGATGATGATTATCGCGATCATTAATATATATATTAATGATTTCTTGAAATATTTCTGAAACTCATATAGCCAGTCGTTTTCCATTGCTTTACCTTTTAGCTTTATTCTACTATACTGATTAAAATTAAAAAGAGTTTCAGGATCAATATAATAATTTATATTATTCCTTTTACTTCCCAGTGCTTTTATATTATGTATTTATTGATAATTATTTATTTTGTAGAGCACTTTTCATTCCTGAATTTTGAGTTAATATTTATTTGATTTATTTTATTTTTTTAGGCCAATGGAAGGATCTCTGAAAAAGATATTTATCGGAATTATAGCCGTGAACTTGTCGATTCTATCTATACAGGTTAAGCCAATATCAAGAAAGTATAAATTAGAGCACTTATGTACAATAGTAAATCAAATGTACCAAATCAATGAGGAAACTGAACGTAATTATTTAAAAAGAAAATTAAAACTCTGGAATAAAATAGCTAAAGAAACGGGCTATGACCTTACTCAGGGAATTGATAATGGAACTTATTGTAATACTATCCTTACTGATTAATATATTAATATCATCTAATCATCTACATGAATAAAAACATTGTTGCTATTGGTGGAGGTGGATTTGGCCGTCAAAGCTTAAAATTAAATATTGAGAATTATATTCTTAGCCTTTCTGGATCTAAAAAACCTCGAGTTGGGTTTATTCCAACTGCCTCCGGAGATAGTGATTCTTATAAAGTTAATTTTTATCGAGCCTTTAGTTCTCTAAACTGTCATCCATCACATTTGGACTTTTTTAAACGCACTATCAATCTAGAACACTATATTGATCAACAAGATATCATATTTGTAGGTGGTGGAAATACAAAAAGCATGCTTGGAGTATGGAAAGAGTGGGGTTTACACAATCTTCTGAGAAAAGCATATAACAATGGAGTTGTTATGAGTGGTGTTAGTGCAGGAGCAATTTGTTGGTTTGACTCTGGTATCACTGATTCTTTAGAAAATGACCTTTCTTTACTCTCTTGTCTAAGTTTTGTTCCTGGTATTTGTTGCCCGCATTTTGATGAAGAACCTCAAAGAACCCCTTTTGTTTTGAATTCATTGACATCTAATCTGATTTCTAATTGCATATGTATAGATGGAGGTTGTGGATTACATCTTGTGGATGGCACCCCCTATAAATCGGTTAGGTTTGTTAAAGATAAAAATGCTTACTCTATTACCTTTGACAATAATGAAATTAAGTCAATACCTTTTCCATCCATAGATATTTACTAAATTTATGATTGATAGCTTTCTTTTATTAATCAAATAATTTATCGAATCATTACCAGTCTGTGTCTTCCAATAAATCTGAATAACCTAATGATATGAATGGATGATGTGGCCCCGGACCCCATTCTGTATCTTCGAGAAGTTCTGAGTATTCAGAATCTTTTGCTGCTTCTCTCACTTCAGTGATGGTTGGTGACATGATGGATGATAATTCCTTTTTAAATAATGGCTGTTTTTTCTATTTTGCACATCTAATTACAATGGTTTCTCTACATTAATTTAATCTTATTTATCAATTCTGGGATTTGTTTTTTTAATTATTGCTTTAACTTCGTCACCATTGATAATTTTGATCTTACCCGTATCTATATTTATTATTTGAAATAGGCTATTAGCTAAAGGATCTCTTGCCCCTCCAAAGCAAAACATCACTCTTCCTATCCACCAATTCGTAACAGTTTTGTTTTGGTCATTTGTCCCATCATCTATGAGTACGCAATCTCCTGCCTCTACGAAAAGGAAGCAACTTTTACATGTATCGGAATTGCCTACGCTCTCTGACCTTGAGCTGTTAGCCATACAAACTAATAGTACTTCTGTACTATTAGTTTAGCTTGGCTTGGCTGTGCCTGCATCCTTTGCGTTATCTCTTACTGGAATGGCGACTATTAGGCGAAATTGTGTTAATGCTTAAATTTTTTATTAGTTTATCTTGGTTTGGGAGATTAAGATTAATTGTGTTTGACTTATTTGTTTATGCTATTTACGTTAAGTACTTTTTATAAATTTTTCTTTATATTTTCATTTTCTGAGATGGGCGTCTCACCATTTTTGGTTCTTCTAATCATTATATTTGGTGGTTTTTTTATTGTTAGCTTTTTGATAACAAGTCCCAATATGGATACAAAAGGACTTTTAAGGGTTTTATATTCTAAGCCAATACGTAAACCAGATGGAACCGTTGAATATCCTTCTAGACATTAAATACTTATAGGTTATAGTCCTTGTATCCTTTAGCCTAATTTCGAATTCAATTGTATAAATTAGCTAGTTATTTCTTGTGATTTTGTGATTTCTTTAAAAGGTGATGGAAATTTTTATAGCGAATTTTCAATTGAAGGATAATAATTAACAAATATTTTTTCTTATCAATCTTTTCGATCAAAAGTCTTTATGGAAACAGATAAAATAGATGTATTCTGAAAAATATCTTTGCATACATCCTCATTGGTAGTTGACCATATTTCTGGCCAGTGACCCAACATCCTCTTAAAGTTAAGTTAATTGGATAATTTCTTGTCAATTAAAAAACTTCCACCTGATTACTTGAATGAATCTGACAAAGTTCTTTTGTCAGGTCTTCTAGGTAAAGCTTTAAAAATTAAATTGGATGATGTCCCCTCTAGGGCATCTGTTAGATCTGTCCTGCCTAATCAATGTTTTACACGTCAGACAGGAAAGTCTCTTTTATACTTGACTCAATCAATATTAATTCAACTATTTGTTGTTCTGATTGGTCTTTCTCTTCCTAGAACAATCAATATGTTTCCTCTTTGGTTTTTTTATTCTTTAATTTCTGGAACTACGGCTATGGGGCTTTGGGTTCTTGCCCATGAATGTGGACATGGAGCTTTTTCTGATAACCGAAGACTACAAACTACAGTTGGTTATGTTTTGCATTCGATATTGCTTGTGCCATATTTTTCTTGGCAAAGATCTCATTCTGTTCATCATGCATATACAAACCATATAAGTGATGGAGAGACTCATGTTCCATTAGTGATTGATGGAGACGGTAAAAATGAGAAAGCTGGAGGTAATGAAGAAATGGCATCATCAGTTTTTTTAGGTAAGAATTTATATGGTGTTACGCAACTTGTTCTGCATTTGATTTTCGGTTGGCCGGCTTATTTGCTAGCAGGAAAAACAGGAGGTCCGCGTTATGGTACTTCAAATCATTTTTGGCCAGTGGCACCATTTTCCAAAAAACTATGGCCTTCAACATGGGCGAAGAAGGTTTGGTTGTCGGATTGGGGCATCATTGTAGTAATTAGTCTATTAATTATTTGGTCGATTAATTATGGTTTTATTTCAATGTTATGTATTTATGGTGCACCTTTACTGGTTGTTAATATTTGGTTAGTTGTGTATACATGGCTTCATCATACAGATACTGATGTTCCTCATCTTTCAGGAAAGGAGTTTTCCTATATGAGAGGAGCATTTTTATCCATAGATCGACCTTATGGAAAAGTTCTTGACTTTCTGCACCATAGTATCGGGTCTACTCATGTAGTTCATCATATTGAGCCTACTATTCCTCATTATCATGCAAGACTAGCTACTAGAATATTAAGAAAAGAATATCCGAATGCTTATTTATTTAATCCAACTCCTGTCCATAAATCTCTGTGGAATGTTGCAAAAAATTGTGTAGCGGTGAAAAAGGATAAGAATCGAGATAGATATATATGGCAACAACCATAATGAAATATTATTACCTTTTCATTAAAATATAGTATATATATCTATATGAAGAGATTTCTACATTTATTTGTTAAATGACAATTACTAAAAATGCGTTCGTAATGAGTTAAGATAATAATAATAAATTTTAATTTGTATGGGCTTGGAAATGCCTCCATTGTCAGCTTGTATAGGCTTAATACTTATAAGTATAGGTATATGGTCAAGATTTGAGATACAAGTTCAAATCGATGAAAATAAGGAAAAATGAACCATTATGTATAATAAATAATATATTCTTTAACTTATGACGATTAATGATTATAAAATATTTAAGGAAAAAATTAATCAATTAAACCTTTTGATTGATTTTATAGAAAAAGATGCAGCTAGAAAAGAAAAATTTATTTCATGCAGAAATCATAATGAAGTTGTTAAACTTGCTAAAGAGTGGGGATTTCTCATTGGTAAGAGGTGGGGGGATTATAATAAGTAATTGTAAAAATTATATTTAATTCCCTCCCCCATTACAACTCCATACTTTTGAAGGTATACCTCTAGTGTTCTTTCCATTTATGCGAAATGATTTTTCAATACATTCATTTTGAGACTTTGTCCATACTGAAATTGGCTCAAGGTGGTTTGATATAGAATGAATTTCCTTTGTTGTTTTGACGATTGATAATGTACTAATTATTAGTGATAAAGAACTTATTCCAGCAAAAATGGTGAATTTTTGAGCGTTGATTTTGTCTTTAAGATTCATTTGATTAATTTTATTTTATTGTATTTTGACATAGATTTAAATATATTTCAATGTCTATTTTTAAGTAATGACTATAAGCATTTAGATTGAAGCTGAAACTACTAGATTATTCTTATGATTGATTATTTTGAGGGAGTCGACTTGTTATTGTCTTCTACAAATTTAATAATTTTATTTAATCTGTCAGTATTTTTGTAGTCTGGGCTTCCTGTTAGAAATATCACTAATATTATCATAATTAATGCAATTGCAGTCACCCCAAGTATTAATTGCTGGAATGGGTCTAGGTTAGATAGCATAGTAAAGATGTTTATACGTTTATAGCTAAAATCTTCATTATCTGTGGATGTCAATGAAATCTATTTAATTTTTTATCAGGTATTTGCAAGAGCTACTCTGTACTATTTATTAAATAATCACAGCTGAATTAATTAATATGATCACTTCATCTCACTTTGTTCGTTTTTTTTTGTTGGCCATCGAGCTTTCAAATTTAAAGGATTAGACCAATTCGTATTTATTGGTTTACCTTGAATCATTGCTATTATTGCCTTAAAAGACCATCCACTTATTATTAATAAGACAGAAATCAGACCAATATAGACTAAATTTGAGATCATGTTAAGGAGTTTTTTCTATCATAACTATATTATATTTAAAATTTTAATATGGTTTGCTAGATTTTTATTTAATTTACTATTTGTATATAATGATTTTATGGTTTTGGTGATTAAGATGCATCAGATGCAAATAAAAGTGATTCAGGTATGTAATGAACTTTGCCGTCCGGACATTTATAAACCCTTTCCAAAACACCTCCATTATCAATAATTTGTTCAACATAACATCCCATTGGAATGATATTTTTTCTAGTTTGAATTTCTTCCATTTTCTTTAATTGCTTTAGATATACTCTTCTATCTATGCTCCCTTCGTTTGCAATGGGGGGAAATACTCATTTGGCCTTTTTGAGGCGGAATCGCTCGCCTCGTTGAGGTTCATTACTTCATTCAATTCTTTTGGCTTAAATATCCGTGATCTTACTAGTAGCTCTGTCTCTATATCCCTTTAATTTATTAAACCTATATGCTTTAAATTGTCACTGTGCTTTGTTTTATTAAAACTTGTTTGTTTTCTTTGAAATCCTGTCAGAATAAAAAAAAAATTAATTGACATGGATTTTGAGATAGAGAATATTATTGAATTATCAGTGAGTGCTGCATTCTTGGCTACTATCGGCTTTGTCATAAATCGATTTCAGTCCAGAAATCAAAATAAGGCGAGCAATAATAAAATCCTTTTGAAACAGCTTTTGGAAAGCTTTGACCTTGACTTACCTGAAGAGTTGAAAAAAATAGATAATTCAGTCGTAAAAACCATAAAGTCTCGTTAAATGGATTACGATCTACTCATACCCCTTTTCTGGACAATTGTTATTGGTAGCTTAAGTGTATTAGCTGTGAGAAGATGGACCAGAAAATTACCAACAAAAAAACTATGGATTCGATCAGAAGATAAAGATAATAATACAGAAAAAAAAGAATAGGTATATACAACTTTCTGATTATTAAAATTTATAATTAATATATGATCAGATTTTATTAGCAATCAAAAGATTAGTTTGGTTAATATTTTTTTGAAATTAGAATAAATTCTGATTTTAGGAATGTGATATTTAATTTATATTGTGATTAAATCTTCTATAATTATCAAAGGCCTTTCTTGTAAGCTTAATATGTTGTTTTAATTTATCTTTATTATGAGTGAATTTAATTTTGATGATACTCAAGCTTCCGGAATCTGGTGGTCTACAAATGTTTCTATAAGAGATGCCTGTGCAGAGTTAAAGCATGATACAAGTTGTGATGACAAGGAAATTGCTTCTTTACTTAGAAGTATAGCTAATTCTATTGAATCTTCAGGTTTATAGATAATACCCATTATCTATATTCCTTACTGACGTTAATCGCTGGGAGATGAATTTATTAGATTTTCTTTCAGTATTATCTAGATTTAATTTTTTACTTAGCCATGTTGACAGGGATGTTCTCTCTACTTCTAATTCTTTAGCAAGACTTTTAAGGTTTTTCATATCTGCTCCATAACCTGTTCGTTCTATCCAATCAGCCATAATTGCCAGATCTTCTTCCAAAATCTTAACGACAATATTTGGAAGCTTTATATAGCCACCAGCTACTTTCTCGTGTTGAATACTGTAGTATACGTTTCCCATTTCATTACCTGTTAGTTCTTCGCCAGCAATATTCAATTCTTTTCCCTTGAATCTATCTGGTGTATTAAATATTGCTCTGGCCCATTTACCTATATCATCAACAGCTATCGTTTGCCATTTTTTGTCTCCATCAACTAAACCAGGGAAAAATTGTTTTGAATATTTCAGTATCGAAAAATTAATATCAAAGTTTTCATAATAGCTTACAGGTCTAAGGAAGGTTGATATATTTTTAATTAATTTTTTCTGATTTATATATTCTTCTATATCCCATTTGCTGGTGAAATGACCAGGCGCTGGATTGTTTTTTAGAGGATCTTTTGGTTTGCAAACTGAACTAAATATAAAATGTTTTAGTGATCCATTCTTTCTGCAATATTCAACTTCATCTATTAGATTTCTACCCTGGGCTATCTCATAATCCCTTGATATGCTCCCTTTTATAAACTTCCATCCAGTTGTTGGTGTTGTATTACCAAAAATTCCTGTTACACCCTTAAATGCATTCCTTAAGCTTTTTTTATCTAGTAGATCACCTTTGATTACCTCAACATTCTTCAGGTTTGATAATTCAGCTGCTTTTTTACTGTATGGGTTTCTTGTTAGAGCCTTTATTTTGTATTTTTTTGAACTTGCTAGATGTTTAACAACTGACATGCCTTGCCTACTCGTCGCCATTGTTATGGCAATGACTGAGTTCGTGTGGTCAGAACTATTTGTTTGGCTTTTCTTGCTCACAACCAGAAAGAGCTGATGATATAACTGTTAAGTAATGTAAACGATATATTGCGAAGTGTAAAGCTCTCTCGGCTTTTTTCTGGCTCGATTTCTCTGGTGATCCTTTGTTTGGTGGATTATGTTGCTCTTGTGTCTTGCCAAGTAGTTTGGTCTTTAACTATATGAAAAATTTTCCTTATAGGATGCTTTTTCTTTTTTTTATAGCTAGTAATAGATTAAGTCAACAGTTTTATTAACATGGCTTCTTCTATTCTTGATGAGAATTCCAGAAAAAGAATTTTGTTTGATGTTGTTGATGGTATACCCGCGTCTACTAATGAAACACAAGAAGCAATACAATTTAGAAAAGAAATTGAATTAGATAATAAAAAGTTGGAATATAGAGCAGAAGAGCTAGGCTTCACTAATGTTTTGTTTGAGTTTGCTAGTCAGGGTTGAAACGATGTTAATTATTTATACTTAATTAAAATTTTTATTTATATAGTTAATAGTTTTAACTTGTGAGATTTAGCTTTGTAGTTTGTTGAATTTATACATTTTGTTTTATTTAAATATTTACTGGATATTTATTTGTCACTTTGATTAATTATTCTAGGCCTTGAAACAGTTCTTTGTGAACTACAAATGTATGATATTGAGCAGTTCCATTTTCTGGTGATATCCTTTCACCATCTATGTTCCAGACCGAACTACATATTAAATTACCATCCCATTTTATTTTATGATCACTTATTTCTTTTGACCACTCCCTAACTAGAGCGAAATGCTTTGGCATTTCATAACCTATTTTTCTGGCTGTATTACATAATGTCGTAAGTACTGGCGGTTTTGAGTTTAGATTTAAACCTTTTACTAAAATTGGTTGATTGAAGATTCCTATAAATCTAATATAGTCAATTAATTTTTGTTCTGAACTTGTGAGATTCGCTTTTAGACATGCATTCTCAAAATCTTTTAATGGTGTAATAGGTCTTTTTATTCTTTCCACAGCATTTGATTTTACCAGTTAATTATAAGACTATGTATATTTTTGAGGAATATATATGTCATTGTCTCAAAACTTTTTAACAGCTCTTAATTCTTATCCAGTTTCCAGCTACATAGATTAGATCTTTCTTTTAATCTATCTCGCTCTTTGATCCTTAGTAATTATTTCATTGCGTTTTTGATATTAAAATGGCTTGTTTTTTGAGATTTGAACTTTAGTTTTTTTCATTATGAAAGCTTATGAGAATGAAGTACAAATGTTACAAAGTAAAATTTCATTAGGCATATGACTAGTTGCCTGTTATTTATATACGGTCTTTCTAATGGCCATGTTTCCTTTAACTTTCGCTGGACTTCTAAGCACACCTGCTCCAACAGCTCCACTTATTGGCGTTGCTTTTATGGCTTTATTTGGAGTAATGGCAGTTGTAGTAGGTCCTAACTACGAAGGATTTAACGATCCAAACAACAGGTAAGTCTGTTTAAACTACTTTTCTTTACCTAGGGGGTGCTACATGGCCCCCCTTTTTCTTTTGCTGCAAATATGAGCACGTAGAGATTCTGGATACCTTCTTAGCCCTTTAGAAGGCCTATGAGGTCTTATTGAGATATGGCTGGTTATAATGTATCTCTTGTTATTACAGAGTTTTGTCTCTTGAATGTGCTTGAAAATAATTGCAAGTAAATTAGCCAAACAAATAGACTATAGATAAATTGATAAAATATATACAGACATTTCTATACATTCGATCGATCAGAATGTATAAAAAGTTATTTTCTAACTTAAGAATAATACATGCAATAAGATATCGTTTTTTTCGATGATATTATTTGTAAATAACATTTTTCTATCCATTTTATGTCTTCTCTTACATTTGCAGGATTGCTAAGTACCCCTGCTCCGACAGCCGTGATTGTTGGTGTTGCATCTATTGCATTATTTGCAATTGTGGGCCTAATGGTTGGACCTGATTACGATGGTATGAATGCTCCTGGTAAATAAGGAATTAATTAAATACTATTTTTTAGTTGAATATATACCTTGTACTTTTTATAAACTCCTATATTCATTTAATAGAAATTTATATTACTTTATTCATTGTTCTGTTAAAATTAATTTTTTATAGTTTAAGAAAAAATAGATACCAAATTAAATATATCTTATTTTATAACTTTTACTAAGAATAAGATATCTTTAATTACTATAATAATATATCTGTTGCTTTTATAATATATTTCTTGATTCTCTCATTTGTTATTCTCTTTTCTATTTCATTAGCTATTAATAGTAGTAGTAGCAATCTTATGGAATTTCATTATTTAGTATTTATTATATTAAGTATCTTATTTTGCCCTTATACTTTGATTTATATTGGCAACTTAATATCACTACAAGATTATCAAGTTCACAGTAACAAGTAAGTTTTTATATAAAACCTCTTATGCGTTTACTTGCTTTGCCTTACGCTTATTTTCAATAAATTTAAAAAATAGGATTATGACTGGTATATGGGCTAGTCCACCTGCGATAACAGTTGCTTGACTATAAGCCATTGTGATTTATGCATCTTTATAAAGTATATCCCTTTACTCATCATATATTTTTCTACTTTGAATTTTTTAATATCTCATTCCAACTTGAACTCGCCATGAGTATATTTACTGAGCTGAAATTTATTCTTTATCGTTTATTTCTGAAAGTTCATTTTCAAAAAACCAAGTAATGGTTCCATCAGATAGCTTTATTGCTAGTCCAAATTGGTTGCCATCTACCATTTTGTATCCGACAAGCTTTCCAACTGGATTTTTCTCTATCATTGCTCTTGTTTTATTTGGTAATCGATCATGCACTTCGGAGATATCTATTTGCAAATCTTGTCCTTTTTCAAGTTTAGAAGAATCCTTGATCATAAATTTTAATTCTTTCCTTGCATGACTTTAGCCAAGGATTGACAAGGATAATTGCTTGTCTAGTCCGCTTATTTTTATATAATCTTGAAACTCTGTTGAGTTAAAGGCTTTTTTCGCGGCTGCCTTGGATTCGAATTCAACTATTACTCCTAGTTGTCCTCCGTCCCATTCATTTAAGTCTGAGTTTTGATTGACGTCTTTGGCGATTATTGTTCCTCCAACTGAACGAAGCCAAGGTACAACAGTTTTTACATACTCAACAAACTGATCAGTATTGTCTATTTTCGCCTGCTTCAGCCAGTAACCCTTGATCATTTGTTTAAGTATTTCTTAAGGATTGTCTCATGCCGGATGGGCTTTGCTCTAAAGTATTAATTTTTAGATAGAAAGGTGTAGAAAATTTAAGGAGTGGTTCGAATCGAAAATTTTATGTCTCAATATAAATGCACCAGTCAACTTCCTTTTCTCTTATTTCACTAATGTTTGCTACGGCAATATTTTTATTGTTCTTATCATTTAAGATGTATTCCTTTGAACCTGGATATGGTTCAATTAATTTTGACTTTTTTCTATCTATACTTTCTTTAAGAGTGCTTGGTATGACTTCTACTATAGCTCTCCATAATTCTTCTTCGGTTGCATATCTTGATAAAGTAAACCTACTCCCATTTGAATCCATTTGTTTTTTATTTATTATTTAATTATAGCACTCTTTGTTCTTTTATTTATTCTTCTCATTAAGAGATCTGTGATCTGTATAACTTTTATGTTTTAAGGTTTGTTGAGATGTAATTCTTTTATCTACATGTTTCATATATTAATCTTTTTTGTTTTTTTATACGTTTACATCATCTTATTTGCTTTCTGATATTCTGTGTAACTACTATTATTTTAAATATTTTACTTATTTTTTAGTTGCTTTTAGGTGTTTTGAAATCGATGTTCTATTACTAGCTCATTAAAATATTCCTTTTTTCATTACTGAGGACCTACAATATAGTCCTTGAATTGAGAAATGTAATGACAGCAACAGGAGCAGCGCCGAAACTCAGGGTTGATACTCGTGGAAAAAACGAGTTACCACCTCATCTAAATGAGAACCTCTTAACACCAAGATTTTATGTAACTGAATTTAATAAGGCCTCAAAAACTAATCTAGATGATGCTCGAGAAGAGTTTGAGGCAATGTTTAATGAAATGAAGGCTGACTATAATTGTACTCATTTTGATAGAAAGGCAAGTTTAGATCGACTTAAAGAACTACCTCAAAAAGATAAAGAAGTTTATGAGAGTTATCTTGTTAGGTCTGTAGTTTCTGAATTCTCTGGATTTTTATTATTTAAAGAAATATCTAATAGATTGAAGAAAAATGGAAATAAGGATCTAAGTAAATTATTTACTTTCTTAGCTAGGGATGAAGCAAGGCATGCTGGATTTCTCAGTAGGGCTCTTGTTGCGGAGGGGATTGAAGTTGATCTGCCCCATTTAGGTGGAAAAAGAGCAGCTACTTGGTTTCCTATTAGTTGGGTTATTTATTCAGTTTATTTGTCCGAAAAAATTGGTTATTGGCGATATATTTTAATGGATAGGCATCTGAAGGCCAATCCTGAAGAGGCATTTGCTCCTTTGTTTGACTTTTTTGAACCATGGTGTCAAGACGAAAATCGTCATGGTGATTGTTTTACAGTAATGATGAGATGTTGGCCTGGAATTACAGCAGGTTTTAGAGGAAAGCTTTTAAGTCGTTTTTTCCTCTGGAGTGTATTCCTGACGCATACATTGACAGTTTGTGAAAGAGGTGAATTTTATGAACTTTTAGGAATTGACCCTAAGGAATTTGATGAAGAAGTTATTCTAAGAACTAATCACACATCAAAAAATGCTTTCCCTTGGGTTTTTAATCTTGATGATAAAAGATTTTGGGATTTAAGAAACAGAATTATCGAATCATTCAGAGATTTTGTTGAAGCAAAAGGTGTAACTAAGCCTATCCGACTCCTTAAATTTGTTTCACTAATATTTAGGCAATTCTCATTGCCGATGGAAAAAACAAATGCTGTTAGATATGATAAGCCTGTTGCTTTTACTGGTCAGGATCTATTTAATTTCTGGACAGATAAATAATTTTAGAAACAATTAAATATCAAATGGATTACCAGCCTTTGTGTCTAGTCCTTTAAAGTACTTACCAAATTGTTGTTCATATACTTCATCTTCATTTTGGGTCTCACATACTAAAGGACCAATTGCTCTAGCAACGCAGAGTAACCCATATCCTTTATCTTTTAATTCTTGAGATAAGCCTATACATGCAGTTTGATCCATTTCCCCAGATATAATTTTTACGGCACATTCTGAACAACAACCATTTCTGCATGAGAAAGGTAATTGATTTCCAATTATTTGACCATTTTTATCTTTTGATTCAAAATTTCTGAGTATATATTCGCCCTCAGGGACTTCGAAAGTATAGGTTTTACCTTCCTGCTTATGATGGATGGTAATTTTATGAAGCTTTTTCAGGGGATTTAAGAAGTGTCTATATATTTATTCTATCTATTTCAGGCGGTTCTGTTCTTTTCAAAAAAAATTCTAGCTATTAATTTTTTTTAATCCTATATCTCTACGGATATCAGGGGCTGGGGGTTCTGAGGCATGCTCCCATAATTGATTTGTATCAAGAGTTACGATTAATCTTTCACCTCCAAATCTGAGTTTTAACCAGGCTATTGTGGCTGGATCCTCTGCTATCACAGCTTCATAACCAGCTTTATCTTTCAGTTTGAATTGTTCAACGAGCTCAGAATTTAGATACCACATAGGATAATCCTGGCCGCGTCGAGATCTACGTTCATTCATAGACTCTCTTAATTGACCATTACCGCATAGCTGTCCTGCAGGAGCTATAAGTACATTAAGAGCTTTGGGCTCTGACATTTAACAAGATAAGATGATGTAAGGAAGAGGTTCAGTTTAAAGCAATTTTTAAAGCTTGTGACCTGAACCATTTTTATTTTATTATAGATAATGATTTATTTCTATTGAGAATATTCTATGTTGTCTGTTTGTCTATATATTCTTATTGATAGTAGAGAGGATCTTAGTTATTTGATTATCTTTAATTCAATGAGATGATAAATGATATATGTATTTTATTTATAATACTTTAATCCCTAATTTTATCTTATAGAACAATTAGTAATTAAAATATAATTTTTTTGATCTTTTACAGAAAGTGAGGAATAAAATGATAGAATATATAGTCAATAATACTTAGGTACTTTATATAAAGTTGATATATTCATTTATTTAATAAAAGTATGCTAAAACAGCTGAACTTTGAACTTGTGATATGACTAATAAAGAGAAATGTGCTGAAAGTACTAATGATAGAGATGCAATAGACACATATTTTGAATGTGTTACAGCATGTTCTTTAAATAAAGAGGATGTGGAATGTACCACTAAATGTGTGGAAGTTCATCTTAAAAGTGATAATATTAAATAAATTATTATTCAGTTATTGGTTTGTTAAGTCTAGGTCATATCTTTAAACCAATCTGAGGCCTCTTGCATAGTAGCAGCAGGTTGAACATCAATCTCTAGGCCTAATTTTCTCCATTTACCGTAAACCTGCCATATCTTTTCTAATGAATTGGCTCTAACTATTGATACACCACTTCCATTCTGCATTAAAGAACACCAGCCAATCCTTTCAAAACCATCAGGATTGTTATTTGGACCACCAGATTCATACCAGTCAACAAATAATTTGCCTGCTTTAAATTGAATTTCTGAATTTGGAGATTTCCATGTGATCAGAAACGTTTGCATTAGATGATTTATATAATAATATTCTTTATAACAGCTGATATAGATATAACAAGGATATTTTATTGATTATAAATATTATAATAATTAATATTTTTATTTAATTTATAAATCATTCAGATCAGTCACTTGATCAGATATTGGAAGGCATTTAGGTTTATGTATGTTTAATCTTTTGTTGATTCTTTTGCTGATTCTTTTTTGGCTGAATTACCTGCGGCCTCTTGCATGGCAGCAGCTTCCTTAGCTTTCTCAAATTCTATTTTTTCGTTCAGTCGACCAGTTGATCTCATCCAATCATTTACAGTGGCTTCTTTTCCTACTGCTTTGCACTCTTCTTGGTACTTTAAAAAAGGATACCAATGATGGTTGGCATTCTTTTGTGAAAGGGTTTCTGCAGTCACAGGATTCAATAGGTTCTAAAACATATCATTGCATTAACTTTTCAAATTTGGTGTGTTTTTACTTTTTTTGCTACATATTTAAGCTTTTACTAAATCAATATTTATGCGATTTATGCGTGGATCTGCGGTAATCATTCACTATTTACTCAGACTTTCTTTTAATGCTGATACTTTAACTTTGAATTAAGTTACATCTTTTCCTGCAGTTTATGCCAGATTCTTGTTTGTGAATTACCCTTATCCTTAATTTCAATTGTCAATATAACGAAATTAAATCAATATTATCTAGCTTGATTTTTGTCTTATACCAATATTTCCTTAAGACTTTTAGAATGATGCAATCATTAAGCCATCCGTAAAAAATTATCTATCTATTTTCTTTAGTCATTCTTGGTTGTATATTTTATTTTTAACTGCTTTAACTTGTTGAATCGGCTGCAATTGCTGGTCAACTTAGATTGACGATTTGTTATGATATGGTATAATTTGTCGAAATTAATCAATCATTAAAAATACTTGGCTATGAATATTGAAAAGCAGCATGCAAAATTATTAAAGCTGCAAGCTAAAGCTGAAGGGTGTTTGTCCAGAGATGAAGCTCAAAAGATAATACGTAAAGCTGATAAGACTCATAAGAAATTATCGAATTAATCTATATCTAATTGTATTGATATTTTTATACTTTTAATATCAATCAATTATTTTTTTATAAGATATACCCTCGTATTTTTTAAAATCTGCATACCACATATTTAAGCATTCCTTCTTTAATTTATCTAAGAATAACGATGTATCTCCATTTCTTATCCAATCTTGTTTTAATGTTGGTATTATTGTTTGCATAGTTACAAAATCTATTTCAATAACAATCAAACTCTCAATATTTTCATCAAGCTTGATGGCAATCTTTTTACTCTTTTGAATTATTCTCATTAAAAGTTCTAAAATTATTTTATTAATATCATCAGGAAGATCATAGCTATTTCTTTTTGAAGATCTCAAATTTCTGCCACCGAGTGGCAAGATACGTTCACCTCCTTGATTTAATAAAGCTAATGCTACAAAATAGATTTGTTGTCCTTTCATCTTTTTAAACTATTATACCAATTAAATTATATTTAACCTTTATAAATTTAGAATAATCAAAATATTAGTTAACACCAACTCCAAGAAAACTATTTGAAATAAATAATATGCTAAAAATCGAGAGGAACGCAATTCCTAGCCAAGACAGGTATTTCAATATTCTTCCATATCGATAATTCTTTGTAACTAATGAACTGTTTATTGTATCCATCGACATCCATGCAAATAATGGAGCTGTTAGGAAACTTCCGGTCATAGCACCAAACACAAAATCTTTAACCGTTACACCACCTGTTTTTGCTATTAATAATGCTGTGAGAGCAGTAAATACATGAAAAACAATCCAGGTTTTGTCTCTTCTTCTTTCTCTTTTGAGAGATCCATGTCCTTTGTCTTTCCTCTGAAGAAGTCCTTGCGCTGATGAGATACTTCGTGGATATGCATCTAGACATGTAAGAGTTGTACTGAACATGGCTGCAAAAGCTGCCGGTATAATTATCCATCTAGCCCAATTGCCAATTGCTTCTGTGTATAACTTAATAAGATTTTGCGCGAAACCTACACCAGATCCAGTAAACATCCCTTCTCCAGATCCATACATTGTATAAGCTCCCAGAATCACAAAAAACATAGAAGTGATAACTGTAATTATGTAACCTAAATTAAAGTCAAATTCAGCTTCGGAGACAGAAGCTATATGATCAGAATCTTTTGAGCGAGAGAACATCCATAATGACGGCCATATACATAGTTCAACAGGTCCTGGCATCCAACCCATAAGAGGAATTAGAAAGGACAAATTGGATAATGTCCAAGGTGAAGTATTTGGTGTTAACCAACTAGAAGATATGTTACCTACTGGACCTTTCATTAATAGTGAAATGACAGCAAACCCCGTCAATAATGTAAGTAGAATTACGAGAATTTTTGAGATTCTATCAAGTGCTTTATATTCACCAATTAAAAGAATTAAGCTACATATTACTAATACAGCAATTGCTAGATCCATAGCAGCTAGGTTTGAAAATATTGGTATATTTGTCAGTAGCAAACCTGAGATAAAGCTTACAGCTGCTATCGTTAATGTTCCTGTAATTAGACCTGTAATTAAATATATAGGTAAATAGAATTTATTTCTTTTTTGGAAACCTTCAAGTAAGGATAAGCCTGTAGCTGATGTGAACCTTGTTCCTGCAAGTAGAAAAGGGTATTTTAATAAATTTGTTAATAAAATTAGTCCTACAAGTGAGAAGCCAAATCTTGCTCCTGCAGTTGTTGAAGACATTAAGTGTGATCCGCCTATACAGGCTGCTGCTAATAGTATTCCAGGACCTAAGCTCTTGCTTATTCCGCTGAGATTGCTTGGAGGAGAGAAACTCATTAATTAAATTTATCTAATCTAGTTTGACAATATGTTAGTGATTTTACAACTTTAGATATAAAGATTATTACATCTCCTTTGATTTAACTTACACTTATTAATCTAATGATTATGTCTTGCATATTCCAATCTAAATGGTAACTTGAATCATTACTTTATGTTATTTTTTAAGTTTTGGATGAGATTGTCAGATTATATCTAGTTGCTGGTGTTGAAGCTGAAATAGAGTTTTGGGATGTTGGTTTCACTAGCACAACCTCCACTATTTTAGATAGTAAAAATAATTATTTGGAATGTTATAGAAATGAATTAATCGGCATTGACGCAGCCAAGGATATTAAATCGATAATAATTTCACACTTGGAGATACTTAGAATAAATTGTATTAATGATGGTTATGATCTTACTGTTCCATTGAAAGGCATCTCATTTGATATTCCTCTCTATATCGTAGAGAATATCTTTGATTTTTGGTTTGATACTTATAAAAACTCCTCTTTATGGAATAAATGCCGAGGAGCTTTTGATATATATAATAAAATATGTAATTCAAGCTATTTATTAAAGGATGCTTTTAAGGGAGATACCCTAAAATGTTTCAATACTATAGATGAATTGATTAATTATAGGCCACCTATATCTACATCAAGCAAATCTCAAAAAGAGTCAATGTGGTAAATACTATACTTACTATTCATAATATTTATTTGTTTATAACTTTTTAGTGCTTTTATTATCCTTTACACATTTGTTCTTTTGGGTCTTGACCTTTTGTGAGGCATTTCTCTAAGTGATTACTCTCTTTATGGTTTATATCATCATATATATGACTTTTCGTAGAATATGGAAGAATAAGTATTAAGAAAAATATTAATATTATAGGTTTAGTTGGTTTATGCACATCAAATAATTCAAAGGTGAATTTATAGTTTATCAGCTCTACTAGTATGTTTTTATGGTTCAGTTACTCTTGACTTTTGTTGTTGTTTCAATTTGATCTAATTTTACATATAATTTGTTTTGGATTTTTTATAGGTATAACCTACCATTTTCTTGCAAGGCTCCAGTAACCCATGTATGCACCTATTGCAATTATTCCCCATACAGGTGCAGATAAATTTAGTGGAGTTGCCCATTCGTGAACCATTAACGAGGCAAACATAATAATCAATATCAAACATTTAAAATTGTACAAGTAAAAAAGCGTGATACTCCTAATTGTAATAATTTAGACAATCAATACAAACCGGAAAGGTTCAATATGCTTATTTGATTAAATTTTGTGGTATGGGTGACCAAATCTCAATTGCCACTATCATCTTTCTTACTTAGAAAATTTGTAATTAAACTATAAATGGCACCGAAGGCCCATGAAACAATCAATATACTTATGATTACTGCGGTGATTGTAAATGCTGAGACACCGGCATCATTTGGACCATAATTTATGGCTGGGTCAAATGGATCCATTTTTTATAGAATATGATTTTGTATAATACTTCTTTCATAATTTTATTTATGATTCCTTAGTAATACTTTTAACCATTTTATTTTTCCTAATTATATGAAGAAATATTTATAGCTAAATGATATAATAATCTTTTATAGCGATCTTTTGATGAAATGGGAATATTTGGTAGTACATTTAAATTTCCAAAGTGATGATAATCAGGATAATGATGTTGGGAACCCAAAAGAAGCAAGCGAGAAACTAAAGGGTTCTTTAAGCCCGGACTTTATAATGCAGCAATTTCCAGATAAATACAATGACAAAGACAAAGGTATTCATCCTGCTTTGCAAATAAGTAACTTTTTAAATAAAAAAGGAGAAGATGGTTGGGAGCTTTTTGAGACGATAAGCTTACAAGGACTTTTTCTGCTTATATTGAAAAAGCCTTTAACATAAATTCAGATAATATCTTTTGTAGTGTAAATTAACCATTTGATCATATTTAATGGATTAATTGTAGAGATAACAGATCTGTTCCCGCTAATATCTACTCTTTCTGTAATAGTCTTTGTAAAAATCTGAATTTGTTTGTGATCTTGATCTAATTTAGATACACTATTGATATTGAATTTATTTATAGTTTCCTTGCTTAATTCATATGTAAATACCCACAATTTGATATCTTCTTTTGTTCGGATTACATAACCAAGACCTGTTCCATCAGTCATTTTGTAATCAAGAATAATACAATTAGGGTTTGAATATATCTTTTTAAGGACTTTTGGAGAAACCTTATCTTTTATTTTATTTATGTCTAAGGTTATCTCAGAACCAATAGGGATTAATTCTAGTTTATCCATAAATAATATACGTAAATTATTTAAAATTATAACCTTCAAATGATCTTGATGCTATGCACATAGAATCTTCTTAATATTGTAATGAGTTCAGATTAGAATTATTTTAATAATGTTAAACATGATCGCTTTAATTATTAAAACCCTTTTCTTTCTCTTTTGCCTTGGTTAACTGATTAGATTTATTTTTGATTTTAAAATTTTCAAAAATAAAATTTATTCCAGTCAAGATAAACCTAATGATTACTAATCCAAAACCAAGAAAGCCTATTCCAACAGCAATTGATAAAAATGTTGAACCTAGGTCAAGCTCTGAAAAATTTGCCATGATCAATTTTTCGTAATGCTTTATCCCGGTTAATATAACAAAAGTTAATGCTTATGCTAATAAAGTTGGTCTTTATACGAGTTTATATTGTTAATTGATATATATTGATAACAAGATATGAGTAGTCTAAATTTGAAAAAATAGTCATAACTAAATTAAGCGTACTAAAAAAAAATGTCTCAAACTTCTTTTGAGATTCAAAATAAATCCCTAAGGCCATACACTGTTCACTATAGAGATTGTGAAAATCACCGTTTTGAAAGTTGCTTTTATGCTTGTGACGCTTATGAGGCAAGATTAATGGCGATGGAATTTAATAGGTATATTCATGATCATCCTAATAGTATTGATCTTATCCGATTAGAGATTGCATGAATTTTTCTTGTATATATTCTTACCTGACTATAAATAAATCTAATTCTAATTTTTTTAGGCTTATTATTTAATGCTTAGCATTATATTCTTTAACATAATACTATTTTTAATTTCATTCTTATCAAATTTTATTTCTGCTTTAGCAGGCGGAGGAGCTGGTTTAATCCAACTTCCAGCCTTAATATTTCTTGGCTTACCTTTCCCTTCCGCTCTTGCCACTCATAAAATAGCAAGTGTCGCTTTGGGACTTGGAGCTACAACGCGTCATTTGAAAAATAGTAATTTGAGGTTTAAATTCCTTTTCCTGATTCTCTTATCAGGTATTCCAGGTGTCTTGTATGGAGCTCATTTTTCTTTAAGCATATCTAGTGGTATTGCCTCACTTCTGTTGGGAGTACTTACATTGTCAATTGCTTTATATTCTTTTTCTAACTATACATTAGGTACTATAGATCAATCATCTGAAATTAAATTAATTAACTATGTAATTGCCTCGATAGGCTTGTTTTTCTTTGGTTTCTTAAATGGTTCACTTTCTTCTGGTACAGGATTATTGGTTACTTTATTGTTAGTCAAACTATATAAGTTTTCATTCTCTAATGCTATTAGTTATACATTGATAATAGTTGGTATATTTTGGAATGCTTCAGGAGCAATTGTTTTAGGCCTAAGATCTCCTGTTCTTTGGGAATGGATCCCTCCATTAATCTTTGGGTCTTTGTTTGGAGGATATTGTGGAACACATATCTCAATTCTTAAGGGTAAATTTTTTGTCAAAAGAATTTATGAACTTGTATGTTTAGTTGTCGGTACAATGTTAATCTTTAAATCTGTTCAATATTACTTCTGACTGTTATTTAATACCATATGAACCAGCTAGTATTAGCTCATCTTGTAATGTAGATTGGCAAGCTAAAACTCTTGACCAACAGGGAAGTTGTTGAGTTATAGGAGATTCTAGAAAAGAATTAACAGCAGGTCTAATCAATTTTGTAAATTTTTGAACTGTCAACTCTTCATTATGTCTATTGTAAGGTATTTGATTAATTGAGGAGTCTAGGCTGAATTGTTTTATTTTATCCTCACCGGCTCTTTTATATAACACCTCTAAATTTGCTATGTCTGAATTAGTTAGTGTTTTCGCCTGATGTTCCATTAATCCTCTTAAGACACTCGCAAGAATTTCTGAACACATTTTTTGAAGTCCTTCATTTGCTTTGATTCCAATTTCTTTATGCTTATGATCAAAGATTCCTAGATCTACTTGTGCGATTTTTGAAAGCCTCACATTTTTATAGACTTCTGAAAGTAATCCTACTTCTAGCCCCCAATCGCAAGGAATTCGTAGATTTAATGCTAAGTCTCTTGTGAATGCAAATTCACCAGCAAGTGGATACCTAAATGATTGAAGGTATCTTAAAAATGGACTTATTCCGACAAGTTGCTCCAGGCTATCTAAAAGAGGACCAACAAAAAGTCTTGTTGCTCTTCCTTGAAGAGCATTAGTTTCTAATGATAATCGACTATAAAAAGCTTTTACATATGAAATCCCATTGGAACTATCTAGTAGAGGTTGTAGGAGCCTTGCTGGATAAGATTTATTGAAGGTACGAATGTCTGCATCGAATAGTCCAACAACTTCAGAACTTTTTGTCGCAATACCAATACCTTGCCAAACAGCCCATCCCTTTCCTGGTGACCCTAATAGATCAAGTCCATTTTCTTGTTGATTTTTCAATAGTTCCAGAACTGTTGGGTTATTTGTCCATTGAATATGAACAGGAAATGGCATAGTAGAAAAGAAGTCTTTCGCGTCTCTTGCCTGATCTAGAGACTTTGCAGATAGTGCAATTACAAGTTGATCTAAGTTTTTTAATTCTCTTAAAACTTCTCTGATTATTTTTAGTGCTGGCCTTTTAAACTCGTCATATAGGCAGGGTATTAGAAGAGAAGTGGATTTGTTTTCTAATGATCTATTGAGTTGTGGTAATAGATCATTATCAAGTCCATACTCATGAATGGTTGTAATTAAATTCTGTTGAAAGTCCATTTTGTAAAAAGAGTCACAGAATTAAGATGGAAGCTACGATGTTGTAGTAAGGATTTTAACTAACTACACAGTGGCATTGCTAGTTACTGAATCTGTGAAGCTCCGAAAATTGTTGGGGGAAATTTATGTTGACCACTGTGACGAAGAACTCTCTTTTGTGTGGTCGCAATTAATGCAGATTTTAGATGAAAATAGTGCTCAACAAGACTCTTCTCTTGGAATAGATAAGGAAATATGGGATGCTTCTAGTGTTGTTTTGATCACATATCCTGATGCGATATATAAAGAAGGTGAGACAACATTAAAAACATTATCAGATATCCTTGATTCTAAATTTGGCATACTAGCTTCAATAATACATATTTTACCCTTTCTTCCTTCCACAAGTGACGGGGGATTTGCAGTATCTAATCATGAACAAATCGAAGATGCCTTTGGTAATTGGAAGGATTTAAAAAAATTATCACTCAATCATATTTTGATGGCCGATTTGGTGTTGAATCACGTTTCATCTTCACATGATTGGGTTAAGCAATTTATATTATCTCAAAAACCAGGTGACTCATATATTCTTTCACCGAAGACGTTAAATGGATGGGAAAATGTAATTCGACCAAGAAACTCATCATTATTTACTACTTTAAAAACCAAGCAAGGAGATAAGAAGGTTTGGACAACTTTTGGACCTGATCAAATTGACTTGGATTGGAGTGATCCAAACATTTTAATAGAGTTTTTAAAATTGTTGGTTAGATATATACGTAATGGAGTTCAGTGGATAAGACTTGATGCTGTTGCATTTTTATGGAAAGAGCCAAATACAAGCTGCCTTCATCTAAAACAAGTTCATGAAATTGTTCAGTTGCTAAGACTTGAATTGTCAAAGTTGAATCCAATGGGGGTTTTAATTACTGAAACAAATGTCCCCGAGAAAGAAAACTTATCCTACTTAAAAGGAGGAGATAAAGCTCACATAGCCTATAACTTTCCTCTTCCACCATTACTTCTAGAAGCAATACTTGCAAGCAATGCGGATTTAATAAATGAATGGCTATCTAACTGGTCTGAAATGCCAAATCAAACTACATTATTAAATTTCACTGCTTCTCATGATGGAGTTGGACTTAGACCTCTAGAGGGAATTATGAATAATGAAAGAATGCATGATTTACTTGTTAAAGCAGAGAAAAAAGGAGGACTAATTAGTCATAGAAGAATGTCTAATGGTCAGGATAAGCCTTATGAATTAAATATAAGCTGGTGGAGTGCCATGGCAGATGATGGACATGATACTACTAGATATCAAATTGAACGATTCTTTATGAGTCAGGCCTTAGTCCTTGCTATTAAAGGTGTCCCTGCATTTTATTTGCAAGCTCTTCTTGCCTCTCCTAATGATATTAAAAAGTTTAAAAGAAGTGGTGAAAGACGTGATTTAAATAGAGAAAAGTTTGAAGTAAATAAGTTACTAAAAAGATTGAATGATAATAAAAGCTCTGCATCTAAGAATCTTAAATTACTTAATAATGCTATGAAAATAAGATCGACATTAAATGCGTTTAACCCTAATTCGCCAATGAGGTGCTTTTCTGAATCACAAAATGATTTTATTTTGTTGGAACGTGGTTACCCTGGAGAGCAGATATATGCCATCTATAATGTTACCGATAAAGAAGTAAGTCTTAATATTTCAGAATTATTGGTTGATGTAACTAAAAATAACGCATGTCAATATGATGACTGCTTAAGTAAACTTTCCATAGTTTCTAATAATATCAAGTTAACACCTTACAAAGTAATGTGGCTTAAGCCATCTTTTAAAGTATGATTAATTATGCTAATTACTGGGTTGTAACTGATTTAGATGGGACTTTATTGGATGATAATTATGATATGACCCCAGCTTTGAGCACAATTCAATGGCTTAAGAGAATAAGAGTTCCTGTAATTCCGTGTACTAGTAAAACAGCATCAGAAGTTCGTGAATTTAGAATTAAATACAATATGTTTGACCCATTTATTGTAGAGAATGGTGGTGCAATATATGGAAGTGATGATAAAGGCTATAATGAATGGATGATTGTTTTAGGTAGAACTTATCATCAACTTAGGAAGATATTGCTTGACTTATCTAATGATATTGGTTATTCATTAAAGCCTTTGAATGATTGCTCTCATACTGAAATTGCTAAACTTACCGGTTTAAGCAATGAAGGAATATTGAAAGCTTTAGAAAGAGAATGGAGTGTACCATTTTTAAACCCTCCAGAAGAATTCAATGAGATTCTGTTGAATGCGTCCGCAAATTATAATGTGAAAATCTTTAAGGGTAATCGTATGAGTCACTTGGTATGCTGTAAAAGTGATAAAGGAAAGGCTGTATTAGTTTTGAAAAAATTTTTAAACCAACAGAATGTAAAGGTTATAGCCCTAGGTGACTCTCCAAATGATTTACCTTTATTAGATATTGCTGACATGGCAATTGTTATTCCAGGTAAGGAAGGTCCTAATAAGTTCTTTAGTCAATATATTAGAAGTGGAAGGTTTATATTAGCCCCAGAACCAAATGCATATGGATGGTCTAAATCTTTAGAATCAGTTGTTACCTGGAAAAGTATCTAACCGATTCAATGCGTAGTAATAAAAATGAGATTAATAAAGTTTATAGATATTTTGAACATTGTGATTATCGTTTGTTGCTAAAGGAAATGGGCTGGGAACCTGATTCATTGATACAACATTGGTTATCTAGGAATGCGGAGAATATTGCCTCTGATTATTGGACGAAAGAGACAAAAAATGATTGGAAATGGGCATTAGGTATATCACTATTATCATTAATAGAAAGATATCAAACACAATTTAGTAAACCCCTAATTATAGGCTTATCAGCTTTACCTGGTTGTGGTAAGTCAACTTTAGGTAGATGGTTAGACAAGGCAGCATCTGAATTTAACTTATCTACAAAAGTTATTTCTTTAGATGATTTTTATTATCCATCTGAGGATCTTATTAAAAAAATGCAAGGGAATCCTTGGAATGTTCCGAGAGGCCTTCCAGGAAGTCACTCTACATATCTTATTAAAAGCTCATTAGAAAATTTTCTTGATAAAGGTACTATTCATTATCCTATTTTCGATAAGTCACTCCGAGGTGGAAAGGGAGACCGTATTGGATGGGGTAACTCAGAAGTAAAAATTTTAGTTCTAGAAGGATGGTTTGTAGGCTGCAAGGATTTGTCTGATGAAGATTTTCATCTGATTGACAAAGAACCAGATCTTATCCCTTCTTTAACAAAATTTGAAAAAGAATATAGAATAAAGGTACAACAAGAATTGAAAGGCTATGTACCAATATGGGATCTTTTTGATACACTTTGGCTGATAAAACCCCAGAGATTTTCATTTACCAAAGAGTGGAAAGTATCACAAGAGAAAAGAATGTTAGAAACTAAAGGATCTGCTCTTTCAGGTAATAATTTAACAAGTTTTATTCGAATGATTGAAGCTGCAATACCACGTTCTTCATTCGAACAAATAGACTCAGATGTGTCCATAACAATTAATCAATCCAGAGATATTATTGACATGAGATGTAAGTCTAATTTCAATTAATAGATTTATTTTATATCAAAGTTACTTATGAAATAAATAGACAATGCAAGTCTATGCTATTAATTAATTTGAATAAATGTTAAAGTATTAAATTGTAAATGTTTTCCTATTCCTTTTTATGAATAAGTATTATTCACTTATTCATTACTTATATTGTTTAATGCCATCCCATGTTTATTTGTTTCAAAATGGAGATCTCTATAACATTGGCTGGACAGATAATATAGAGAGAACTAAAAATCTATTCAAACCTGGACAATTACTAGCTTCTCTCATTACTAACCAGCCTCAAGCCATTTCTGAAAGGCTTAAAAAAAACTATCAAGATTTTCGATTGCCTGGCTCAGACTATTTCAGACTGGGTAGGACTCAGGTTGCTGAGTGTATGCAGAGTTTAGAGCAAATTGACGCTGTTAAATATTATCAGCCATTTTTTACTGGTAGTAGATTTATTTTTGCTTTCATATCGTCATGGGTTTTATTAACATTCTTGATTGTCAAATTTGGAATAGATCCTGTTTTAAACCGTTTTACTTGATTTTATACATTTTTTATATTGTTATAGAACTTTTTTATAAATATAGTTCTGATTTTTGAATTTTCCGGCTATATTGGTTTAGTTTATTAAATATCAACTTTGAACCTGACGAGTTTTTTGATTTGGATTGCTTTGCCATTTGTTTTTACCACTTTATATTTTGGTACAAAAAATGGTTTTTATAATAGTGATGATTATCAAGGAGATGGATGTGCGCATGATGTCAAAAGATAATTATTTAACTTATTCAATCAATTAATATCATGAAGATTGTTTATATCTCCAGTGAGTATACACGTCCATTTGCTATCAAATTGCCATACTGGCTTATATATTGCCTCCTCGATATTTCTACCGGCTTCTTCACAAAGCTCCTTAGTTTTAACTGGAATAGCAAATAATGATGGACTAGTGATTCCACTTACTTGAGGTTTACTGCCTGGTCCTTGACGATAACTTCCTATCACTAATGTATAAGCTGCATTTGAGGTTGAAGGTGCTACAAAAATTGAAATTAATAAAAGAGCAAAATTTCTTGCTAACTTCTTTCTCATTTTTTTTATAGCTACAGATTAATATAATAATAGCAAAGTTGATTACCTTACTACTTCTTGTCAAAATAAGAAAGTCTAATAAATTTTAAATTTGACCTATTCTTCTATTTTTGATTGTGTTCAGTCTATATTATTAGGAATTGTTCAAGGTCTGACAGAATTTCTACCTATTAGTAGTACAGCGCATCTTAAAGTTATACCATTTTTATTGGGTTGGAGAGAGCCCAGCTTATCTATTACTGCTTCTTTTCAGCTAGGAAGTCTTTTTGCCTTACTTATCTATTTTTCTAAAGAATTCTTTGCACTTTATAAATCATTACCATCTTTACTAGAAATTCATGAGGTTAATTATTTTTCGAAAAATAAGATTCTAATAGCACTTGTAATTGGAACACTTCCTATATGCTTAGCGGGAGTAATGATAAAGCTTTTTTGGAGGAATTATGAGTTCTCTGTATTCAGAAGTATTAACTCTATAGCTATAGTTTCTATTTTAATGGCAGTACTTTTGTTTCTAGTAGAGTCAAATTTCAAAAGGTTGCATGATTTAAAAACAGTTACCATAAAAGATTTGTTTTTAGTAGGAATAAGTCAATCTTTGGCAATTTTTCCAGGCGTTTCACGATCTGGAATTACTATTACAACGGCTTTATATCTTGGAATTAAAAGATCAGATGCTGCACGATTTTCTTTCTTACTTGGTGTACCAGCAATAGCCTTGTCTGGCTTTACAGAGCTATATCAACTCTTCCGCGTCAATTCATCATATTCCCTTATTCCTATTTTTCTTGGCATTATTTCTGCAGGTTTTTCCTCATACTTTTCTATAAATTTTATCCTTAAGTTTTTGCAATCGAATAATACAAATATATTTATATTTTATAGGCTATTGTTTGGTATTATGCTACTTGTCTTAAGCTATTCTGATTTATTTGTATGAGTAATGTATAATAAATGTTGTTTGATAAAATTTACTAATGTATATTCTTAACTTGTTTTTAGTTTCTTTTGGTGAGTTGGAGATTCCACAGCTATTAATCATAATATTAATTTTATTTACTATAGCAATATTTTCATCTGTAATAATTAGCACTTATAAGTTGATAGAAGGATTAATTAGTGATTCAGATTGATATGTTTAGATGTTTAGTTATTATTTTATGAATTTAATGTCTATATCGGAGCGGCGGGATTTGAACCCACGACCCCCACTACCCCAAAGTGGTGCGCTACCAAGCTGCGCTACGCCCCGATAATTTAAAGTTATCACATGCTCTTCCATTTCGTCTTGTTTATTAATGATTGATTGAATTCTTCTTGCTAAGGGTTTTAATAATCCTATTTGTTAATTTACTTCTTGTATCTGTTGAGTAACCAAATAGATTGAGTTCTCTAGCTGTTAATCTCAATTCTTTCATTGAAAATGTTGAAAACCGTAAGTCCGCTCTCTTTCTCCAGAGCGGTGCTAGCTTAGAAAGTTTATTTTTTCTATTGATATTGTCCAGAATCAATATAGATTCGGCTATCTTTTCTGGTATTAATATCAATATTATAGCAATAATAGTATATAGGTTTATAAGTAATTTACTGTGAGTGCTTTTATTGGTATCCATAATTCTAAATATTATTATAGATTGCTTTCCGTATAATTATTTAATCCAGAATAAGAATCTCTCCATTCTATTGTATTGTTTCTTGTATTACTACTAAAAGAAAAAATAACAATGAATATGAAAATAATGGTAATTATTATTATACCTATAACTTTCCTGTCAGATAATTGATTATTCATGATCCGCTTAGCTCGATTTGATTATTATTGCCCCTAAGGATGCAATGCGATATGTCCCAATTGTAGTTGGACCATACTTCTTTTCTTAGCTTAAAGTTAGAACCTTTAAAATTACCTAATACTACTTTGGTTGGCATTGCTGAGCAATAAGGCCTGCTCGAAGGTTTGGCTAAGTATTGTTGATGGTAATCTTCAGCTTTATTAAAAATAATGCCTTCCTTTATTTCTGTTGTTATAGTTCCCAATCCATTCTTTCTTAAATCATTTTCATAATGAATTTTACTGTCAATTGACTTTATATAATGATCATGATTACTTGTGTATATTGCAGATCTATATTGAGTACCATTGTCATTTCCCTGTCGATTACCTTGAGTAGGATCATGACATTCCCAGAAGAGCTTTAAAAGATCACTAATATCAATCAATTTGTTATTCCAAATAACTTGGACTACTTCAGTATGGCCAGTTAACCCTGAGCAAACTTCATTATAATTTGGATTTTCTTTGGTTCCGCCTGCATATCCAACTGCGGTGTATAAAACACCAGGTAATTTCCAAAAACCTTTTTCAGCGCCCCAAAAACATCCACAACCAAACAGGATTTGGTTGTTTGACTTTTCTAAGGCTGAATTTAAATTTGTTCCAAGGATAAAATGGTTTGTTTTTGGGCTCATTACTTTTGTATTTTTACCTGAAAGGAATTTAGAGAGGAAATTTAACATTAATGTTAGATGGTAAATGATTACTCAGATTCATCTGAAACTAATTTAATATGATTGATTAATGTAGTGACAAAGGCAAAAAGTAGGAAAGGTAAGCTTAGTACTAGTATTAACCCTACTCCTACAAGTGCAAAGATCGGTTTTGTTGAACCCATAAGCGCTAGACCTGAGGCAAGACTTGCAAATATAACTCCCATCCAAGCTAGTATTTGAATATATATATCACCAAATTCAAGATCACAACTCATTGTGTATTTTGTCATTTGATTTTTTTTAGGTCTTATTTTAAAGATAGTAGAAATTATTCTTTTTATGCTACTGAGTTAACTCTGTTTGAGGAAATTTAATAATTTCAGGTTGCTTAACTATTAAATTCATGAGAAGTTTTTTCGATGGTTTGTATTTGTTCTGCAGCTTGTTCTCTTTCCCAGAGTTTTTTATAGATACCATTTTGATTTATAAGATCATTATGTTTGCCTTCTTGCTCAATTTTTCCATTATTCATTACTAAGATACGGTCACATGCAGCAGCTGCTGATAATTGATGACTTATTAATAGAATTGTCTTATTTCCTTGATTTTTTATTGAGGTTAATATTCCAGAAGCAGTTTTATTGTCAACACTGGCTAAAGCATCATCTAGGACAATTAATGGTGCTTGTAGTAAGAGTGCTCTTGCAAGAGCAGTTCTTTGTCTTTGACCTCCACTTAATGTAATACCTCTTTCCCCAACCAATGTTTTGAATCCGTCAGGGAAACTTCTTATGTCTTCAATCATTCTTGCTTGAATAGCCGCATTTTCTACATCGTTTTTTGATGCCAGTGGGTCTCCGTATCTTATGTTCTCTTCAAGTGTGTTTGTAAATAGATATCCTTCTTGAGGAACTAATGCTATGTTTTTCCTCAAATCATTTAATTGTAGTTTTAAAATGTCTTGATCATCAAGAAATAATTGTCCTTTAGGTACATCAATTATTCTACTAATTGCTCTGGCAAGTGTAGTCTTGCCACAACCTACCGGACCAACAAGAGCTACTAATTCGCCTGGTTTAAGTACAAATGAAATCTTATCTAATACATTTCTTTTTTGATTGTCATAGCTAATAGTTAAATTCTTTGCTTCGAGTTTACCAGCAGAATTTGGTTTGAAATCTATCACTTCATTATTATCCTTGATCTTTGGTTGTTGTATTAGTAACTCGTTTACTCTTTCGAGACTTACTTGTCCTAACTGGAATGTATTAAGTGTGAACCCTAGTAATGCTGTAGGAAATACTAACCTTTCTACATATAAAATTAATGCTATCAATCCTCCTATAGTCAATGAGGTTTGCTGAAGTTGTCGACTTCCTATCGCTATAAGTAATAGTAATGATATAGATGAAATTCCTTGTAACAAAGGGAAAAGAGTACTTGCTGTTCTTGCTAAATTTATTGCTGCATCTCGATATCTTTTATTTAGATGGGAAAACGCCTTTAGCTCTGACTCTTCTTGGCCATATATTTTGATTGCACTTATTCCAGATAAGTCTTCTTGTATTAATTCACTAAGTTTTGCTAGGGCTTCTTGCTGTCTTTTTCTTTGCCTAACCATTCTTCCACCAAATAAACCAACAGTTCCTAGCATTAATGGATATAGAGAAATAGAGATAAAAGTCAGTACTGGATCTATCGCTAACATTGCTGGCAAAGTAAATGTATATGCCAGCAATGTGTTAGTTAAACTAAGAATAGTAAAACCTAATAATCTCCTTATATTTTCAATATCGCTTGTGGCTCTACTAATTATCTCTCCAGTTCCAATCTTTTGTACCCAAGCTGGATCTTGAAGAAGCATATGATTGAATAATCTTTGCCTTAAATTCACCTCTACTTGTCGACCAACTCCAAATACTAATTGTCTAGAGATCAGGCGGACAGCAGCCATTGTTGAAGCAAGAAGAAGAATCCACATGACTTGACGAAGGATATAGGTAATTTCAAAACCGCTTTTTAATTCATCTACAATATTTTTGACTTCCATTGGTATAGCAACACTTAGAAGGTTTACTAGAATTAAAGATAACCCTCCAAAAATTAGAGCCTTTTTATGAGGCCTTAGGTAATTTGCTATCAGGTCTATACGTAAAGTGGTCATGCTTTCATTAATATGCTTTTCAATTTAGACAACTTTTGGTAGAAAATGTGATCATTTTATTTGAAGCTACTATCGAATAGATGGTTGAGGATCAAAATCACCCATTGTATTTACAAGATCGTGATCTTACTAATCGGTTGATTTCAAAAGAGACTCCTAATAATAATGACCTTGTTGACCTGGCTAGGTTGTTCAACCGTTATGAGGACTTTCCAGGAGCTACTGATCTTAAATTGGATCTGGAGAAGATTTTGAAATTGTGGAAATTTAATCGTGATGAACTAAATGTTAAAACTAGAACAATCTGGAATGAAGGATTTAGACCTACGATCTCTTCTGAAGAGGAAGTTGGTTCAGGTTTTGATACATCAGACAAGGGATCTAATTAATCTGATGAAAGTAGACTTATTTTTTATCAACAAATATATTGATATATTAAATAAAGAATTTTTTGAATGAGTTTTGACAAATGCTATATGCTTATTTGATCAATGAATTCTAATAACACATCTTTCTCCAACATTCTTGAATCTCTTCTAGAAGGACATGACCTAAGTGAAGAGCAATCATCTGTATTAATGCATTCTTGGTTGAATGAGGATTTTCAACCTGTTCAAACTGGAGCTCTATTAGCTGCTTTTAGAAGTAAAGGAGTAAATGGAAATGAACTATCGGGAATGGCAAAAGTTCTACAAAATGCATGTTCAATGCCTATTCAACCACCAGATTATTTTTTAGTTGATACTTGCGGGACTGGAGGAGATGGAGCGAACACTTTTAATATTTCTACTGCTGTAGCTTTTGTTTCGGCAGCTTGTGGTGTGAAAATAGCAAAACATGGAAATCGTAGTGCTAGTGGGAGTGTTGGCTCTGCCGATGTTTTGGAATCTTTAGGTATACCTCTTAATGCACCATTAGAAAAGGTTGTTACCGCGTTAGAAAAAACAAATGTGACTTTCTTATTTGCTCCAGCATGGCATTCTTCATTAATAAATTTAGCCCCTTTACGCAAGAGCCTTGGGATAAGAACAGTTTTCAATTTATTAGGACCATTGGTTAACCCTTTAAAACCTCAGGGACAAGTCCTTGGGGTGGCAAAATCAGATTTGTTGGATCCAATGGCAAATGCCTTATTAGGTCTTGGGCTTGATAGGGCAATTGTAGTTTTTGGATCTGGAGGATTAGATGAAGCTTCTCTTGAGGGAGCTAATCAATTTAGATTTATATCTAATGGGGAAATTAAATCTGATATTATTAGTCCATCTGATTTAGGACTTGATACTTTCACAATTAAATCATTGGAAGGTAGTGATATTAAAACAAATGCAAATATATTAGAATCTTTACTTAGAGGAAGAGGTGAAAAATCCCATCGTCAGGTTGTTGCTCTTAATTCAGCTTTGGTACTTTGGGTAGCTGGAATAGAAAAGGATTTGTCGTTAGGCGTTTCTAAAGCCCTAAAATGTTTAGACTCGGATACCCCCTGGGCAGTATTTAATCAACTAAAATCACACTTATCTATTTAATATTATTGTAATTTTTATGTATTCATCTTCAGATAAAAAAGGAATATTATTACTTGAAAATGGATTATTATTTGAAGGTTTTTCTTTCGGTTATGTTGGGACTGTGATAGGTGAGGTCGTTTTTAATACTGGAATGACAGGTTACCAGGAAGTTCTTACTGACCCAAGTTATTATGGACAACTAGTCACCTTTACTTTCCCTGAAATTGGAAATACTGGGGTAAATATTAATGATCAAGAGTCTGACTCGTCAGTTGTAAAGGGCATTGTGGTCCGTCAATTTACTTCTATACCAAGTAATTGGAGAAGTGAATCTTCTTTTGAAGATTGGTTAATAGATCAGAAGGTTATTGGTTTATCAGGTATAGATACTAGATCTTTGGTCTTCAGTCTTCGTGATGCGGGAACTTTAAATGCTGTTATCTCAACGGATGGGAATTATTCTATTAAGCAACTTTTGGAGATTTTAAAAGAATCCCCTTCAATGAATGGTTTGAATTTGGTTTCAAAGGTTTCAACAAAAGTAAATTATAAATGGAATAAAATTAGTCCCATTTTATTTGATCAAAGGATTAAGCAAAATACCGTAAAACCTTATAATATTGTAGCTGTCGATTTTGGTATAAAAAGGTCAATATTGAATCGATTAACTTCTTATGGATGTGATATTACAGTTGTTCCATCAGATATTAATTATGATGAATTGAAACGCATTAATCCGGAAGGTGTATTCCTTTCTAATGGTCCAGGTGACCCCTCAACTGTAATTGAAGGAATAAAATTAGTTAGGGATTTGATAAATGATGCGACTACACCAATCTTTGGAATTTGTTTAGGTCATCAAATTTTAGGTTTAGGTTTAGGTGGTAAAACATTCAAGTTGCCTTATGGACATCGTGGGTTGAATCATCCTTGTGGAACATCAGGAAAAGTTGAGATAACAAGTCAAAACCATGGCTTTGCTTTAGATCCAGATTCATTACCAAAAGATAAAGTTCAAATAACTCACTTCAATTTGAATGACAATACTGTTGCAGCAATTGAAGGAAGAAATCTTCCTTTTTTTGGGGTTCAATATCATCCAGAAGCTAGTCCAGGTCCTCATGATGCCGATTATCATTTTCAACGATTTGTTGACTTGATGGAAGAACGACGAAGAAGCGTGGTTTAGTTTGATTTCTATAACTACACTTCAAGCTAGAAGTATTGGGGGGTTATTCCCATAAACGATTTACAACGACTTACCGTTTCTTTAAGGGGTGGGTTTGAGAACCAGCAGAATTGTTTGGTTTTTCATTTTACTGGACAACTTGATGCATATTCAGAAAAGCAATTCACTTCGTATATCAATGAAGTTCTTGCTTCGAATTCACTCTCAGTAGTCATTGATCTATCAAACATTGACTTTATTGATTCGTCTGGTCTTGGCGCTATGGTACAGGCCGCTAAGGAATGCAATAAAGGTAAACGTTCTTTTTTAGTGGTTGGGAATGCAAGAGTTATTCAGACTATTAAGTTGGTTCGACTTGAAGAATTTCTCCATTTGGCACCAGACTTGGCTACAGCTTTAAATAAATTGGCGGCTTGACTAATTGGATTCGCTGCATGGAAACATCAGGAGATCCTGATGTTTTAGGGCCATTACAATTGGCTTGGTTGGGAGATGCTGTTTGGGAATTGCATCAAAGAATGAGATATTCAAAAAGACCTGCCAGATCTAAATTCCTTCATAATGCTGTTGTTTCAGAGGTTCAGGCCAGAGCTCAAGCACAAGCAATAAAAGATTTGCAGCCACACTTATCAGATTTAGAAAAGGATTTGGTAAGGCGTGGAAGAAACAAAGCTGGAAGAGCGCCTAAGAATGGGGACGCAGCCACCTATGCTATGGCAACTGGATTCGAAACAATTGTTGGTTGGCTTTTTTTAAGTGATCCACAACGTCTGGCTGACTTGTTTGATCTACTTGACCAGGAATCTAAAGGTATTAAATAGTTTTAAAAACAATGAGTTATCGCCTTAATAAAAATCAGAGATCTTCTTCTAATTCTTCAACGGGTAAAAGAAGAGGAAATTCCAATGGTTTAGATTATAGATCTTCTAAACAAGTACGAGGTCCAAAACAATCTGATTTTAGAAATACTCGTAGAGCGGAAAATGGATCTAATAGAAAAGATTTTAATTTAAAACGTGATACCATAAACTATCTAGGTAATAGAAGAGGAAATAATATAAAAGGTATAGAAAATGAAGTTAGGCATGAATATTCTGAAAAACATAATTCAAGGAACTATCAAAATAAGCCTCTAAAATCTAATAACTATCAAGAAGGTTTATCTTTAAAAAAAGGTGATTTTAACTATAGATATCAAAAGAATAATCAATTAAATAATTATAATCACGAATATAGAAATGAAATTGGATCAAGTTCTAGTAGTGTGAGCTTTTCTAGTTCTGTTCCGGATGATTTGCTATGGGGTAGACATGCTACTGAAGCAGCTTTAAAAAGTGGTAGGCCAATACATAGAATCTGGTGCACTACAGAATTGAGAAGTACATCAAAGTTCTTTCAACTTTTAAAGGATTCGAAATCTTCTGGAGTATTAATTGAAGAAGTTTCTTGGTCGAGATTAGGACAATTAACTAAGGGTGCTGTTCATCAAGGAATTGTGCTTCAGATTGCTGCAACCAAAACGCTTGAATTGAGCAAACTTATAAAAGCCTGCAAGCCTTTAGGAGATTCTTCAATTTTACTAGCTTTGGATGGTTTAACTGATCCACAAAATTTAGGATCAATTGTTAGGTCTGCTGAGGCTCTAGGAGCTCATGGTTTGGTTTTGCCTCAACGAAGAAGTGCTGGACTTACTGGATCAGTTGCCAAAGTAGCAGCAGGAGCATTGGAGCACCTGCCTGTGGCCAGGGTTGTAAACCTAAATAGATCACTAGAACAGCTAAAAAATAATGGTTATTCAGTTATCGGACTTGCAGAAGAAGGAGATATGACTTTGCCTGAAGTTGATTCGCATGGCCCATTAGTCGTAGTTACTGGCTCTGAGGCCAAAGGGATTTCTCTTATTACAAGAAGAGTTTGTGATCATCTTGTTCGTATTCCATTGAGAGGTGTCACGACTAGTCTTAATGCTTCTGTTGCTACATCCATTTTTTTATATGAAATAGCCAGAAACCGATGGATGAGAACAATCTCAGGACAGGCCCCTTCACCTAGACTCGTTAAGCCTCAGTTCACTTCTGATATTCCTAACGAGAAGAATAATCAAGATTGAGTATTTAATATCAAATTAAGTATCGATCACCTTTTAGATGAATAGCCTTTAGTCGTTGTACTTAATTAATCTGGTGGCTTATTTTATTGCTGATTAATCCTCAACTGAACATAATATAGTTTTTTTTTAGATAAATTTAAGACAAGGAAAGTAAAATATGTGAAATGCTTCGATACTCATGAGCCCCATCAGGGCATTACGTAACCTGGGAAATAGTCTAGGACTGGCTTGGTGGGCCAGAATAGAAACTAATGAACCTAATGTTACATATTGGTTTGGTCCTTTTCTAACAAGGCGCAGTCTAAAATTAAGACTTGCAGTTTTTGAAAATGATTTGTCTGTTGAAAACCCTCAGCAAATCAAACATAGTTTGATGAGATGCAAGCGATCTGAGCCGTTAACCACTTAGTCTTGATAGAAGTGTACTTTAATCCAAAAAATAAATGACTATCGCCGAATGGCGTCACAAGCTAAGAAGAGGAGAGGTATCTTCAAAAGAGCTTGTACAAGAAAAGATAAAACGAATAAGAGCTCTTGATCCTAAGGTTCACTCGTTTTTGACAATTGCAGATGATCTAGCGCTTAGACAAGCGGAAAAGATTGATCAAGCCCGATCATCAGGTGAGGACTTACCCTTATTAGCTGGAATACCATTAGCAATAAAAGATAACTTATGCACAAAAGGTATAAAAACAACTTGTTCAAGTCGCATTTTAGAAAACTTTGTTCCTCCTTATGAATCAACAGTGACCAGCAGACTTTGGAAATCTGGTGCTGTTTTAGTAGGAAAAACAAATCTTGATGAGTTTGCGATGGGAAGTTCGACAGAAACTTCTGCTTTTGGAAGGACATCAAATCCTTGGGATTTATCTAAAGTTCCTGGTGGAAGTTCTGGAGGAAGTGCCGCTGCTGTTGCTGCTGGTTTTTGTTTCGGAGCCTTAGGTTCTGATACTGGAGGTTCCATTAGACAACCAGCCTCGTTTTGTGGAGTAGTCGGTTTAAAGCCAACCTACGGTCGAGTAAGTAGGTGGGGGTTGATAGCTTTTGCTAGTTCATTAGATCAAGTCGGACCTTTTACAAATACAGTTTCTGATTCAGCTGAATTATTACAGGTAATAGCTGGCCAAGATCCAAACGATTCAACATGTATAAATACCCCAGTTCCAAATTACTCAGAGAATATAAATAAATCGATTAAAGGACTTAAAATAGGTTTAATCTCTGAATGTTTTGAGCAGGAAGGTTTATCCAAAGTTGTAAAAAATACTGTATTGAAAGCAGCTCTACAATTAGAGAATTTAGGAGCTGAGATTATTGATATTAAGTGTCCACGATTTAATGATGGAATTGCTACTTATTATATTATCGCTCCATCAGAAGCGTCAGCAAATTTAGCTCGTTATGATGGTGTTAAGTATGGATATAGATCTGTTAGTGCAGAGACTCTTGCTGAGATGACAGCTTTAAGTAGAGAACAAGGTTTTGGAAGTGAGGTTAAAAGAAGAATCCTTATTGGTACATATGCTTTGTCAGCAGGTTATGTAGATGCTTATTACAAGAAGGCACAGCAAGTCAGGACGCTAATTCGTAGAGACTTTGAAAATGCATTTAGACAAGTAGATATTCTACTTACTCCAACTTCACCAACTACAGCTTTTGATGCCGGAAAGCACTCAAGTAATCCAATTGAAATGTATCTTGCTGATTTGCTTACAATTCCGGCGAACTTAGCTGGTTTACCTGCAATTAGTTTGCCCTGCGGCTTTGATAAAGGTGGACTTCCTATTGGCTTGCAATTAATAGCAAATGTGTTTGAAGAGTCCCGTCTACTTCAAGTTGCTAATCAATACGAGAAGGCTGCTGACGTTTTTAAGGATTCCCCAAAAAACGATTTCGTCCTATAAGATTTATTGAACACTGTATATAGAGTCTTGAATTTTAAGCTACTCTCTATATAGGGTATATGGAAGATTGTTGATGGCTTTTGTCCCAATTCATAATCATAGTGACTACAGCCTTCTAGATGGTGCAAGTCAATTGCCAGATATGGTTAGTAGAGCAAAGGAGCTTGATATGCCTGCTCTTGCTATTACAGATCATGGTGTCATGTATGGTGCAATAGAACTACTTAAGTTATGTAAAGCCGCTGATATAAAACCTATTATTGGAAATGAAATGTACATAATAAATGGATCTATAGATGATCCTCAGCCTAAAAAAGAACGTAGATATCATTTAGTTATTTTAGCTAAAAATTTAGTTGGTTATAAGAATTTAGTTAAATTAACTACCATTAGTCATTTAAGAGGTGTAAGAGGTAGAGGTATCTTTTCAAGGCCATGTATTGATAAGGAATTACTTGCTAAATATTCAGAAGGATTATTGATTTCAACAGCGTGCCTGGGGGGTGAAATCCCTCAAGCTATTCTTAAAGGTAGAATCGACGTCGCAAGAGAAATTGCAATTTGGTATAAGGAATTATTGGGTGATGATTTTTACTTAGAGATACAGGACCATGGATCTATAGAAGACAGAATAGTTAATGTTGAGATATCTAAGATTTCAAAAGAACTAAATATTCAAATTATAGCAACTAATGATGCACATTATATTTCTAAACATGATATAGAAGCTCATGATGCATTAATATGTGTGTTAACAGGAAAGCTAATAAGTCAAGAAAAAAGGCTTCGATACACAGGCACTGAATATATAAAATCAGAGTCAGAAATGAGAAAGCTTTTTAGGGATCATCTTGACGATATAACTATTAATGATGCCATAAATAACACTGTAACCTTGTCAGAAAAAATAGAAGAATATAGTATTTTAGGTAATTATAAAATGCCAAACTTTCCAATACCTGATAATAGTGATGCGTTAAGTTATTTACGTGATGTTTCTATTAAAGGCCTTTTAGAAAGATTAAATTTAAAAGATATTAATCAAATAGATAATACTTATAGTCAAAGGCTTGATTATGAGATTAAGGTTATAGATCAAATGGGCTTCCCAACTTATTTTTTAGTGGTATGGGATTACATTCGCTTTGCAAGAGATAATAATATACCTGTTGGTCCTGGAAGAGGTTCTGCAGCAGGATCCTTAGTAGCATATGCTCTTCAAATTACAAATATAGACCCAGTACAAAATGGCTTGCTCTTTGAGAGATTTTTAAATCCTGAAAGAAAGTCAATGCCTGATATTGATACTGACTTTTGTATTCAGAGAAGAGGGGAGGTTATAGATTATGTCACTAATAAATATGGAGAAGATAAAGTCGCCCAAATTATCACTTTTAATAGAATGACCTCAAAAGCTGTATTAAAAGATGTTGCTAGGGTGTTAGATATTCCCTATGGCGATGCAGATAGACTCGCAAAGCTTATTCCTGTTGTGCGCGGTAAACCGGCAAAATTGCAAGTAATGATAGGAGAAAAAACTCCTAATAAAGATTTTAAGGAAAAGTATCAATCAGACCCAATAGTTAAAAAGTGGGTAGATATGGCTATAAGAATAGAAGGTACAAACAAAACTTTTGGTGTTCATGCCGCAGGAGTAGTAATTGCAGCTGACCCACTTGATCAACTAGTTCCTTTACAGAGAAATAATGAAGGTCAAATAATTACTCAATATTTTATGGAGGATATAGAGTCTTTAGGCTTGTTAAAGATGGATTTTCTTGGCTTAAAAAATCTTACAATGATTGAAAAAACTATTAACTTGGTTGAGAAATCTGTTGGCTTAAGAGTTAATCCAGACTCACTTTCTTTTACTGACAAAAAGACATTTGATCTTCTTTCAAGAGGCGATTTAGAAGGTATCTTTCAATTAGAATCAAGCGGAATGAGACAAATAGTTCGTGACTTAAGACCAACTTCTTTGGAGGATATTTCTTCTATTCTTGCTTTATATAGACCAGGACCTTTAGATGCTGGTCTTATCCCAAAATTTATTAATCGTAAGCATGGTAAAGAATCCGTAGATTTCCCTCACGAGTCGTTGAAGCCGATTTTAAGTGAAACTTATGGAATTATGGTTTATCAAGAGCAAATTATGAGAATTGCTCAAGACTTAGCTGGATACTCTCTTGGACAAGCTGATTTGTTAAGAAGAGCTATGGGTAAGAAAAAAATATCAGAAATGCAAATGCATCGAACTCAATTTGTAAAAGGAGCTGTAAGTAAAGGAGTTCATAAAAATTTAGCAGATCAATTATTTGATCAAATGGTTTTATTTGCTGAATATTGTTTTAACAAAAGTCATTCTACGGCTTATGGAGCCGTTACTTATCAAACAGCATATTTAAAAGCACATTATCCAGTTGCCTATATGGCAGCATTATTAACAGTTAATTCCGGTTCTACAGAAAAAGTTCAACGTTATATTTCTAATTGTAATTCTATGGGCATTGAAGTTTTGCCGCCTAATATTAACTCTTCTGGATTTGACTTTACACCTTCAAAAGATTCAATACTTTTTGGTCTCTCTGCAATCAAAAACTTAGGAGAAACAGCCATAAGAACATTAATAAAGTCTCGCGAAGAAGAAGGAGAATTCATATCTTTGTCTCATTTATGTGATCGAATTCCTTTAAGCCTTTTAAATCGCCGGGGTCTGGAAGCTTTAATACATTGTGGAGCTTTAGATACTTTAAATCCTGAATCTAATAGAGCTCAATTAATTGCTGATTTGGAAATTATCATCGATTGGGCTTCATCACGAGCCAAGGATCGTTTAACTGGTCAAGGTAACCTTTTTGATATTAATCAGTCATCTGATGATCAATCTGATAAGCAAGATTTTGATTCGGCCCCAACAGCTCCGAAAATTGAAGATTATTCTCCTACAGAAAGACTAAAACTTGAAAAGGAATATATCGGCTTTTATCTTTCTGATCATCCTCTGAAGCAACTTTCTGAGCCTGCTAAATTAATCGCTCCAATTAGCCTTTGTAATTTAGACGATCAAAAAGATAAAAGTCGTGTAAGTGTAATCGGTATGATTCCTGAAATGCGTCAGGTAACAACTAGAAAAGGAGATAGGATGGCAATAATTCAGTTAGAGGATTTAACTGGTTCTTGTGAAGCAGTTGTGTTCCCTAAATGTTATGAAAGGCTTTCTGAGCATTTAATGCTTGAAACTCGTCTTTTGATCTGGGCATCAGTAGACCGCAGAGATGAAGTTAACCAATTAATAATTGAGGATTGTAGAGCTATTGATGATTTGAAATTCGTATTAATAGATTTGTTATCTGCAGATGCAGGAGATATAAAAACCCAACATAAGTTAAGGGAGTGTTTATCTCAGCAACGTCCATCGAAAAATGAATTAGGAGTAAGAGTTCCTGTCGTTGCTTCGGTTAAAGATGGAGATCAAACACGTTACGTTCGACTAGGAGATCAATTTTGTGTTAGGGATACTAATGCTGCACTTGATATTTTAAAAAAGAATTCTTTTGTTGCTAGAACCAGTATTAGTCTGATCAAGTAAGTAGATTAATTAATCTTTATTGGTTATTACTTCTGAATGCTGCTTTCATTCTTTGGAAGTTTGGCTTTATATTTTCTAGTCCTAAAAAACTACCTTTTCCTATATCCCAGCTAGCAGATAAAATCCCATAACTAAGTCCTACAAGACCAAGTAGAAAACAACTGGCAGAACTTACAAGAGTAATAGTTGGTGAAATATCGGCAATTCCTCTGCTTATTAATATGTAGCTTCCTATAAAAACACCCATTCCGCTAATAGTGGGTATACCTGTTGTGAAGATGATCCTTCTGGCCATTCTATTTGCTATTTCTTTAGGTATTCCAGTATCTTTTTTTGCTACTTTTGCTTTAGTTTTTATTTTAGGAGTCTTATTAAGTTTAGGCTGATTTGAATCAAACCCTACGCTATTATTATCTATTTGGTTGTTATGGGATTTATTAGACATTTTATGTATTTTAAAATTATTTTTGTATTATCCCCTAATTGACAACTTGGTGATGAGTTCTGTGTATCTTTTTTCACTCTTTTGTTTTACATAGTTTAAAAGCCGTTTCCTTTGACCAATCATTTTTAGCAATCCTTGCCTTGACGAGAAGTCGTGACTGTTGTTTTGTAAATGATTGCTTAACTTGGAGATGCGCTCTGAAAGCATGGCAATCTGAACTTCTGCTGAGCCTGTATCGGTTGGATGTAGCTGATGAGAGTTGATTAGCTTTTGCTTCTCTTCGGTACCGAGAGACATACGTTCTTGTGTCTTTACTTGATTACACCAATCTAACGCCTCATGTTCCATTTGGAGATTTATCTTGGCTTAGCCTTACAAGAATAGACTTAAACAATTCATCAAAAGGAACTTTGAGATCTATTATTGTGCTTGGTTCTAGATTCGGCCATTTGGTTTTGATATTTAGCATTTCAGAAATTAAACCTTTTTTTATCTCTGAATCTTCGTATCCAAGTTCTGAAAGGTTTTGTATTAGTTCTTTTATAGTAGTATTTTGAAAAAATTCTACATTTGGGTCTTCAGATTCATTTGAAGTAGTTTTTTGACAGGTTGATAAGGCAAAATCATCTAATTTATTACGCATATCTAGTATTAATTTTTCTGCAAGACGTTTGCCTACTCCTTGTGCAGTGGTAAGAGTTTTAATGTTTTCTGTTTTGATCGCAATAACTAACTGATCTGTTGATAGTGCATCTAGTAATGAGATCCCTATTTGTGGACCTACTCCATTAACTGAAACAAGTTTACGAAATAGATCTCTTTCTTCCATTTCTTTAAAGCCATATAAATTGTTTTCATTTTCTTTTAATATCTGGTGTATCCAGAGTTCAATATTGTTTGATAAATCAATAGATAGAAAGGTTCTTGATAGTATTTGTATTTCATAACCAATGTCTCTACAATTAATTATAATGCCTTTCTTGGGCCCATTTTCCCATTTATACTTTATTTCCCCGAAAATCCAGCCAATCATATTTTTTAGTTGATTATTTTAATATACTGTTTTGGGTGTTATTTATATTTGGTTATCAATATTCATTATTTTGTTTATTTTTTTTCATTCTTATAAACATCTTTTCAACCTCCATCTATCTGACAACCGACCATGGATCCTCCAACTATGCCTGCAGGTATAGCCCACCATCTATCTTTGCCTCTTGATATGGCGGTAGCTAGTCCTCCTCCCAGTATTCCACCAGCGACAGTTCCTTCAGAACAGTCATTGGTATCTATTATTGGCTTCTTTGAATTAGGGCTGTGGTTTTTACAAGGTACTTCTACTGTCTCTTCCCAGGTTTTGACGTAACCTGGGTTGCTTCTATTACCTGGTATGTACTCCTCTCTATACTCATTGCGAGTACAAGTTCTTGTTCTCGAGAAACCTCGCTGGTAATCTCCAGCTAAGACCAAATTGCCTGAGCTAAAAGCGATTAATAAGACTAGAAAGGATTTCATAAGTTAGATAATTGGCAGTTGCTGCCTTTTCTAGATCCATTAACACTAATAATAGATGAAATGACAACACATAATCCACCAATAACTACAGAGTAACTTATTTTCTCTTTGAAAAATATAAGTCCCCAAAATGCTGCAAACAAGACTTGAAAATAATTATATGAACAAGCTTTCCCTACGGGTATTCTTTTTATTCCATTAGTAAGCCAAACTTGTCCAATTTGTGTAAAAAAACCTATACCTATTAACCAAACCCATTGAATACCTTCAGGCATTACAAAATTTATCAATAGGAAAGGTAACGTTATGGGAATTGAAATAAGAGGAAAATAGTGAATGATGACTAGGTTATGTTCATTTTGTGATAGTAACTTTATACAAATATAAGCAAATGAAGTCATTACAGCACCTGTAATTGCAATTATGAACGGAAAAACTGATAGAGATAAGACTGGTGCTTTTAGTAATTCAGGTTGAATTACTAATATTATTCCGATCCAACCAAGTAATAGAGAATAAATTAGATTTTTACTCATATTTTCTCTTAATAGTATGCTTGCTGTTATTGCAGTAATAGTTGGATATGTATATTGAATAATTGTGGCGATCGCAATTGGCAATTCTGTAATAGCTTTAAAGATACAGAAAAGAGCTAAAGATCCAAGCAATCCGCGATATACTAACAATTTTTTATTTATCCCCCAAGGGTTAATTCTATTTTGCCTTATCATTAATCTTGTGCAGATTAAACTAAAAGAAGCTCTAGCAAAAACCATTTCTGGTATAGGAATTCTTCCATTAAGTTGCTTTACGCATACACTCATTAGGCTGAAAGCTAAACTACTACCAACTAGGCATATGATGCCTTCAGTTTTTTTATCGATTTTTTTCACATTTCTCTCTTAAATTCTTTAAGTGTTTAGAATTACAATCAAGAAAATCCTATAATGGTTTAGTTTGAATATCCAAATAAAGCTCCATGTTATTCAACTGGCTCAAATCTTAGTTGATCTTCATCATAAGTAGAATGTCGAACACTCGAATACATCCTCATACTATCGATGCTGTAAAAGAGCGAGTAGATATTGTCGATGTTGTTAGTGAACATATTGTTCTAAAGAAAAAAGGTAAGGAATTTGTTGGAATATGTCCTTTTCATGATGATACAAAGCCTTCAATGACAGTAAGCCCGGCGAAGCAATTCTATTATTGCTTTTCTTGTGGGGCAGGAGGGAATGCGATTAAGTTCTTAATGGAATTCCAACGTCAAAGTTTTACTGATGTAGTTTTGGAGTTAGCAGCAAAATATCAAGTACCAATAGAGACTTTAGAAGGTCCACATCAACAACGACTTCAACAAAAGCTCTCAAGGAGAGAAGAACTTTATAAAGTAATGGCTATAGCATCAGGATGGTTTGCGTCACAATTAAGAAAGCCAGAGGCGATTTCAGCATTAAACTATTTGCGTCTAAAGAGGCATCTCAGTGAAGGTACTATTTTAAATTTTGAGATTGGCTATGCACCTGATAAATGGGACTATCTTTTAAATTACCTACAGAATGTCCAGAACTTTTCTATTGATATCATTGAAGCTTCTGGTCTTGTAGTTTCTAGAAGAGGTGGAAGTGGCTTTTATGATCGTTTTCGCAATCGTATTATTGTACCTATTCATGATAGACAGAAGAGAGTTGTTGCTTTTGGTGGAAGAACTCTAGATGGATCTGATCCTAAATATTTAAATTCACCTGAGTCTGATATATTTCAAAAACGTAAACTTATCTTTGGATTAGATAAGGCCTCAAGTTCAATTAGGAAGGAAGATTCAGCTATTGTTGTTGAAGGTTATTTTGACGTTATATCATTACATGAGGCTGGTATTACTAATACCGTAGCTTCATTGGGCACTGCCTTAAGTAATTATCAAATCACTCAATTATCTAAATGTACTAATAGTAAAAAAATTATTCTCAATTTTGATTCTGATAATGCAGGAATTATGGCTGCTAATAGAGTTATTACTGAGGTGGAAAATCTTGCTATGCAAGGTCATTTAGACCTCAGAGTTCTTCATTTGCCTTCTGGTAAAGATCCAGATGAATTTTTAATTGAACATAGTTCAGCTGAATATAAAGCGCTTATTGAAAAAGCTCCTATATGGTTGGATTGGCAAATTGATCAATCATTGAATGGATTGGATTTAAATAAATCTGATCAATTTCAACTTGCAGTAACGTCATTAGTTCAACTTTTAGGTAAATTACCACAAACTGCAATACGTACACATTATTTGCAGAAAGTATCAGAACGTTTGAGTGGTGGACATGGTCGTTTAGCCAGGCAGCTTGAAGAGGATTTAAGAAAGCAAGTTAAGGGACAAAGATGGCATGGTAGATCACAAAAATATGAGAAAGTAGGAGAAGCAACATTAAGACAACGAAGCGAATCAGATATCCTTTTTTTATATATTCATTCTCCTGAAAATCGAGTTCTAATTCGACAAGAGTTAAGGCTTAGAGAATTGGAAGATTTTGCAATTTATCAACATCGTTTACTTTGGTTGGCTATTACTAACTTAGAAGAAAGTCATGTAGGTGTAGAATTTCTTGAGTCTATTGTTAGAGGAGCCAAAACAGGAGAAGAATTAGTAGAGTTAGACTTACCCAATCTTTTGTTAAATGATTCGCTGGCAAATAATCCCGACCTGATTTCTACTTTGACATCGCTATTACAACCAGGAGAATTTAGGCTTGCAACATTGCCCTCTGCTGTTCAAGAATTGCAAGGAGCATTAGCAGTTTTAGAAAGACAGAAATCTCTAAAACGTTGTAGACATCTTATAGAAGCTTGGAGTTCTCAGAGAGTCCAAACACTTGAAACCTGTATAGCTAAGTTAATCCAAAATGATACTGAGAGACCTAATGATTCATCAGATATGGAATCTCTTGTTGTTGATATGTTTAACGAGTTAAATATTGATGCTTTAACATTTCAAGAGCTTTATTATGCGGAGAGAAAACATATACGCCATTTAGATCAACAAAGATGTTCAAGTATAAGAGCCACAGATGAATGATTACTGTATAATTACAATATTATCATTGCAAATTATATTTTTAATCCTTACAATGAAAATATGTTCATAGATTGTTTGTAATATGATTAAGGACCACCGTTTTGATCTAACTAATTTTTATCTTTCAAATGATCTATGGCCTAATTTTACTGAAAGAATTGGATTTAGTAAGGCTTTAATTGCGATTAGACAAGCACAAGATTTACAAACAATGCAAGGTACACAATTGACACTACCAGTTTTAATAGTTGAAACTTGTGGTTGTGCATTAGTAAGTATTGATTTAATTAGAAGGTATACAGGTATCTCTCCTTCCCAGGATAATATGATACTTATATATAGTTCAAAGTTAAAACAATATCAATTATTAAAAGAATTATAATTATAACCTTATAGACAATATCTTTTTAATGCTTTGATAATTATCCTTGGCCTGTCTTCTAACGTATAAGCCTCATATTCTTTTTCTTTTTTACCTGATATTGCCGAAGAAGCGATCCAAGCATCCATTTTATATGGATGAAGCTTAAGCTTTTTTTCTTTTGCGATTCCTAATGGTATTCCACCATTACAGGCTTGGGCTATGTGTACAGACTCATGCCTAACAGCTCTCCTTATGTGTATTCCAATTCGATCAAAATTATCATGTTTGTTCACAGCTGCTTTAATATAGCTGCCATGCGATTTAGCATTTTTAGTACATATCACAATTTTTTTTTGACGCTTTTTAAAAAAACCGAAGTATTTTTTTCCTAAAAGGCATAAAGGTGTATTTTCTTCTGCAGAATATTCTGCCTGCTCTATTATTCTTATGATCTCAATTTCTTTTGCACTTAAGTATTGAAGGAATTCCATTTTTTAATTTAACGACCAAATTATTATACTACTTTTGTTTATGTTATATAATCTCCTTCTTTGTCAAACCTTTCTTTTTCTTATTACTATAGTTAGTTTGATATTATTTAGCCCATACAATAGCAAGATAGCGGATATTTGTGGTATTATTCATGCTTAATTTGTTTCTTTTCATCTTCCACTCTTGTTTGATTCCACTTGCACACCAGGTTATTGTATTTTTACCAAATCTATGATTAATTTTGTCAATCACTTTTATTAATGATGTGTTTTTTACTGTATTTTTTTTATCTGAACCTATAAATAAATTTAGTTGTTCATAGTTGGAACTTCTTAACTTTTCCATTATTACGCCAGCTTTTGATAATACATAATTATTTTCATTTAACTTATTTATATTAGGCAGAACTTTCTTTAAGATTTCTTGGGTATTATTACTTGGATAATCTAATCTTATTTTAATTTTCTTCTCGTAATAATTTTCCTGATATATGCTTGTTCTTGTATATATAAATACTAAACTTGTCTTCAGATTATATCTTCGTAATTTTTGTGAAGCTAGTATAATGTAGTAACATATTGCTTCTTTTAATTGTCTTTGCTTTGTAATAGCGGCGCTGAAACTCCTACTAACAATTATTCTCTTTCGTTCTTTTCTAGATGAATTTAAAGGCAAGCATGAGAAACCTTGTAATTCATATTGTAATTTTAGTCCTTTAATTCCTAGCCTTCTATTTATATTATATGTTTCAGTGTCTCTTAGTTGTTTTGCATTGGTTACTCCTTCCTTCGTTAATAGACTTGCAGTTTTGCTTCCTATACCCCAAATTTCTTTTAATTTTATAGATTGCAGTATTTTACTCTTATCTTTAATTTCTTCTAGATCAAATATACCAGCATTGCCAGAATATTTTTTTGCAAGATAATTAGCAATTTTGGATTGTACTTTATTGCTTCCTATACCAATAGAAATAGATATTCCTATATATTGTAGAACAATTGACCTTAACCTTTGTGCCCATTTATGTATGTTATGATCTTTTGTTCTTGTAATAGTTGCAAAAGCTTCATCTATGGAATAAGGTTCTAGATTTTCACAATAATCTCTTAGTATTCTCATCATCCTTGAACTGATATCTCCATATAGTTCATAATTTGAGCTTCTAACTTCTACTTTTAATGTCTCTAAATCTTTCTTGATCTTGAAATATGGTTGACCCATTTTAATCCCTAACCTTCTAGCTTCTGCATTTCTTGATATTATGCATCCATCATTATTAGAAAGTACAACCACTGATTTTTTTTGAATAGAAGGGTCGAGAAATTGTTCACATGAAGCATAAAAGTTATTTGCATCTATAAGAACTATTGATACAGGCATTGTTATACTTTAATTCTTTAAATTATGGATAGAGTAAATTGCTACTCCCCATATTTGCAGGTTAATATATTGACTAATATCTATTTTAGGATAGTTACTATCTTCGGATTCTAGATAATACTTGTCCTTGCTTTTTGATAATTTTTTTAAGATGAATTCCCCATCTATTATTGCAATTACAATATGTCCTGGCTTAGCATCTATGCTTCTATCAACAATTAAGAGATCGTTGTTTTGGATCCCTATATTTTTCATAGAATTACCCTTTACACGGAGGAAAAATGTGCTGATTGGATTTTTTATTAAATGTTCGTTTAAGTCTATGCCAGGCTCTATATATTCTTCCGCTGGCGAAGGGAATCCGGCAGATATATATTCATTTGTTTGCGGCAGCTCTGATCTTGACTTTGGATTGTCAGGTTGAAATGTGTTCTGCATTCCGTAACCTCACCAACAGAATATACCAATAGTACATACGAACTACCATCTTCTTCTGTTTTGTTAAGCATCCTTTCGTTTTTAGTCGCGATGGTAAGGAGATCCTTCTGAGATTGTTTGAGCTCTATAAATTTGTTCAACAAGAAGAAGTCGAGCAATTTCGTGAGGAAACGTAAATTTTGAGAGACTTAAATCCCAAGATGCGACTTTATTTAGGTCAGGATCTAAGCCGTTGGCTCCTCCAATTATAAATACAATTCGATCATTATTGAATTCATTTAATTTAGTGGAAAGGTTCTTAGATGTTAATTGATTGCCGGTTTCTTGAAGTAAAACAATACGTTCATTTTTGTGTATTCTTGATTTAATATTACTAGCTTCTTTCTTTTTATCACTATCTTTTAGCTCAATTATTATTAAGCCAGGCATTCTTCTTAAATAATTATCAATACCAGTTTGGATCCACTTCTTTTTTACTTTGCCAATGCATATTATTCTGTAACGAGAAGTATTTATCATCTTATTTCTTAAGAGTCTTCTTCTAGTAATAGTTGACTAAATTTTACATATAAATTATTTGAATTGTTTTTTATTCCTTTACCTTTGCTGATATTAGATTTTGTTGAATTTGTTTGATCTAAATCATCTGTTGAATTTTCTTCAATAATATTATTAATCTGTTCATTATTTCCTTCTATATTTTTAAGACGAGTTACTAAATGATCTGGCACTATCCCATCTTGGCTTGCATTCATTAGTTCATAAAACAATTTCTCTGGGTTTTCTTCTGTTTCAATTGGATGAAGATTTTTATTTTTCTGATTAATTCTGTGGTTTTTGTATGATTTGGGGGGTGTTACAGGAATCTCTTTTGGTAATTTACGCCCAAGTTGTTTAAGACGATCAAGGCTCTTTGGGTCTAGACTCATTTTTTAGATTTTAATTGATTCCAGAATAAGGATTTTCTGTTAGATAATTGAATGATATTAAATTTATTTGTAATTTAGTTTTACTCTTAAAAGTCATGGAGTCGTATAGCTATGTCTTTTTCTGGCCATAAACCACGAAAGAGGTTTGGACAGCATTGGCTTATTAGTGAAAGTGTCCTAAAAGCTATTTTAAAAGCAGCTGATATAGTTTCTGGCGATCGTGTTTTGGAAGTTGGTCCAGGAAGGGGTGCGCTTACAGAAAAATTGATCGAATCAAAAGCTTCTGTTATTCATGCAATTGAATTAGATAGGGATTTGGCTTATGGACTGAAAAAAAAATTCGGACATGATGAACGTTTTAGATTAATTGAGGGAGATATTCTTAAAACATCAACTACTTCTATTGATGGTATTGAAGATAATAAGGTAGTAGCAAATATTCCTTATAATATTACTGGACCACTTTTAAGAAGATTAATTGGTGATTTAAGTACAATGCCAGAGGTTCAATACGATTCGTTAGTCTTGCTTTTGCAGAAGGAGGTTGCTGAAAGAATCACTGCAAATGCTGGTCAAAGTTATTTCAGCGCTTTAAGTGTAAGAGTTCAACTGTTAGCACGATGTGAAAAGGTATGTGATGTTTCACCTAAATGCTTTAAGCCATCTCCGAGAGTGGATTCACAAGTATTATTATTAAAGCCACTAACCAAAGAAGATAGGATAAATGCAGAATTAGGGAACCATCTAGAAACTCTTCTTAGAAAAGCTTTTTTAGGTAGAAGAAAAAAATTACGTAATACAATTGGTCGTTTTTTAAGTTCTTTCGTTTCAATTGAATCATTATTGGATAATAATGGGATTAGTCTTGATAAAAGACCACAAGATCTTTCTCCTTTGCAATGGTTAGCTTTGGCCAAAGGAACATTCCAATTATTTGATGAAAAAGAGTATGTCAAATCAAAATAAATCTTTGATAGTTAGAGCCCCTGCGAAGATAAATCTGCATTTAGAAGTTCTTGGCTTAAGGAATGATGGTTATCATGAACTTGCAATGATTATGCAGAGTATAAGCCTGTCTGACTATATTGAAATGTATCCCAATATTGAAGGATCTATTACGCTTCAAACTAATATTGATAACCTAACTATAGGGGAAGATAATTTAATAATTAAAGCAGCTAAAATGCTAAAGGAAATATCAGGTGACAAGTCTCTTGGCGTTAAGATTAATCTAATTAAAAATATTCCCATAGGTGCTGGTTTGGCAGGAGGTTCCACGGACGCGGCTGCTATATTGATTGGTTTAAATTCATTATGGGGCTTAAATTATAAATTAGAATATCTTGAGAATATCTCTTCTCGGATAGGATCTGATATTCCATTCTGTATCCAAGGTGGACGTCAATTATGTTTTGGGCGTGGAGAAGTTTTAGAGAAAGTAGAATCGTTTAATTCTAATCTTGGTGTTATCTTAGTTAAAGATCCGACAGTTCAAGTCTCTACTCCTTGGGCATATAATAAATATAAAGAGCTTTTTGAATCTGACTATTTAACAGAAGAATATGCTTTTGAAAGAAAGCGAAACTTGGTAAGAACAAGCAACTGGATCAAACATAATTTAAATGAACCATTTTCTTTGATAAATGATCTTCAAAAAGTTGTCTTACCTGTTACTCCATCTGTTCAGAATGCTTTAGATATATTCTCTAATATCCCAGATTGTGTTGCTTATGCCATGAGTGGTTCAGGACCAAGTTGTTTTGGTTTGTTTCGTGATTTAAATATGGCCAATGCTACCTTGAATAAGTGTAAGGACACTTTCACTCAATCAGGTTTAACTGCCTGGAGTTGTTCAATGCAATCTGAGGGCATAACAACGATCGATCAATGAACCAACCTAAAACTGGCTTTAATAAAGACTCTAATGATATTAAGAGACCCAAAAATTCTGATGGTGTCATTGAAGTACAGCAGAAAGGACCGATCAGTTTCCTTTCTGGAGCTTTGACAAGTATTGTTTTCGCTTATATTTCTTTGATAATAAGTAAAAAATTTGTTTTTTATTTTACTGAGCATGATATTTCCTATAGCTCCCCAATAGCTCAAAGTGTAGCTTCAGGATTTAAAACTTTGGTAATTGGGATGAGCTTTTTAGCAACTTTTACTTTTGGCTTTATAGGTTTAGGTTTGTCTATTGTCTTTGTTAAAAGTTTATTTGAAGCCAAGAAACAAAAAACAACATAAAATCAAACTATATCTAGTGTTGATTTTTTGAATTATGACATTTCATGACCTAGGCCTTTTGGTGTTACTTCTATGTCCAGGCATGTTGTTGTCTGTTTTGCTGTTATCGACTTTTGCAGCAGGAGGCTAATTAGGCACAGTTTGAGATAGTTTGGATAAACAACCCGTATATCGTTATTACTGTTTTGGCTGTGAAAGGTACTCTTTTATTTAATGCCCTCCGAGAAGCCATTGATGAAGAAATGGCAAGGGATCCTTACGTATGTGTAATGGGAGAGGATGTTGGACAATATGGAGGGTCTTATAAAGTGACAAAGGATCTATATGAGAAATATGGGGAATTAAGAGTACTGGATACTCCAATAGCTGAGAATAGCTTTACTGGTATGGCTGTAGGAGCAGCGATGACAGGCCTGCGCCCAATAGTTGAGGGGATGAACATGGGGTTTCTTTTACTAGCTTTTAACCAGATATCTAACAATATGGGGATGTTGAGGTATACAAGCGGAGGAAACTTTAAAATCCCAACTGTTGTTAGAGGACCAGGAGGGGTGGGTAGACAATTAGGAGCTGAACATAGCCAACGTTTAGAAGCTTATTTCCATGCAGTACCAGGTATAAAAATAGTAGCTTGTAGTACACCCACTAATGCTAAAGGTTTGATGAAAGCTGCAATAAGGGATAACAACCCAGTTTTATTTTTCGAACATGTTTTACTTTATAACTTAAGTGAAGAGATTCCTTCTGGTGAGTATGTGTGTGCATTAGATCAAGCAGATTTAGTTAAGCAAGGAACAGATTTAACAATATTGACTTATTCGAGAATGCGTCATCATTGTTTAAAAGCAGTTGAAAAGTTAGATGAAATAGGAATAAATGTTGAATTGATTGATTTAATCACACTTAAGCCATTTGATATGGATACAATAAGTAAATCTATTAAGAAGACTCATAGAGTAATTATAGTTGAGGAATGTATGAAAACAGGCGGTATAGGAGCTGAATTAATATCTTTAATTATAGAGAATTGCTTTGATGAGCTTGATGCTCCTCCTACTAGGTTGTCAAGTCAGGATATACCAACTCCATATAACGGTAAATTGGAGAACTTAACTATTATCCAGCCGAATCAAATTGTAGATGCTGCAAAGAAAATCGTATTTGGAGAAGGAGAAAAGAGGTAATGGGGAGACAACAAGGCTGGTTTGCAGTAATAATTGCATTAACTATTTCTGCCTTTTTTGCTTGTAAGACCTTGCCACTTCAATTGGGTCTTGATTTACGTGGTGGTAGTCAATTAACTTTAGAAGTTCAACCTACTAAAGATATTAATAAAATCAATAAGGATCAACTTGAAGCTGTTAAATCCGTATTAGAACGAAGAGTTAATGGCTTAGGAGTTGCGGAATCTACTTTGCAGACTATTGGTACTGATCAATTGCTTTTAGAGTTACCAGGAGAACAAGATCCAACTAGTGCAGCAAGGGTTTTAGGTAAAACCGCTCTATTGGAATTTAGAATTCAGAAAAGTGGCACAGAACAATCATTTAGAAACTTACAGAAAGCTAGATCTCAGGTTTCAAGTCTTCTAAAGGTTATAAACTCCCGCAAAGAATCAACTCAACTAGAAGAAGTCCTTCTGAACGATAAAGACTTTAATCAAGTCTTAAAACAAAATAATATACAGTTAGATTCATATACTGGATTGGAAAAGATAGAATATATAAATAGGGTTTTGAATGAGAAAATTGTTAATCTATTTGAATCAACTCCATTAACTGGAAAGGATTTGATATCAGCGGGTAGAAGGCAGCAGCAAAATATATCAGATTGGGAAGTAACTTTATCTTTTAATAAGGAAGGTGCTGATAGTTTTGCAAATATAACTAAATCTATAGCGGGTACAAATAGATTGCTTGGAATAGTAATAGATGGCGAATCAATTAGCGAAGCTAGTGTAGGTGATCAATTCAAAGTAGCAGGTATTACAGGTGGATCTGCATCAATAAGTGGTAATTTTTCAGCTGAAGAGGCTCGAGAATTAGAAGTTCAACTTAGGGGAGGCTCTCTTCCTTTCCCAGTTAAAATTATTCAGATTCGAACTATTGGGCCTACTCTTGGTGCTCAAAATATTCAAATCAGTTTAATATCAGCTCTTTCCGGATTATTATTAGTAGCAATATTTATGGTGATAATTTATAGATTGGCAGGATTAGTTTCAGTAATTGCTTTATCTATTTATTCATTGTTTAATTTGGCTGTTTATTTGATTATTCCAGTAACGTTAACTTTGCCTGGTATTGCTGGTTTTATATTAAGTATTGGTATGGCAGTAGATGCAAATGTTTTGATATTTGAAAGGCTAAAAGAAGAACTTAGAAGAGGTAACACTTTAATTCGTTCCATAGAAGCTAGTTTTTCTGAGGCCTTTTCTTCAATCATAGATGGACATTTGACAACTTTAATTAGCTGTACGGCTTTATTTTATTTGGGTACAGGCTTTGTAAAGGGTTTTGCAGCTACATTAGGGATAGGTGTTGTATTAAGCCTTTTCACTTCACTAAGCTGTACTAAGGTTATTTTGAGATTTTTAATGACTTATCAGAGTTTAAGACGTTTAACTTTTTTTGTCCCAATTAATCAGCTTCCTTCTAAAAACATTCTTTCCAATAAAACTACATAATAAAATTGACTGAACCAACAAAAACTTTGACTCAATCTACAAGGCTTGAACTTACAAGAAACAGAGAGAAGGTTTGGATTTTTTCTTTACTCTTATCTGTATTAAGTATTATTGGGATGGTTACAAGTTCATTTAACCCAGGCATTAAAGCTCCTTTAAGACCTGGATTGGATTTTACGGGTGGAACACAGTTAACTCTTCAGAGATCGTGCAATGGTAATTGTACTGAGATCACATCTAACAATATTAATTTAAGTCTTCAAAAAATTAATACTTCTAATGAGAAAGGTAATCTTTCACTCCCAAATTTAAATGGAGCCAAAATTCAAATTTTAGATAATTCCTCTTCAATTTTACTTAGGCTACCATTTCTATCAGCAGCACAATCAGATTATGTAATTCAGAATCTTGATAGCAATATTGGTCCTTTTACTTTATCTAAGACTTCAATAGATACAATAGGACCTACATTAGGTAAGAAATTACTCAAAAGTAGTTTGGTTTCTCTTTTTGTAGCCTTTTTCTGTATAGCATTATATATAAATTTTAGATATGATTTGAGGTATTCAATTTTAGCTTTATTTGCTCTAGCTCATGACGAGCTGATCGTATGTGGAATATTTTCATGGCTAGGTCTGTTTTATGGAATCGAAGTCGATAGCTTATTTGCAGTAGCATTACTTACTATAGCCGGTTACTCTGTAAATAATACTGTTGTTGTTTTTGACCGTATAAGAGAAAGAAGTAGATTAGATAATGAGCTTAATTTTAACCAGCAAATTGATAATGCTGTAAGTGTTACTTTAACAAGAACTATATATACAAGTGGAACTACACTTATGCCATTAGTATGTATATTATTATGGGGAGGATCAACACTTAAATGGTTTTCTGTTGCATTAAGTCTAGGGGTTATTATAGGGGCTTGGTCTAGTATTGCTCTCGCTCCATCATTATTAAGTATATATAAGAAAAAGCCATTTTAAATCTAACGATTATTCTAAATTGCCAAAATCTTATAAACAGATATTTATTTCTAATTACTTTTCTATTGCCTTAGTAATACTAGCAATATTTGATTTAAGGGTAGAAATTAGGATATTACTTGACCATTTTACCCTTTCATCATTTTTGTCAATGTTGATAAATCATCCTCTTGCTGTTTTTATATTGCTTTCTTCAAGATATCTATTTAGATTATAATTTTATCTTGTATTTATATTTAATTAATTAGAAAAGTACTATTTCTTTTTTCTGGATGATTTTGGCTCTATAACTGCTAAAAGCTCTTCCATTTGAGTCATTAAATTTTTGACATCATTTGGTTCTGGTAAGGTTAACTCTTCAGTTACACCAAGGTGCATCTTTCGCAATTCAGATCTCAATATCTTAAGTGATCCTTTTACTTGTTGTTTTTTTTCTTTAGCTGTAGCCATGCTAAAGTTACCTTAGACTATATCATACACTATTATACACTATATTTGAATAATATATTTTTTTTTTATAACTCAGTAAGCTTTTATTGACTAGTTATCGATATGTACTTAAATTCTAGAAACAGTAATGAAGTTATATGAGAAGGAATTTAGTTGATCATAATAATTATAGAAATTTACTTTTGTGCTTTATAAGTAGACCTGCTGTACAAGTCACTCTGATTTCAATAAGCATAGGAATAATATTAATCTCTTTCTTAAGCATTGACTCAAGTACACAAAATCTAATAGCACATGATGAAGGACTATATGCACGAAGAGCAAAGTTAATTATTGAAAATAATAATTGGTTTAACCCTTTCAATGAGCCACACCATAAGACAGTTGGTAGTTATTGGGTTACAGCTTTTGCTTATAAATTTATCGGAATTAATGAAGTTTCTCTAAGGTTTCCAAGCCTAATCTTCTCAATTTTGTCTCTTGGGATGGTGTTTTTAATAGGTAAAGAGGTTTCTTCATCTTTAGTAGGGGGTCTATCCTCTTTTTTACTTTTATGTATGCCTTTATGGATTCAGTATTCAAGATATGTAAGTCCAGATATGCCTTTTGTGTTTTTTAGCTTGCTTTTTTTATTTTCTGTTATTAAAACTCAGATAGTTGTCAATCAATCAGAGAATATTTTTTTCTGGTCTATAGCAGGCTTATCTATTTCCATTGGTTTCTTTTTGCGAAGTTATATGGCCTTATTGCCTCTGCTGTCAATTCTTCCTTACTTTATTGTTTGTATCTATAAGGACGGATATAAGGCATTCTTATCATTTATTATATCTTTTTTAATTGGTTTAACCCCATCTATTTATAGTCTATTTCTCTCTTATGAGAAGTTTGGTATAGCCTCATTATCAATTCTTTTTGATTTCGCTAAAAATAAATCTTTATCGGGTACATCGCTTAAAGGATTTTATATTGTTCCTTTAAAAATTCTATTCTTTACTTACCCTGCCAGTATTGTTTATTTTTTAATTTCATTATCCCAGAGAAAATTTATAATAAAATCCAAATTCACATATGTTTTATATTATTATCCACTATTTATGCTCTTAATACTATGTTTTATGTCTCATAACTATTCTCATTATTTATTACTTCTTCTTCCCTCCTTTGCGATTACAATCTCCCATACTCTTTGTAGTTACTATAAGTCATCTAATCCCCTACTTAAAAGATATATAGTAATTTATCTAACTACTATCAGTTTATTTATTTTGATGATATCTTCTTTGTTTTTAGTTAACGCAATTAATTTTGATAATATTAATAAAAATGTTATTTATCTCATTATTATCAGTTTATTCTTGTCGCATTTTTTCTCTTTATTGTATATGAGAATAACTTCAAGAGAAAATAGTTCATATTTATTTTTGATCTTATCCTTTATTATGCTCCCTAACTATATTTGCATTAATTTATTATACAATAATGGCATGATGGGTAATCCTAATAAGGATCTCAAGAGATTTATTTCTAATCAGGCTATTAGGTCATTTTTAATCAGTGAAGATATTGGACTTTATAAAATTTCATCAAAGTCAGAAACTCTATTGAATTACTATTTACCTAATGTTAAAAGAGTAAATTCAATTGAGGAGTTAAATTTAAAAAACTATTTTATTACGACAAACATCACCTTTGCTGAATCCTTTTTGGAAGCAAACCCTAAATTCTACTTAATATATAAATACAAGAATAATTACTTTATAGGAATTAATTACAATTAATCTTATGATAAAATAAATTAAATTCTAAAAACAATGTTTAAAATACTTAGTCATTTATATGAGGTGATATGGGTACCTGTATTCGGTAGAGTCCTGAATATGTTTTCATTAATTATCGAAGGAAAGAAACCAGATACTAAACCTACATATGATATTAATAAATCCTCTACTAAATCAAAAGGTAGTTAATCTAGTATTCTTTTCCGTTGCAATAGGCAACTGATGCTGATTTCATATTGACTTTATCATCATTAATCTCCTTTGAATCCTGAATTATTTCTGATGCATTGTTTATGCAGATATTATTTAATCTTGAGTTTCTTATGACTGGATATATATATATAAGACTGAATATAATTATTACTGAGTAATAAATATTTGATCTGTTCTCAGAAATGAACAGACTAATTTTTTTCTTTTTCTTAAGCATTGCAGATAACCATCTGTCAGGCAAGCCGATTTGGACAAATAGTAATTCTACCCACCAAGGAAGCTCTGGTTTGCTTTTGTTTGTCGGAGCCGACATCCTTTTTTTAATATTGGTGTATATATAATTACTATTTTGCATTCATTTCTCATTCATAGCAAGTATGTTATGAATTCAAGTGTTTATATTTCAATTTTGATTAAATCAGGGAAATTATTCATTGGGTATTTATTCTTAATTGGCTTTAATGATACATTTTGATTTATCAAGCTTGTTTTTTGGAGAATAACTAGTGTACTATTTTATTAAATGAAAATAGAAAATGACTAGAAAAAGAAGAAAGTTAAGCCCCGATCTAGAAAAAAAAATCTCGTTAGCTAAAAAAGAAATTGAATTAATTACAGCTATAATCCATGATATAGATGATGAAGAAATACAAGAAGAATATAAACAAGCTTTTTTGCCTGTATTTTCAGGATATATGGCACTTGATCAATCATATAAAGATGTTGGTTTTAATGAAGAAGTAGAAAATATTTATAGTACATATATAGAAGCTCTGCTTAAGTTTAAAAATGAGTATGAAGTATAGAATTTATTGCTTATCAATTTATTATAAATAGATTTTAAATGAAACAATATAATTCTTTCTTTTTGTTCACATCATTATTGATTTTATGTATTTCATTTAAAGCAGTCGGTAAAGAAAATCATATTAGAAGTCCTCTTTACACTAGTTCTAAACAATTTAAGGATAATAACTTCATATTTTTTAATCTTGTTCAGGATCATTCTTTTGCTAATTATGCTCCAATATTACTGCCATTTGGGCCATTAATTATAGATGCAAATAACATTATTCAAAAAAAAGATGTTTATATAGTGCCGAGTTTAAATGATCAAGGACAGCCTTTTTTCTTGGCTATCAATTGTACAACAAGAAAACTTAATGTTAAGGATATAGGTTCTTGGAACGGTTGGTTACCATTTAAATATCAATATGAAAAGGATATATTTCAACAAATTTGTAATTAGATAAAGTACAAAATATTAGTTTTTAATTGACTTGTATGGTACCACAGGTATTTTTAATGTTCTCTCTAGATTTATATTAGGCAGATTACTGTAATCATAAGGTTTTAGATCTTGATCATTAATAAGATTTCTCATGCATTTATCTTTATCATTGCTTGTTGCACATAATGAATCTACTTGACGATTATACTGAGCCATTGCTGGAGAAATTAAACAAATTAATAATAGGATGTATCTCATTTATTTAAAATATTGTATCGAGTTTTTTTAGGCAATAAATTTTATTTTGTTTTTATATTTTCTTCTTCCTTTTTAATACTTCTATTGTTGTAATTTTGGTTCTTATGGGTAATACTATATTTATTGCAGATTTTTAATGGATTTTAATTTACTTGAATTAGAACATGCTATGAATATGATAAAAGAGGAAATAGTAGAAGATTTATCTGAATCTGTCACTAACTTATCTAAGGACAGAAATAAGAAAAGGCCTTTACCTGGAAAAATTAATCTTTATCTTAGGAATAAGGGTTAGACTTGTGAATCTCACTAATAAGATTTTGCTTCTCTAATTTTGTTACTATATAGATCTCCTGAACAGATGCTCCTTTTCTAGCTATTAGTTTATATCCTTCATTTGTCTTTCTAGAAACTCTTATTTTTAGCACTTCTATTCTGCCCTTAGATCGTCCTATAACTCCTGGTGTTATTGTTTGTATGTTTTTATTGATTGCTAGCTTTTTTAGCCATTTTACAAGCCCATCAATATTTGTACTGTGAGTTTGAACTAGCCTTCCCATTGTTAAATTTTATTTGTGTTTTTTATTTCTCTGAGGTAATTCATGACATCATTGTTTCATATAAATTTTATTTTTCATATTATAAGCACTCATCTAGGTTATAATAAAGAAAAAGAAAAAAATCATGTTGTTCACTCTTGGATGGGCATCTCTTGCTGCCATTTTTACATTTTCTATCGCTATGGTTGTTTGGGGTCGTAATGGAGATGGATCAATTGACATCTAAGATTTCTTTATATATTTCTGGATTATCTGTTTATCAAATACTTTCTATAGTCACCATAACTCTTCTTGTTTTTATTACAATTGGAGTATTATATATTACCTTTATAAATTGGAAGGATAAAAGAAGAATTAAGTCTACAAGTAATAACTAGTTATCATTTTTCTTTGTAGCTAGTGCGAGTATTTCTAATGCCTGTTTCATTTTATCAATATTTGACTTATATAAGCTCAGATCTTTGTCAAGCCTATTGAAATCTAATCCAATAATGCTAGATAAGTCTTTTAGATACTCAGATATGTTGCTTTCATTCTCAATTTTAATGTCAGAATTTTCTATGATCTTGTATAGCCCAATTCCTAGCATTCGAGTGTAATAAGGATCTTTGCTTGATGTCCTTGTTTTGTTTATTAGGTAATCCTTAACCGAATTTTGATCAATATTACTTGTATCTTTTATTGTTTGTTCAGCTAGAGCATTTATTTCTTTTGGATTGAAACCGCTACACGTGCATAATGCTTCAAATAACTGTGATAAATGTTCGACAGGTTTGTATCCCTGAGTGAATGTATTGAATACTTCGGATAGGCCAACAGCAAAAAGGCAATTTATTTTGAAATCCTTTTGATGACTTAATAAATGAAGCTCTACTAAGAGCTCATCCGCTAATTTTCTGTATATAGGAGGTATCACGTAAGGAAATTCCTTGTGAAAAATTTCTTTACTGTCAGTGATTGTGGTTCTAGTACCCAAATCTAATTGAACTTAATTCTTAAAAGACCATAGCTCAGCCCAAGTCCTCGTTAGGATCAAGAAAACCGTCCATTTTGAAATGATTCCAATTGTAATTGAAGAGTCTGGTCGTGGAGAAAGGGCCTTTGATATTTATTCCCGATTATTGAGGGAGCGAATTGTTTTCCTTGGCGAACCTGTTACAAGTGATTCTGCAAACAGAATTGTTGCTCAGTTGTTGTTTCTCGAGGCAGAGGATCCAGAAAAGGATATTTATCTTTATATCAATTCTCCAGGTGGATCTGTTTACGATGGGCTTGGGATTTTTGACACAATGCAGCACGTTAAACCAGATATTCATACCGTTTGTGTCGGACTCGCTGCCAGCATGGGAGCGTTTCTACTTTGCTCTGGATCAAAAGGAAAAAGAAGCAGCTTGTTGCACTCAAGAATAATGATTCACCAACCCTTAGGCGGTGCACGAGGACAAGCTAGTGATATTCGTATTCAAGCAGATGAGATCTTATATCTTAAGGATCGTTTGAATAAGGAATTGTCAGACAGAACTGGTCAACCATTGGAGCGTATTAAAGAAGATACTGATAGAGATTTTTATATGTCTCCTATTGAAGCTAAAGAGTATGGAATCATAGATAGCGTCTTTAATAAAACCCCAGTAAAATCTTTATAAATACATTCAACTAATACTTTTATTCATAACTATTTTCAGTTATCTAGGACAGGAATAAATCTTTCTTTTTCAGGTATATTTGTAAAATCGGATAAAATTTTGCAAAACTCATCACCATTTAGAGTTTCTTTCTCAATTAATATTTCAACTATTTTATCCATTGCTTCCCTGTTTTCAGAGACTATTTCTAATGTCTCTTTATAACATTCCTTCACTATAAATCTCACCTGCTCGTCAATTTGCCTAGATATTTCATCTGAAACGTCACTTCTTGTCATGAGATCTCTGCCAATAAAAACTTCTTGGTTATCTCCTTCTAGTGATACTGGTCCTAGGTTGCTCATTCCGAATCTTGTCACCATTTGTCTAGCCATTGAAGCTACTTGCTGGACATCTCCACCAGCGCCGGTTGTGACTTCAGAATATCCAAAAATCACATCTTCAGCCGCTCTGCCTCCAAGGGCTCCCATTATTCTTGCTTTTAATTGAGCACGACTTATTAATGCTTGATCATCATCGGGTGAGAACCATGTCAATCCTTTAGCTTGTCCTCTTGGAATGACGGTAACTTTCTGCACTGGATCATGATCTTTTACAAGAGAACCAATTAAGGCATGACCAACTTCGTGATAAGCGATTAACCTTTTACTTCTTCCATCTATAAGTGGTTGTCCTTCCATTCCAGCAATAATTCTGTCAACTGCATCATCTATTTCAGCTAGACCAATTGATTCTTTTCTTCTTCTTGCAGTTAATATAGCTGCTTCATTTAAAAGATTTGCTAAATCGGCTCCAGTAAAACCTGGTGTCCTTCTAGCAATACTTTCTAGGGTTAAATTCTTTTCAAGCTTTTTATTTTTTGAGTGAACTTCTAATATTGATAACCTTCCTGTTATATCTGGAGCTTCAACGCTTACTTGTCTATCAAATCTACCAGGTCTCATTAAAGCTGAGTCAAGAACGTCAGGTCTGTTTGTCGCTGCAATGATAATTATTCCACTATTACCTTCAAAACCATCCATTTCCGTTAAGAGTTGGTTTAAGGTCTGCTCTCTCTCATCATTTCCTCCACCAATTCCTGCGCCTCTTTGTCTACCTACGGCATCTATTTCATCAATAAAGATTAGGCAAGGGCTGTTTTCTTTGGCTCGTTTAAATAAATCTCTTACGCGACTAGCTCCTACTCCTACAAACATTTCAACAAATTCGGATCCAGATAAAGAGAAAAATGGAACTCCTGCTTCCCCTGCAATAGCTTTTGCAAGAAGAGTTTTACCTGTGCCTGGAGGACCCACAAGAAGAACACCTCTAGGTATTTGTGCGCCGACAGATGTAAACCTTTCAGGTTGCTTGAGAAACGTTACGACCTCTTCGAGGTCTTGTTTAGCTTCGTTAACTCCAGCTACATCATCGAATTTAACTCCTGTTTCTGCCTCCATTGCAAATCTGGCCTTTGTTTTACCAAATTGCATAGCTTGACCTGGTCCACCAGGCATGGAATTAGATCTTCTTGACAGGAAAATCAAACCTCCAATTAAAATCAATGGGAAAAGAAGATTTCCAAGAACACCAATACCCGCTGGTGCTTTTTTCGGTGGATGGATATCAAAACTTATTCCTTCGTCTTTTAATGTATTGACCAATTCAGGAGCAAGACCAGGCAAGTCAACTCTTAGACGTTGAACTCTATTGTCAATTTCAGGATCAACTGCTTCAACGACAGCATTTCTACCACCTTCGTATATGTCAACCGAAGTTATTCTGCCAGCTTTAATATAATCAAGAAATCTTCCGTAGCTTATTCTTGCAACTGCAGTATTTCTAGGGGCTACTGTTACACGACCTTCCTTTGTTGTGGTTCTATTTGGAGAACCAAGGATTTGCCAACTTATAAGTAATACCAAGGCAATAGGTAAAAACCATAGAGCTAATACTCTCCACTTCTGATTCATGGAACTAACTAATTTCCATGATTGTAAAGGCATTTAAGCCCTAACTGTTGGATTAATCTTATTGATCAATGCTTTTTTTTTTTTTTTTTAACCTAAAATATTATTTAAGGAAGATTTTCTATGAACTAATAATTCAGATATTAATTAATTATTATAAACTTCTAAGAGCTTTAATTGGATCTAGTAATGCAGCTCTTCTTGCAGGTAGCACCCCAAATGTTAGTCCAATAGAACCAGATATTAATACTGTAATAAAAACAATATTTAATCCAGTTGTTGCTGGCAATGCAGATATTATAGCTATAAACTTGACAGTTGCCAGACCAAAACCTGTTCCTGCAACTCCTCCCATTGAGGATAGTATTAATGACTCAATTAGAAATTGCTTTAAAATATCTTTCTGCTTTGCTCCCAATGCTTTACGTAGCCCAATCTCTTCTGTTCTTTCGTTTACTGAAACTAGCATTATATTCATAATTCCAATTCCTCCAACTAACAAAGAAACACCTCCAATTGCACCAAGCATTAAGGTTAATCCACCAGTAATACTAGATACTATTTGTAAAGCATCTTTTTGAGAACGAACAGCGAAATCATCATCTCTAATAATTTTGTGTCTTTGTCTTAATAAATTTGTGATTTGAAATTTTGCAGCACCAGTACTTTTTTCGTTTATAGCTTCTACGCTTATAAAACTTAAGCTTATTCCATAGGTAGGGTCTTTTCCTGCTATTCGATTGACCATTGTTGATAAAGGGATATAGGCATTTTTATCTTGGTTGTTTCCAAATACAGCTCCTTTTGGCTTCATGACACCAATTACATTAAATGATTGATCTTTTATACGTATTTTCTTCCCTAGACTTTCTACATTGCTAAATAGTTTTTCTTCTAAATCTGGTCCTATAACCACGACTTTTTTAGCACTATTTGTATCTTGAAAACTTATAAATCTACCTCTTTCGATATCGAAACTACGTACTGATAAAAATTCAGGTGTCACTCCTGAAATTGAGCTAGATGTACTTTTGGAACCAAATTGTATAACTTCACTAGAGGTGATTTGTGGTGCCACTTGTTTAACTGTAGGTACTTGCTGGGCAATAGCTTCAGCATCACTAAGAACTAAGTTACGTGGAAATGCTACACCTCTTCTTCTTGTATCATTATTTCCTGGCACTACAAATAGGACATTTGCACCTAGGTTACTTAGTTGGTTTTCTGCAAGATTTTGAGCACCCTTACCTACTCCTACAAGTGTAATTACAGAGGCATTTCCTATTACAATACCTAGCATTGTTAATAAGCTTCTTAATTTATTAGCTTTCAAGTTTTTGATTGCCATTATCGATGTTTCTGATAATGGAAGATTCTTTTTCATTCTTTATATAAATGAGACTCCACTATGTTTTCTTTCCCAACAATTCCAACTTTGACTAGGTCTGTAGATCCACTTACTCCTGATAATGTACCAGCTGTTTCAACAACAATATCTCCCTGTTTTAACAAATTCATCTCTTTTGCTAAGTTCATTGCGTCATCAAATGTTTTTGAAGTAGTTGTTTGATTTTCTATTAGAAGAGGTGTAACTCCCCACACTAATTGTAATCTTCTGGCAACTGATTGTTCATTAGTAACAGCTAGTACAGGTGTGGCTGGTCTGAATTTACTTACATTATTAGCAGTAGCTCCGCTTTTTGTTAGTGGCAAAATGGCAGCGGCATTGATTTGTCTCGCAATAGAGCTAACAGCTGCACTAATTGCATTTGGAACTGTGCTTGGAAGATGACTCTCAAGAGCTTTTTGAGGATAATCTCGCTCTATTCTCTTTGCTATTGTTGCCATAGTAGATACAGCTTCTACGGGATAATCCCCTACTGCAGTTTCATTTGAAAGCATTACCGCATCAGTTCCATCTAATATTGCATTTGCTACATCACTAACTTCAGCTCTTGTGGGTCTAGGACTTGAGGCCATGGAATCAAGCATTTGTGTTGCGGTAATAATTGGTATTCCTAAACTATTTGCTTTTTTAATTAGTTGTTTTTGTAAAAGTGGGACCTCCTCTGCTGGCATTTCAACTCCTAAATCTCCCCTCGCGACCATTACACCATCACAGAGCTTTAAAACAGAATCTATTTGATCTATAGCTTCAAATTTTTCAATTTTGGCTATTACTGGTACGTTGAAACCATGATTTTTTATTAATTCTTTGATTTCAATTAGGTCTGAAGGATTTCTAACGAAACTTAAGGCAACCCAGTCAACTCCTTCTTTCAGTCCAAATGCCAGATCATTTCTATCCTTTTCTGTTAAGGCTCTAATTGATAATTGAACATCAGGAAAATTTACTCCTTTGTTATTGGATAAGACTCCACCAACTGTGATTAGACAATGCAGTTCTTCTTTTTCTTTGTCTACTTTTTCTACAACCATTTCCACTCTTCCATCATCTAAAAGAATTCTGTTTCCTTTATTTACTTCTAAAGCGAGGTTTTCGTAGGTGACATTCGCTATCTGGTTTGTACAGTCAATAGTTTTGGATGTAAGTATAAATTTTTTTCCTTTTTCTATTTTAACCGGTCCTTGCTTGAACCTTCCTAATCTTATTTTGGGACCTTGCAGGTCTTGAAGAATGCCAATATGAATTCCAAGGTCTTTTGAAACCTTCCTAATCGTTTTTATTCTTTCGGCATGCTCTAAATGATCACCATGACTAAAATTAAGTCTAAAAGTTGAGGCACCAGCTTTCACTAGTTCGGTGATCTGATGTACGCTTTCTGTTGCAGGACCAATCGTGGCAACAATTTTTGTCCTTCGATTTAGATCAATTATTGGCATGGGAAGGACTTAGCATTATAAAAAAATAACATCTTGGATCATTCTAGTAACAACATTGCTCTTCAAAAAAAAAACATGGACTTAAATAGCTATCAGAAAGAGAGCAGAAAAACTGCTTTGTATCCAGATTTAGGAAATAATCCCATTTATCCAACATTGGGCTTGGTTGGAGAATCAGGAGAGGTTGCAGATAAAGTAAAAAAAATCCTTAGAGATAATGGTGGTGTGTTTGATGATAAAAGTAAGGAATCTATAAAGTTGGAATTAGGGGATGTACTTTGGTATATCTCCCAACTGACAAGCGAACTAGGCTTTAATCTCGAAGACGTAGCAGAGGCTAATTTGCTAAAACTTAGAAGTCGCTTAGAAAGGGGATGTATCTCTGGCAGTGGTGACTCAAGATAAAAATGATTTTAATACGCCAGGAATGCCATAGAAATATTCCCAAATAAAGATTGAAGAACTGAGATTAGTATAAATGCAAGTATTGGAGATAGATCAATACCTCCTATTGCTGGAATTATACCTCTGAAAAAATTCAAATAGGGATCAGTAATAGCAGTAAGATTTATAAGAATTGGATTGCTCATGTCTATATTCGGAAACCATGTAAGAAGAACTCGAATGATTAGGAGACCTTTATAAATTCCAAGAGTTGTTATCAAAACTCCGAAAATTTCTGGAATAAATTGGGAACTCATCGTGATTTTATTATTCTTGGATATTTTATGCTGCTTCCGACTTTTCTGGTGCAGTTGTATCAGGAAGAACTGAAAATGTCCGATGGAATTTATCTGAGAGAGTTAACCAATAGGATCTCCCTTCTTTTTGCCTTCGTCTCTCAATAAAATTTTTTTCGACTAGCTCTTTTATGTGATCATAAGCTCCAGAACCCCTTATCTCCACTAAATCTGCTTGCAAGAGCTTTTTCTTTAGAGCAATAGTGGCCAATGTTCTTAAAGTTGCAATTGATAAGTCAGCAGGTAGTAAATCTTGTACTAATTCACTTAACCCTGGCCTTAATTGAAGACTGAATAATCCGTTTTTTTCGTATATCTCTAAAGCAGTGTCTCTTTGGGCATAACCGGCCATTAATGCAATTAAAGCTTGCTCTACATCGGCGATGTCTTTTTTTACTAAATCTGCCATTTCTTTTGAGGTTGTTGGCTTACCTTTTAAATAAAGGATTGCTTCAAGCCTGGCAGGCAGAGAGATCTCAGGAACCTCGGACATGATTTTATAGTGTCGGTAAGAGTTTGCTTATTTCTTTCTGATTCAAAGTACCGCGTCTAGTCGAGCTGTGCACCTAAAAATAATTTATAAGATGGATTATTTGTTTCATTCCAGTTTTTGTATCCAATTTCATTAACAAAATTTTTCCATTGATTTATATTTTTTTCTTGAACTAATACACCAATAACTATTCTTCCTATATCGGCTCCGTGATTACGGTAATGGAAAATACTGATTGTCCATTCTGGTCTCATTGAGTTTACAAATCTCATTAATGCACCGGGCCTTTCGGGGAACTCAAATCTATACAGTAATTCTTTGTATTTGTTTTTTGATGCAATATTTTCTGATATAGGCAGTCTTCCACCTACCATGTGCCTTAAATGTACTTTTGAAAGCTCATCTTGGCTCAGATCATGGCATTGGAACCCACCATTTCTTATTTCATCAATTAATCTTTCTTTGTCATTTATACCTTTAACTTCGATTCCCATAAAGATCTGAGCAATCTTTTCATGTGACATTCTATAACTAAATTCTGTAAGACTTCTTTTCCCAATTGTTTTACACAGTTTTTTTAGGCTTCCTGCTTCTTCTGCTATCCCTACAGCTAACATTACCTCTTTTTCTTCTCCTAATTCAGCTCTTTCTGCTACAAAACGTAGCCTTTCGAAATTCATATTTGCTCCACAAGCAATAGCTACTAAATTCTTATTATTTAATTTTCTTTTGTAAATATCAGCTTTTAAACCAGCAATTGCTAGTGCACCTGCAGGTTCAAGTATGCATCTTGTGTCTTCAAAAACATCTTTAATCGCTGCGCATATCTCATCAGTATTCACCGTTAACATTAAATCTATATTTTTCCTTGCTATTGCAAATGTTTCTTTGCCAACTTTGTTAACAGCTACACCATCAGCAAATAAACCTACATTTGATAACTCAACTCTTTCCCCTTTTTTTAATGATTCCGTCATCGCTGCAGCATCTTCCGGTTCAACCCCAATAATTTCTGTGTGAGGCCATAAGGCTTTTACATAAGAAGATACACCTGCTATTAATCCACCTCCTCCTACTGCTATATAGATTGCGTCTGGTGGCTTTTCACTTTGTCTTAGTATTTCTATCCCGATTGTTCCTTGACCAGCAATTACTTCAGGATCATCAAAAGGGTGAATAAAGCTCAGTCCTTCTTTTTCGGAAATTTCAATTGCTTTTTGATATGCCTCATCGTATGTTTCACCAAATAAAACTACTTCAGCATTTAATGATTTGACTGCATTGACTTTTACAGATGGAGTTGTCAATGGCATCACAATTACTGCTCTGCATTTCAAATGCGATGCACTAAGAGCCACACCTTGAGCGTGATTACCTGCACTGGATGCTATAACACCTCTTCTTAATTCATTTTTGGTTAATTTGACCATACGGTTGTAGGCGCCTCTTAGTTTGAATGAAAAAACAGGTTGTAGATCTTCTCTCTTTATCCAAATATCGTTTTTAAATCTTTTACTTAAGTTTTTTGCTTTCTCAAGGGGCGTTTCTTTGGCAACGTCATATACGCGTGCTCTTAGGATTTTTTGTAAATAGTCCACCATGTCTAGTTTTTCGTACTTTTTAGAAAATGAATTGTTTTGAATTTCATTGGTTCTTTTCAACTATTATCAAAATGTAGGCAAGATCTTCTAGATTGGTTGTAATAAAACCTCAGATATATGTTTCTGAGCCAGTTAGCTCATCCGAATGATCTCCATGGTTTGTCTACGGCTGAACTTGAAGACGTTGCTTGTCAGATCAGAGAAAGGCATCTCCAAGTTGTCTCTACCAGTGGCGGACACTTAGGACCAGGACTTGGTGTTGTAGAACTTACGCTTGCTCTTTATCAAACATTAGATCTTAATGTAGATAAAGTTGTTTGGGATGTTGGACATCAGGCTTATCCACATAAATTAATTACTGGGAGATATCATAAATTTGATACGCTTAGACAACAGTCAGGTGTAGCTGGATATTTGAAGCGTACTGAAAATGAATTTGATCATTTTGGTGCTGGTCACGCAAGTACTTCTATCTCGGCAGCGCTAGGAATGGCTATCGCCCGTGATAGAAAAGGAGATGATTATAAATGTGTAGCAATAATAGGCGATGGGGCCTTAACAGGAGGAATGGCTTTAGAAGCTATAAATCATGCTGGCCATCTGCCAAAAACACCTTTGCTAGTAGTTTTAAATGATAACGATATGTCTATATCTCCTCCAGTAGGAGCATTATCTAAATATCTAAATCGCATGAGGCATAGTCCTCCATTGCAATTTATCTCTGACAGCGTTCAAGAAAGCGTTAAAAATCTTCCATTTATTGGAGGTGAAATACCAGAGGATTTTAAATCTCTAACAGGAAGTGTTAGAAGACTATCTGTTCCAAAAGTTGGTGCAGTATTCGAAGAACTTGGTTTTAAATATATTGGACCTGTTGACGGACATGATATTGATTCAATGGTTAAAACATTCCAATTTGCTCATGGAGTAGGAGGTCCTGTATTAGTTCATGTTTCTACGGTAAAAGGAAAAGGATACCCTTATGCAGAGGCCGACCAAGTTGGATATCATGCACAATCAGCTTTTGATTTAACTACTGGTAAATCAATTCCATCTAAAAAACCTAAACCACCAAGTTATAGTAAGGTATTTGGTCAGACATTAGTTAAGATGTGTGAGCAGGATTCAAGTATAATTGGCATAACAGCTGCAATGGCGGAAGGAACGGCATTAAACCTTTTACAAAAAGCAATTCCAGATCAATATGTTGATGTAGGAATAGCTGAACAACATGCAGTAACTCTTGCTGGAGGTATGGCATGTGAAGGATTAAAGCCTGTAGTTGCTATTTACAGTACATTTTTACAACGAGCATATGATCAGTTAATACATGATATTGGTATACAAAATCTCAACGTAAATTTTATTTTAGACAGAGCTGGTATTGTTGGGGCAGATGGTCCTACTCATCAGGGACAGTATGATATTAGCTATCTACGATGCGTTCCTAATTTTGTGTTAATGGCGCCTAAAGATGAGTCCGAACTTCAAAGAATGATGGCTACTTGTTTAAACCATAATGGACCTTCAGCTCTTAGAATTCCTAGAGGTCCTGGAGAAGGCGTAGCTACTATTGATGAAGGTTGGGAGTCAATAGAAATAGGTCAATCTGAAACTTTAACTACTGGTAAAGATTTGCTTATCATTGCTTATGGTTCAATGGTTTATCCAGCAATAAAAACAGGAGAACTACTCAGTCGAGCAGGGGTAGAATGCACTATTGTAAATGCAAGATTTGTTAGACCATTTGATGAAAAAAATATACATCCATTAGCCAAAAGAATAGGTAAGGTTGTGACAATGGAGGAAGGTACTTTATTAGGTGGATTTGGTTCTGCTGTTATTGAATCTTTTAATGATAATAATATTTTAGTTCCAGTATTACGTATAGGTATTCCAGATAGGTTAGTAGATCATGCAAGTCCAGACCAGAGCAAGCATACTCTTGGATTAACTCCAGAACAAATGGCGGATAATATTCAAGATAGATTCAAATTTAAATCTATCTAGACAGTATTTGTAAAAAAAAAGTACACCTAGCATTAAATTTCTAGGTGTACTTTTTTTAATTTTTTATTAGGTATTTATAAAACACCTCTTGCGGCTAGTCCTAATATTGAACCAATTCCTAAAACATGACCTAAACAATTAGCTGCCACAAATGAACCATGACTTAATCCACCATAGAATTGGGAATTTGGCATAGGGAATCCTTCATTAGGTTTTTCAATATTTGCTCTAGCTATACCGTAAGCTAGGACATTACAAAGGATCATCACCACGGCACATTTTGGTGACCATTGAAAAGTAACTGGATCAGCAGCAGCTAGTAAAGTCGTGATCATAATTACATAATTTTTATAAACCTATTCTTATTGATCATTATGCATTTTAGGGGATTTTTTTCTACCTCTTAAGAGTTTTTTACTTGTTTGCTTTGATACATCCTTAAAAAGCCATAGGCAATTAATGCATCACTTAAGGTCAAAAACGATTCAGCGATGCCATGTAATGGGTCAATATTTGTCAATTCATCACTGAAATATATCTTTGCTATCACTGCTAAGACTACTGTAACAGCGACAAAAACTAGAGTAAATCTAAAGCCCCATAAAGCTAATGGTGGTATCAGTTGTGATTTTTGAGCAAATATCAGGAAAAATATATATGGAATAAGCGACAGTATAAAAAAAGGTCCTGGATCAATTCTAGCAATATTTTCTAAGTTAAAAAAAGATAAATCGATGAAATTCATGTTTTACCAAGCCTAACTCTCATCATTTTCCATGTTGCTATAGCCATTGAGCAATTACCTATCATTGTCAGACTCGCTTGAAGAACAACAAGTCCCTTTAATTCATCACTGTTATCATAAATATGCCATGTAATTGCTGCCATAGCACTTGCCAAATTAGGAATCATCGCTATTGCAAGCCATCTCAAAGATTCATATCCTTTTATTTTAGAGCATAGATTTATCACGATTATTGCTATGGTCCACTCGAATAAGGTTGCTATATGAATAAACCACGTCGTTAGTGAAAGTTCATGCATTTGATCCCTCCTGTAATTCTTTTATTTTGGATAAGACTTGTTTTGCATGCGATATAGGCTTTACATCAATCCATTTAAAGGAAATCAACCCATCTGGGTTGATTAAAAATGTATTTCGGCTGGAGAATGGCGGTGACCATGAACCATATTGTTTACTTACCTTACCGCCATAATCGGATAATAGTGTAAAACCCAATTCTTCAGAATTACAGAATGATTCATGGTCATCTTTAGTGTCCATACTTAAGCCTATAACTTCTGTATTCAACGATTTATATTCATCTTTCATTGTTTTGAAACCTCTAGCTTCAATAGTACATCCATTAGTAAAATCCTTTGGATAGAAATACAATATTATCCATTTACCATGAAAATCATCTAACGACCATTTAACTTTTTTAGGGTTGTATTTATTATATCCATCAAGAATAAAATCTGGTGCTTTTTCTCCTATGTCTGGTGTTTTTGTATCATTGGCTTTTGCTATTATAGGAAATAAAATTATAAAACTAAGTGATATAATTAATTTTTCTATAAATATTCTTCTTCTCATTATCATTAATTATATCTTATTTAAATCAATTCCTAGTGATTTAGCATAAACGCCAAGTCCCTTCTTTTGTATTGTTTTTAATGCCCTTGTGGTTACCTTTAAATTTATCCATTTTTTTTCTTCTGCCCACCAAAGCTTTCTTTGCTGGAGATTCGCTTGCTGTAACTTCTTTGTTCTGATGTGAGAGTGGCTAACAGCCATTCCATTATTAGCTTTTGTACCTGTGAGCTGGCATACTCTAGACATTTTTACAGTCTCAAATCATATTTATAACATATTAGCAAATTAAGTATGACTATTTGACTTTCAACAATAATTTGCCAATTAAGTCAGCGTTACTTTTTTGCAATCTTGCTATTTCAGAGCTTTGTAAGCCTCCAATCGAGAGTTTAGCCATTTCATAAAGATTGATTGCTAACTCTTTTGTGATATTGTTTGATTTTGTTGTTTCAGACGATCCAATAATTAGAGAACTAGTGTCAAGTCTGAGCATACCTTCAACCATAGGATGTTTTTTATTTACAATTAATACATGATATTCAGGTAGCCCAGGAATCTTTTGCTCCATCAATGCTCCTATGTCATTGATTCTTCGCATTTGCTCGGGCAAAAGTATTAATCCTGCTGGTGAATTATCTCCCTTTAAGGATTGAACCTGAACAGTTACCTTTTCATTATTTAATGCTTCTGAAACTAATTTTTTCAGTTTATCTGATTCACTAATTCCATCTTTATTAGTAATCTCTGGAGTATCATCCTTCAAGATATCATCTAATTCAGAATCTACTCTTATGAACCTTATATCTTTATTCCTTTCCTCTAGCCATGGTATGAATTGAGAATCAATTACTGTTTCTAGCTTTAGGACTTCTTTGTTTTGAGATGTCCATAGGTTAAGTGCCTCCGATTGTGCTATTTCGTCTGTAGAATATATTATCTTGTTATCATTATTTTCTAGTCTCTCAATATAGCCTTTCATTGTTGTATAGACATTATTGGTCGAACTGATTAATGTTTCATCGTCTTTATTTTTTTCATCTTTCTCTACATTTCTTGTAGTTGAATATAACATCAGATCTTCGACTTGATCAGCAAATTTATCATCATCCATAGCTCCTATTTTTATAAATGGTGCTATAGAATCCCATATTTCTGAATAGAACTTAGGGTCTTCATTTTTTATTGACTTTAATCTGTCGGCTATTTTTTTAGATATAAAGTTACCTATAGATCTAACTTTTCTATCTGTCTGAAGTGCACTTCTACTTACATTTAGGGGGATATCTGGAGAGTCTATAACTCCTCGTAATGGCAATAAGTATCTTGGTACAACTTCTTTAATTGAATCGCTAACAAAAACTTGATTACAATACAATTTTATCTCTCCTTTCTCCCAGTCAGCCCTGCCTGTAGTTTTTGGAAAGAATAATATTCCTTGTAAACTATAAGGGTAGTCTGTGTTTAAATGAATCCAAATCAATGGGTCACCTTGAAAAGGATACAAATACTTATAGAATTCGATATAATCTTTATCTTCTAAATCTGCCTTATTTTTTTTCCACAGAGGATTTCTTTGATTAATTGTTTCACCTTCTACACTGATTTCTATAGGCATAAAATCACAATATTTTTTAATTAATGTTTTAATTCTGCTAGCCTCGATGTATTCTTCTTCTTCTTCCATAAGGTATAAAACGATATCTGTTCCTATTGTTTCTTTTTCACATGTTTCCAATTTAAAGTTAGGAGAACCATCGCATGACCACTTGTAGGCTTGACTATCTTTAACTGCTGATTTAGTAATTATCTCTACATTTTTAGAAACCATAAAACTTGAATAGAATCCAAGACCAAAATGTCCTATAAAACCATCATTAGATTGTTTGTATTTCTCAAGAAATTCTTCTGCACTCGAAAATGCAACTTGATTTATATATTTTTTAATCTCTCCTGATGTCATCCCTATACCATTATCAGAAATTGTTAGGGTTTTGAGTTCTCTATTTATCGATACATTTATCTTGCCTTCATCTCCCTCTATACAATCACCAGCGATTGAAGCCATCCTTCTTTTGTTAATTGCATCAACACCATTGCTAACTAATTCTCTTAAAAATATCTCATGATCAGAATAAACAGCCTTTTTTATGATTGGAAATATATTTTCAGTATGTATTAAAATCTTACCTTCTTCGAGTTGAGTCATGGTAGTGGAATAGTTTTTTTCATTTTAATGAGAATATAGAGTTTTTATAAGGAGTATTACCGTACAAATGTCATTTTTAATTGATATCTTTTTAACTCTATTCAATCCAATCGACTTCATTGCAATTGTAAATGTTTAGAAGACTTGTTGCTTCTTCTATGTTTTTAGAATTTTCACTTGCTATTACAGCCATTATTTTTTGACTATGCCAATATTGCTGTCTGTTGATAAGTTTTTCTAGATCCTTGCTATTCTTAAAAGCAATAAGAACTTTCTTCCTTATTTGTAGTCCCTTATCTGTAGAGATATTTAATTCCCTGATCTTATCAATCGAATAACTAAAACCTGCTCCATATGGTTGAGATCTGCTTTTGCTAAACTTAGATACTAAATCATCATATCTTCCTCCTTTTGCAACCACAACAGGTGCAACATCTGATTCACAAACAAGTTGAAATACTAATCCACTGTATAGTTCATAATGACTTTCAAAAGTTGGGTCTAATTGAATCTTTATATCGTGCTTACTAGCTATTGGACAGATAAATTTAAATAAATTCTCTAGTTTATCTATTGTAGTACTTCTACCGTAATATTTAACTAGTAAACCCAATACTTCTCTAGGTGTGCCTCTAGTGAATAATACCTTCTCAAGTAATTCCTTTTGTTGCCTACCGATGTCAAGTTTATTTAGCTCTATCAAATTAAAATCTACAATTATGTTTTTTATTTTATCAATATCATCTTTTTGCATTGTACTTGTTATCAATTTCATTAGTGATGTATGACCAATCAAGAGTGTTGTTTTATATTTCTTAGATAAATTAATTGACTCTAAGGAATCAAGCAGTATTGATAGGATCTCTATTTCTGCTTTTATATCCTTAATCCCTATTAGTTCAACCCCACATTGTAGATTCTCTTCAATATCATTTCCACCATCAATTGATTCTCTACATTTAAAGGCTGTACCAAGTGACCAATATCTTAGAGGTCTTTTTTTTTCAGCAAATCTTGTGCACGCTGCACGAACAATTGATGTTGTTAATTCAGGACGAAGTCCTACGGGTTCATCAGCTATAACTTTTAAAATTTCATCACTTGATATTCCTCCATCGGCCATTAGAGTTTCTAATCTTTCAATATTTGGAGGCGAAATTTGTTCATAGCCCCATAACCTATATATATTTGAAAGTCTTGAGGCTATTAAATGATTTGTCTCCACTTGTTGTGGGTTCAGATCACGTGCACCTGAAGCAGGTTGCAATTGCATTAATTTTTCGTTTGCGGAGTAATGATCTTTCGACTTAAAGATCTTTTCTTAAAAGTTTGCTTGGATTAATAGGTACAACTTTACCAAGTTCATAGGCTAAATTTTCTTTTATTGCAGGAGTACAAGCAAGTATTCTGCCATTTTCAAGATTAAATTCTCCATTTGGATAATCACTAATCACTCCACCTGCTTCTTCAACAATAGGAACCCCAGCAGCAAGATCCCATTTTGCTAAACCTCTTTCCCAGTAACCATCTAATTTCCCAGCAGCAATAAAAGCCATGTCCACAGCAGCAGCTCCTCCTCTTCTAACTCCATGCGTTTGATGAGTCATCAAACAAAACTCTGCATAATTATTTTCTACAACTTCCTTTCTGTCGTATGAAAAACCTGTCACTAATAAGGATTTTTCAAGTTCTCTTGTTGAATTAACGTGTATTGGAACATCATTGCAGAAAGACCCTAACGATGGAGCTGCATAATAAATTTCATTGAGGTAGGGAACAGAAATTGCGCCCAAAATAGGTAGATTTTTATAGATCAATCCAACAGATGTTGCAAAGAGTGGATATCCGTGGGAATAATTAGTAGTTCCGTCTAGTGGATCAATGCACCATGTAATTTCACTCGAAGCGTTTGTGGCGCCACTCTCTTCAGCAAGTATTGATATGTCAGGCGTTTCTTTATTTAAATAATTAAGGATAAGTTCTTCACTTTCTAGATCTGCATTAGTTACTAGATCGCTTGAATTGCTTTTGCTTTTTACAAGTTGAAGATTGCCATAATTATTCATTAGTGATCTGCCACCTGTTAGTGCTGCAGTTTTAGCTACTTTCAGTAAAATCCTAATATCATTATTAGTTAGATTTGCCTCATTAGCGCCCGCTGTGCATATTTTAGACATTTTTATATAATCTAATAATAATAATAACTCTTTATGCTTTATATCTTGAAATCAGCGTATATTAATTGTTTGTTTTTACGATGTTAAGCCTTTAAGACTCAGTCAAAATATCATTTAAGTAAATTAGTTATAGAGATGTAAACATTTACAGTTAATAGAATGTTTAAATTATTATTTTTACCATATCAGCAATTAAATTGCTTAAAATTAAGATATGAATTAAATTTCATGTATTGGAGAGATGGCCGAGCGGTTTAAGGCGCAGCACTGGAAATGCTGTATAGGGGCAACTCTATCGAGGGTTCGAATCCCTCTCTCTCCGTTTACTTTTGTGTGGAGAAGGCTTGTTAATCAATACTGTTCAACCAAATTTACCTGAAATATAATCTTGAGTGGCTTGTTGTTTGGGTGAATTAAATATTTTATTTGTTTTGTCAAACTCAACTAGATATCCAACTTTACCAGAGTTTGATTCCTGTGTTGATTCAGCATTATAAAAAGCTGTATAATCACTAACCCTTAATGCTTGTTGCATATTATGAGTGACAATAATAATAGTAAAATTCTTTTTTAGTTCATGAATTGTCTCCTCAATTTTTAATGTTGAAATGGGGTCTAGAGCCGAACATGGTTCATCCATTAAAATAACTTCTGGTTGTATTGCAATTGTTCTTGCTATGCATAATCTTTGTTGTTGTCCTCCAGAAAGCGAATAACCACTTTCATTTAATTTATCTTTGCATTCTTCCCATACAGCTGCTTTTCTTAATGAACTTTCTACCAGATCATCCATATTACCTTTATAACCATTTATGCGAGCACCAAATGCAATATTTTCATAAATACTCTTAGGAAAAGGGTTTGGTTGTTGGAATACCATTCCAATTTTTCTTCTTACTTCTACAGGATCTATATCTACTGAGTAAAGATCAATTCCTTCAAAAAAGACTCTGCCAAGCAACTGACACCCATCAATCAGATCATTCATTCTATTAATTGCTCTTAGGGCAGTTGATTTGCCACATCCAGAAGGACCTATAAATGATGTAACGTTAGATCTTGGTATGTCGCAAAAGACATTCCTTATGGCTACTGAATTACCATATTTAATGCTGACATTTTCAAATGATATGCAATTATTAGTAGATTGGTTATTTTTGATTTTGTCTTTATTGTGTAGCATTGTTAAACTATAGTCTTAATACTTATTATAGCTAGAAATTTTTCTCAGTTGTAGAAGATGTTATCCATCTAGATAAGATATTCATTCCTAATAGAATTATTATCAATACAAAAGATGCAGACCAAGCTAACTGATTTTGTGCTTCATATGGCTCTAAAGCAAAGTTGTAAATAAGTACAGATAATGAACTCATTTCATAAAATAAATCCTCTAAACCAGTTATGTAATAACGTGAAAATAAGGCAGTAAAAATTAAAGGTGCTGTTTCTCCAGCAGCTCTTGCTATGCCGAGAACAACACCTGTTGATATTGATCTAAATGCTATAGGTAATGTGATATTAGTTATCATAGTAAATTTTGAGGCGCCTACACCTAATGCACCTTTTCTTAAATCATCTGGAACTAACTTTAGTCCTTCATCAGTAGTTTTAATTATAGTAGGTAACATCAATATTGATAAGGCCATTCCACCAGCAATAGCACTAAACATACTACCAAATATAATTTTTGTAGACACAATAATTGCATAAATAAAAACACCAGCAATTATTGAAGGCACGCCTGCTAATACGTTTGTTCCAAATCTTATGAATTTTGCAAAATTTCCATTTTTAGAGAATTCTGAAAGAAAAATACCTCCTCCAACACCAATCGGTATCGATATAATTGCAGCGATTAATGACATTATTAAAGTACCTACAATTGCAGGTCCAATACCACCGGCTGACAAAAGATCATCTCCTGGTGGTTCTGGTTCCAAAATCAGGAGATCCAAGCTAATATATGATCCGCCTTTAATTAGTACAAAACTAATTACTAACATTAATGGAATTATTGCTACTATTGCGCAGATAATAGACAATAAAGTAAATATCTTTTCAAGAAGATTCCTTTTTGAATTTGGATTTACTATTAATGAGTGATTATTATACATATCTAATACTTTAGACTTAGTTTCTTTACAGCCCATTGTGCAAATATATTGACCAATAAGCTTAATATCATAAGAATCAAGGCTGCGTACATTAAGGATGAAACTTGAGTACCATCAGCTTCTCCAAATTGATTGGCTAGCATTGCTGATATTGTATATCCTGGAGAGAATATTGACCAACTAAAACTATTAGAATTACCAATTATCATTGTTACAGCCATTGTTTCGCCCATTGCTCTTCCAAGTGCTAGTAGTACACCACCAGTAATGCCTGAGATTGCTGCTGGAATAATTACATTAAAAATTGTTGTCCATCTTGTTGCTCCAATTCCATATGATGCTTGGCGTAATCTTTGAGGAACTTGATTTAATGAGTCTTTTGAGATTGAAGTAATTATAGGTAAAATCATTACAACTAAAATAATTATTGCTGGTGCTATCCCAGGCCCAATTGGAGAAGTACTGAAGAAAGGAATCCATCCTAGGAATTTATGTATTAACTGGAAAATAGGTCTGAGAAATGGTTCTAAAATAAAAATGGCCCAAAGACCTAAAACTACAGAAGGAATAGCTGCTAATAATTCAACCATTACAGAAATAAAATTTCTTATTTTTTTATTTACGAAATCTTCTGTAATGAATATAGCTGTACCTACTCCAAGTGGAACAGCAATTAGCAAGGAAGCAAATGATGTCAACAATGTTCCATATATAGCTGTAAAGGCTCCATACTCATCTGTTACTGGATTCCAAGCTGAAGTAATTAAAAAATTCAGGCCATAACGCGAGATTGATTCTCTGGATTCAAAAAAGATAACAACAAAGATTGAAAGTAGGATTAAAGCAACGACCGAAGCCAGTGCTAGGACCATATTCTTAAAGCCCTTATCCACAAACCTCTCAAAATACGGTCTTTTTTTTGTATGGAAATTAAGAGATGTACTTTTGTTCACGCTATAAGGCCATATAAATCAAATCTATAAGCAAAAGTTCGCTTTTTTACTAAGAAAGGTTTAAACATTAGATTTAAGTGTTGATGTGTAGATATAAAATCTTGATTAGATTTTTATGATGGTTACGGTGGAGGTTAAATAAGAGCTGCTATGGGGAGAATTGTTGGTATTGATTTGGGAACCACTAATTCCGTCGTTGCGGTTTTAGAGGCTGGTAGGCCTGTAGTGATTTCTAATGCTGAGGGCACCAGAACGACACCATCGGTTGTAGGGTTTACTAAAGACAAGGAGCTACTAGTAGGACAGCTAGCGAGAAGGCAATTAGTTTTAAATCCCAAAAACACCTTTTCCAACCTTAAAAGATTTATAGGTAGATCATGGGAAGAACTTGAAGAGACTAGCTTTGCTGTTCCTTACAATATTAGAGCTAATGATCAGAATAATGTTCGCATCACCTCTCCTATAACTGAGAGAGAATATGCACCTGAAGAGTTGATTGGAAATATAATAAGTAAATTAATAGAAGATGCTGAGACTTATCTTGGAGAGAATGTAGATTCTGCTGTCGTAACAGTTCCTGCTTACTTTAATGACTCTCAAAGACAAGCTACTAGAGATGCAGCTGTATTAGCAGGTGTAAAGGTAGATAGAATATTGAATGAGCCAACCTCTGCCGCATTAGCTTATGGCTTCGAGAAAAGTTCCTCACGAAACGTACTTGTTTTTGATTTGGGCGGAGGAACCTTTGATGTATCTCTTATGGTTATCGCAAATGGTGTTTTTGATGTTAAGGCCACCTCTGGTGACACGCAGTTAGGAGGAAATGATTTTGATCAAAGAATAGTGGATTGGCTTGCAGATGATTTTAAAAAAACAAATAATATTGATTTAAGAAGAGATCGACAGTCTCTACAGAGATTAACTGAGGCAGCTGAAAAGGCTAAGCAAGAATTATCTGGCGTTCAAAGTACACCTATTTCATTACCTTTCATATCTACTGGGACCTCTGGACCACTCCATATTGAAACTTCTTTAACTAGACAAAAATATGAAGCACTTTGTTCGGATCTATTAGATAGACTTCTTGAACCAGTTAATTCAGTGATCTTAGATTCTGGTTGGTCTCCAGAGGAAATCGATGAAGTGGTCCTTGTAGGTGGAAGTACAAGAATGCCTATGGTTCAGCAATTAGTCAAGACGTTAGTTCCTAATCCGCCATGTCAATCGGTCAACCCTGATGAGGTGGTTGCTATCGGTGCAGCAGTGCAAGCAGGCATTCTTTCTGGTGAATTAAGAGACTTGTTATTAAATGATGTGACGCCACTTTCCTTAGGATTAGAAACTGTTGGAGGTTTAATGAAGGTTTTAATTCCAAGAAATAGTCCAATCCCTGTTAGACAATCTGATGTTTTTAGTACATCAGAAGCTAATCAATCTTCTGTAGAAATACATATTTGGCAGGGAGAAAGACAATTGGCTTCTGATAATAAATCGTTAGGTAAATTTAGATTATCTGGTATCCCACCAGCTCCAAGAGGAGTCCCCCAGGTTCAAGTTGCTTTTGACATCGATGCAAATGGTTTATTGGAAGTTAGTGCTACTGATAGAACAACTGGCAGAAAACAAACTGTAAGTATCACTGGAGGTTCAAATCTAAATCAAGATGAGGTCTCTAGACTTATAAAAGAATCCAAAGAAAAAGCTAATGAAGATAGAAGGAAAAGAGCTTCTATAGATCGTAAAAATAGTGCATTAACACTTGTGGCTCAGGCAGAAAGAAGACTTCGTGATGCAGCTTTGGAGTTAGGACCTTATGGAGCTGAAAGACAACAAAGAGCAGTAGAAGTTGCAATGAGAGATGTTGAGGACCTTTTGGATCAGAACGAATTGCAGGAACTAGAATTTGCAGTTGGTTCTCTACAGGAAGCTCTTTTTGGACTTAATAGGAGACTAAATAATGAGAGAAAAGTTGAAAACAATCCACTTCAAGGGATTCGCAATACTTTTGGCTCTTTAAAGGACGAGCTTTTTTCAGATGAATATTGGGATGAGGATCCATGGGATTATCCTTCAAGAGAGAGAAGGAATATGAACGATAGTCGTTATGAAAAAAGAAACATAGATCCTTGGGATAATGAATACTACCGTTAAGCCTAATTATTGGTCCTTATTAGGGGTTTCGCCTGGATGTGATTCCGCTCAATTAAAACGAGCATTTAGACGAGAAGCTAGAAAATGGCACCCAGATTTAAATAATAACAACTCAATAGCAGAAGAACGTTTTAAATTAATTAATGAGGCATATGAAACTCTTAGTGACCCTATTAAAAGAAGAAAATGGGAACTAAATAATGATCAGTCAGATCAAGATGAGATTTTCAAGGAAGGTTTCCCTTCTCTAGATGAATATTTAGAAGCTGTTCTTGGTATTCAGAATAATGAAGTCATTAATGTTGATAACGAAGAAGATGAATATATAGGAAGGGAAGAATTTAAGCAACAATCTAAACCCACTCAAAGTGTTTCTAACCCCGCTCCTATTCCTGTTTACGAAGATTTAGAAACAATCGTAGATATAACGCCAGAACAAGCACTTTATGGTTCCATTGTTGAAATTGAAATTAATAATAGTTTCCTTGTTGAATTAGTTACACCACCTTTCGCTGGAGATGGCTGGAGATTAAGAATTGAAGGTGCTGCTATAGGATGTAGGGATCATTTTATTCAGTTAAGAGTACAAACAGAAGATGGTCTAAGAATAGATGGTTTAAAGGTTTTATATCGACTGGAGCTTTTCCCCCCTGAGGCGCTTTTAGGTTGTTCTGTGGATATACCAACATTGAATGGTTCTGTTACGCTTCAAGTCCCTCCTAACTCATCAAGTGGCAGACTGCTAAGACTCAGAGGTCGAGGTTTGGAATATGAGAAATTCCGAGGAGATCAAATTGTAGAAATTGTTATAGTTTTACCTTCTGAAGTCAACGAATCAGAATTAGCTCTTTATCAAAGACTCCAAGAAATAGCGGATCAGAACTACTAAACTAATAATTATAAGTTAGAATTGGAATTAAAAGAATGTTTTATTAGGTTAATGTTTGTACACGTTTTATTATATGAGGCTCATACAGAGAATGAAGGGATCCATTCTATTGAACTTAAGGGTTCAACAGTAATCTTAATGTTTGAGGATATAGATGATGCAGAAAGATATTGTGGATTACTTGAGGCTCAAGATTTTCCTACACCAGAAATAGAAAAGTTAAATAGAAAAGATATTGAGCTCTTCTGTTTAGATGCTGGATATGAAGCGAGGTTCGTAGAAAAAGGATTTATTCCAAGTAACGATGAAGAAAGAATTATGATATCTCCTCCTCAGGAGAACCTAGATCTGAATTCCTGGAAAGATATAACTAATGATTATAAATTGCAGAATCCATCGACTAACTCTGATAATCAATTGGATGATATAAAGAAACGTCTAGAGGAGCTTCTTTAGCAGATGCAATTATAATGAAATTCACCTCTGTTCCTAATCGGGACAATATCTTAACTGAACAAAATAATCCTAAATCAGTTGATTTAGATACATTAAGTACGCTTGAGATTGTTAAGTTATTTTCTGAAGAAGATAAGATTCCTCAGAAAGCCATATCTAGGGCTATTCCAAGTATTGTTAATGCAATAGATTGTATTTCCGCCAGGATAAATAAAGGAGGACGATTATTTTATCTAGGAACCGGTACTTCTGGACGCCTTGGAGTCTTAGATGCTTCTGAGCTTCCTCCAACTTTTTGCGTATCGCCTCAACTCGTGCAAGGAATCATTGCCGGAGGCAATAATTCCTTAAGAGAGAGTTCTGAAGGTTTAGAAGATTCCTCTTCACTAGCTATTAGAGATTTAAAGGACAGATCTTTCACTAAAGATGATTGTTTGGTAGGTATTTCAGCTGGAGGCACCACACCTTATGTTTTATCAGGATTGAATTTTTCAAAAGAGATTAAAGCACTGACAATTTCTATTACCTGTGTACCTAAAAGCGATATTGAAATCCCTTCAGATATAGATATTAGATTATTAACAGGACCTGAATTACTTACAGGTTCAACTAGATTAAAAGCTGGTACTGCAACTAAAATGGCTCTTAATATTATTTCTACAACTGTTATGGTTCGATTAGGAAAAGTTTACGGTAATCATATGATTGATGTATCGGTTACTAACAATAAACTTCTAGACAGAGCTTTAAGAATACTTGAGGAGGTTGGCAAGATTAATAGAGATGACGCTCTTAATTTATTAGAATTAACCAATGGTTCCGTAAAGCTATCTCTTTTAATAGGTGTTTCTAAAATTAGTTTGGAAAAAGCTAAGGAATTATTGGTTGAATGTGATCAGGAGTTAAGACAGGCATTAAAAAAAATATAATAATGCAAATAAGTGATTTCAGTTAGCATATCTAATTAATCAAATGCTTTATTTGTTAGTTGCTATACTGTATAAAATAAAATTTCATTATGACAAAGGCCATTATAGAAACAGAATTAGGCAAAATCACAATAGATCTTTTTGTTAATGATGCTCCAAAAACAGTTGCGAATTTTGTAAAGCTATCAAAGGAGGGCTTTTACGATGGACTTTCATTTCATAGGGTTATTAAGGGATTTATGGCACAAGGAGGTTGCCCAAATTCACGTGCAGGATCGAGTGGCGTAGTTGGTACAGGAGGTCCGGGATATACAATTGATTGTGAAATTAATCAAAATAAGCATCTGGCTGGATCCCTATCGATGGCACATGCTGGTAAGAACACAGGAGGAAGTCAGTTTTTCCTTGTACATGAACCTCAGCCTCATCTTGATGGTATTCATACTGTTTTTGGTAGTACAAATGATATGGATATAGTTTTATCTTTAGTTAATGGAACTCGTATAGATAAACTTATAATTGAGGAATAACAAACTTACGACCAGATACTGAGGTAATTTTCATTTTTTTTGCTTAATTCTTTAAGTGGTGTATTTTCTATTATTGAGAGCTCTTGAATATTGTTCTCATATCTTTTGATATTTTGTGATGGGTGAAATAATTGATCTTGTTTTTTGGTAACCATTATACCAATACTCTTAGTACCTTCCCAATTATTTAATTCCTTCAATAAAGATTCTAATAATCTATTGTCAATTTTATTATTTAAAATTATGTTATTTTGATTTTTAATATCTATTTTACCCTTGGTAACTCTCCATACAAACAAAGGATTTTCTAAATATACAGCTATTCTATTCGAACTCTCAGCTGTTAAGTTTAGAAAATGATTTCTCGACCATTTATTGGCCTTATCTTTAAGTTCATTAAGTGAGAATTTGTTCAAAAACCCATCCCAGAATACTAAAACGTTCTCATTATTTTCTCCGTTTTTTATTAATTGATTTTTATCAATTAAATGACCTAGTTTTTCCCTCTTTACTTCTAAATATGCTGCATTATGATCACCAGGACAAATCACTAGAGGAACTCTACTTTCTACTTTTAATCCATATCCACCTAATCCAGCAATTTTTCTAGGATTATTAGTTAAAAGCCTTAATCTATGTATTCCAAGGTCAGTAAGTATTTGAGCCCCTACACCATAATTCCTCAGATCAGCAGGAAAACCAAGTTTTTCATTAGCTTCTACTGTATCTAACCCTCCATCCTGAAGGTTATAGGCTTTTAACTTATTTATTAAACCTATTCCTCTTCCTTCTTGCCTTAGATATACAACTACACCTTCTCCCTCTTGAGAAATCCTAGCTAATGCAGCTTCTAATTGTGGTCTGCAATCACATCTTAATGATCCAAAAGCATCCCCTGTTAGACATTCTGAATGCATTCTTACTAAAACAGGTTCTTTTAGCTCTTCTGGTTTGCCTTTTATGATCGCGACATGCTCTGTACCGTCAAGTTCGTTTTTATAACCTATAGCTTCAAAGTCTCCAAATAAGCTGGGTAATTTAGCCACTGCTTTTCTATAAACAAACCTTTCATTTTCTAATCTGTATCTTATTAAGTCTGCGATGCTAATTAGTTTCAGATTCCATTCCTTTGAATATTTTCTTAATTCAGGTAAACGAGCCATAGATCCATCATTATTTTGTATTTCGCAAATAACCCCTGCAGGAGATAAGCCAGCTAATAGGGACAAATCAACAGCTGCTTCTGTATGTCCTGCTCTTTTTAACACGCCACCAACCTTTGCTCGTAATGGAAAAATATGTCCTGGTCTTCTAAGATCTTCAGGATTGGTGTCATTATTAATTGCAACTTGAATTGTTCTTGCTCTGTCCTCTGCTGATATCCCTGTTGTAACACCAAATTCAGGACCTGCGTCAATACTTACTGTAAAAGCCGTTTGGTTGGAATCTGTATTGCGGTCTACCATTAAAGGTAAATCAAGCTCATCTAACCTATTACCCTGCATTGCGAGACAAATCAGACCACGACCTTGAGTGGCCATGAAGTTTATTTGTTGAGGGGTTGCAAATTGAGCGGAACAAATAAGGTCTCCTTCATTCTCCCTTCTTTCATCATCAACAACTACGATACATTCGCCATTCCTGATGGCTGCTAGCGCATCCGCTATGTCGTCAAATTGGGTTTCATTAGAATCGTCTTTTTTCAAGGTTTCCCTCTGATTTGTTGTGAACTGATCTTGTTTAATTAACCTCAACAGTACTATCTGATCAGTCTAAGAAATCGCTGATGTTTTTATGGCTTTTGCAAATTCACAAGGTAATAGAGTCGCAATCATCGGAGCTACAGGCTACGGTGGTCTTCAGTTAGTAAGACTTCTGACAGATCATCCTAAATTTAAGATTACATTTCTAGGAGGTGAGAGAACTGCTGGCAAGAAATGGAATGAAGTAATTCCATTTATAAATCTAAGTGATGATTTGACCATTGAGCCATGTAATCCTGAGAGAATTTCACAAGAAGCAGATTATGCCTTTTTAAGTTTGCCTAATGGTGTCGCTTCTCAACTTGTACCACACTTAATTAAGAATGACATTAAGGTAATAGATCTTTCAGCAGATTATAGATTTAAATCTTTAGACATGTGGAAATCAGTTTATTCAACTGAGGCCGAAAAGTATGCTCGCGATGATTATCAATTGTGTAATTCTGCAATATATGGATTACCTGAATTCTTTGCATCAGAGATATTTAAATCTAATTTAGTCTCTTGTCCTGGTTGTTTCCCAACTGCCAGTCTTTTATCACTTATTCCTTTTTTAAGACAAGGATTAATTGATAATGATGGGCTTATAATAGATGCTAAGTCTGGAAGCTCTGGAGGCGGAAGGAACCCTAAAGAGCATTTATTATTATCAGAATGTTCAGAGTCAATTATGCCTTATGGTGTTATAGGACATAGACATACTAGAGAAATTGAGGAATTATCAAGCTTTTTTGCTGATGCAAATATTAATTTACAATTTACCCCTCACTTAGTACCAATGGTGAGAGGAATCCTCACAACAGTTTATGGACGATTAAGAGATCCAGGCTTGACAGCAGAAGATTGTACAACTGTACTCCAAGCATTTTTTAAAGATAAAACATTTATAGATGTTTTACCTGTTGGAACATATCCCTCGACAAAATGGGTTAAAAATACAAATAAGGCTTTAATATCTGTTCAGGTAGATAAACGTAATGGGCGAATTGTTATAATGTGTGTAATTGATAACCTACTAAAAGGTCAAGCTGGTCAAGCTGTTCAATGCCTAAATATTATGGCAGGATATGATGAAGATATTTACCTTCCTAAAACTAATTTCTACCCATAAATTAATACTTATTTATACGTGTAGTCATAATTTCTATTGCTTTCGGTAATATTATGTGTTCTATTTTATGTATCTTAGATGTAAGCGTATCGATATTGTCGTTGCTATCTATGGCGACTGCTCCTTGTATTATGATTTCTCCTGAATCTACTTCCTTTTGTACTATATGTACAGTACAACCAGTGATCTTTACGGCCTGGTTTAATGCATCCTGAATTGCTTTTGATCCTTTAAAGCTAGGGAGAATAGACGGGTGGATATTAATTATTCTCTCCGTATAATTTTCAATTAATAGATTCGAAACTATACGCATCCAACCAGCCATAACAATTAAGTCAATTGAATAATGGCTTAATATTCTTAGTATTTCTATCTCATGCGCTTTCCTGTTTGGGAACTTATGATTGTCTAGTAGTACATATTTAATATTGTGCTTTAAAGCTTTTTCTATGGCTCCACATCCAGGGACATTTACTATCAAAACTTTTATCTCTGCATTTAGGTGATTCTGTTTAATTGAATTTATTAATGCTTCAAAGTTACTTCCGTGTCCAGATGCTAATATGGCTAAGTTAATTTTTCGAGGAGAGTTATTTATAACTTTAGTACCTGGACTAATAATATATTCATCCTGGCAGCGTGAAGAGTATAGATTATCACCATTCTTATTATCCATCGATAATCAAGAAATAATACCTATAAATATAATAGTTTAATTATTAATTCCATCAAATTTATATGATTAAACAGTAACATATGCATCTATATACAAAAGTACTTTTGCTTCCATTATTTAAGATTTCGTTAGTTTCTCACGATTAAGAATTTTTGAATTGATGATTTGTTAATTACTAAACACATCTCTTTATAAAACTCGAGTAATTCTCTATAGTATTTAAGAGAACCTTTTTTCTTGATAGGGCTCGATACATTATTAATCACATTGGCAGATCTTTAGAGAAAAAATGGCCTTACCTGAATTCATTCCGGCAACCAATAGCGATAACTGGTCAAAATTTTGTGAACTTCTTTATTTTCACGAGGAATTGGGGTTTTGGTTGGATGTCAGCAAAATGGATATAAAAACGAATGATTTAACATCTTTTGATATTCAATATCAAAAGGCATTGTTATCATTAGAGAATCTTGAAAAAGGTTGTGTTGCTAACAAGGATGAAGGTAGGCAAGTAGGTCATTATTGGTTAAGGAATCCCGAAATTGCTCCTAGTGATAATATCAAAAAACTAATTTTAAGTGAGACTGAAAGAATTAATAAATTTAGTTCTGATATATTATCTGGTGTAATTAAAGCACCTAACAATAAGAAGTTTACAGATGTTTTTTGGATTGGGATCGGAGGAAGTGGCTTAGGTCCTGTACTTATAGTAGAAGCTTTTAAAAAAAATAATAAGGGTTTAAATTTTCATTTCCTAGATAATGTTGACCCAGAAGGCTTAAGTTATAAACTTTCGTCAATAGAATCTGTATTGCCAACAACTCTATTCGTTGTGGTTAGTAAATCAGGTGGTACACCTGAGCCATTAATAGGAATGGAACAATCTATGAGTTTTGTTAACAGTAGAGGCTTGAAATGGTCTAGCCAAGCTGTAGCTATTACAGGAAATAATAGTAAGCTACATAATGAAGCAATTAAGAATAATTGGCTTCAATCATTTGACTTGCCTGACTGGGTAGGAGGAAGAACAAGTATTACAGGAGCCGTAGGTTTATTGCCCCTGGCATTGATTGGAGGAGATTTAGATAATTTTTTGTTAGGAGCCTCTTTGATGGATGAAGCGACAAGAAATAAATCTTTAAAAGACAATCCAGCAATTTTGTTATCCCTGTCTTGGTTTAAATCAGGAAGCGGAAAAGGTATTAGAGATATGGTTGTTCTACCCTATAGAGACAGATTAGAAGTTTTTAGTCGATATCTTCAACAACTAGTTATGGAGTCTCTTGGGAAAAAAGATAACCGCCAAGGAGAAATTGTTAATCAGGGTATCGCTGTATATGGAAATAAAGGTTCCACAGATCAACACGCGTACGTTCAGCAACTACGTGATGGTATTGATAACTTTTTTGTAACTTTTGTAGAGATACTTCAAAACCCAAAGGAGATTAAATCTGTTAATAATAGAAGACCTGGTGATTATCTATCAGGGTTTCTTCAAGGTACTAGAACGGCTTTAACTGATGGTCTTAGACAAAATCTTACAATTACTTTTGAGGAATTTAATGAAAAAAGTTTAGGAGCCTTAATTGCTTTATTTGAGCGATCTGTAAGTTTGTACGCAGAGTTAGTTGATATTAATGCATATCATCAACCTGGTGTAGAAGCAGGTAAAAAAGCAGCTTCTAAAGTTATTGATTTACAATTTCAAATAGAAAATTTGTTATCTGATGGCAAACCTAGAACTATTAACCAAATAAATGAAGAGCTAAACGTAAACTCTCCAGAATCTATTTTCTGGATTGTTCGACACTTAAGCAGTAATTACGATGAATATGTAACTGTTGGCAAATACACAAACCTCACTTCACTACAAATATTAAAACACTAATATTTTCCTTGTTTACTAAATTACTATATTCACTAACTTTTGTGGTACAACAATTATTCTTTTAGGTTTATTATTGGCTAACCATTTTTTTGCTGTATCAGTCTCTAATACTTTTTCTTTTATCTCATCTTCAGAACTTCCTTTGCTAATAAGAGTTGAACCTCTTACTTTACCATTTACCTGAATTATTATTTTTATTTCATCAAGTTCAATAGCCTTTGTATTATATATTGGCCAGTCTTGTAAATGAATACTTTGATTGTTACCTATATCCTTCCATAGCTCTTCAGCTAAATGTGGAGCAAATGGTGCGATCATTTTAATAAGATTATTTATACCTTCTTGATAAACTAAAGTGTTTGATAGGCTTAAGTAATTAATTAGATAATTGCTCAGTTTCATAAGTTCAGATATTGCTGTATTGAATTGATTCTTATTCAGGTCACCTGTAACTTCTTTAATAGCTAAATTAATATATCTATTGAGAATTTTTAATTCTTTTTTGTTATTATTAGGAACAATATTTAATTCACTTCCTAAATCTTTTCTGTTATTAGTCACAAGTCTCCACAATCTTTGTAAGAAACGGTATTGACCTTCTACATCTGAGTCTTCCCATTCAAGATCCTTTTCAGGTGGAGCTTTGAATAAGATAAACATTCTAGCTGTATCAGCACCATATTTATCTACAACTATCCCTGGATCTACTCCATTATATTTTGATTTAGACATCTTCTCATATATTATTTCTAGTTTTTCACCGGTAATAGGATCTTTAGGATCATTGAGGTCTTTTATTTCCTCAAGGGAGTAGTATCTTGATGTCGATTTATTTTTGTAAGTAGTAGATTGAACCATTCCTTGTGTTAGAAGATTCTTAAAAGGTTCATTTATATTTATAAGACCAGAGTACTTTAAGGCCTTAGTAATAAATCTAGAATATAAAAGATGTAATATTGCATGCTCAATTCCACCTACATATTGCTTAACTGGTAACCATTTATCTATATCTATACTTTTAAATGGCTTCTGTTTGTTACTTGGATCTATATAGCGAAGGTAATACCAAGAGGAACAGATGAATGTATCCATTGTATCTGTTTCACGTTTGGCATTTGAATTGCATTTTGGACATTTAACATCTATCCATTCCGAAATATTAGAAAGAGGTGATTTACCTTTACCGGTTAGTTTGACATCTAAGGGTAGTTGAACAGGTAAGTCTTCATCTGGCACCCTAACTTGTCCACAGCTTTCGCAGTGAATAATTGGTATTGGACAACCCCAATATCTTTGCCGAGAAATTAACCAATCGCGTAGTTTAAAAGTGGTACAAGACTTAGCCCATCCAGAATTAATACCTTTATCTAGGATTAGTTTTTTCGCCTTGGTTGAATCAATACCATTGTATATGTCAGAATTAATTAATTTCCCATTTTCGGTATAAGCATTTTCTTGTTTATCTTTTGGATTCGGATTAGATATTACAAATCTAATTGGTAGATTATATTTCTTGGCAAATTTATAATCTCTTTCATCATGCCCTGGAACCCCCATTACTACGCCTGTTCCATAATTATTAAGAACATAATCTCCAACATAGAGAGGTATTTTCTCTCCTGTAATAGGGTTTATTGCTTCTATATCTAAAGACATACCTTTCTTTTCTCTTCCTTCCGCTGTAACTTCTTGTTGTGTTAACTTCGAACACACATCTCGGAACGTTTTTAGCTCATTAAGCTTTTCGGTTGATATTAGTCCGTCAACAAGATTGCTATCTGCTGCTAAAACTAAATAAGTAACTCCAAAAAGTGTGTCTGCTCGAGTTGTAAATACTTTGATATTTTTAATACGATCATGTAAAACTGTAAATTTAATTTCTGCTCCAACAGATTTACCTATCCAATTTTTCTGCATTGTCTTAACTCTTTCAGGCCATTGATTTAATTGATCTAAATCCTTGTCTAGTTCATCTGCAAAAGAAGTAATTTTTAAAAACCATTGATTTAGATCTTTTTTCTCTACTAAGGCACCTGATCTCCATGATCTGCCATCATTATCCACTTGTTCATTAGCTAGAACAGTTTGATCAATTGGATCCCAATTGACAGTTGCTTTTTCCCTATAAGCTAAATTCTTTTCATGTAGTCTATTGAATATAAATTGAGTCCATTTATAATATTCTTTGTCTGCAGTAGTTATTTCCTTACCCCAGTCAATTGAAAGACCAAGCTTTTTTAACTGGCTTTTCATCTCATGTATATTATTTTTAGTCCAGGCCGCTGGATTAATACCTCTTTCTATAGCGGCATTTTCTGCTGGTAGCCCAAAAGCATCCCAGCCCATAGGATGAAGGACAGCAGCACCTTGCATCTTTTTATATCTTGCGATCACATCTGTGATTACATAATTTCTTACATGTCCCATATGTAATGTTCCTGATGGGTATGGGAACATTGATAATGCATAAAAGGTCTCTTGGTTATCTTCTGGATCTACGGTTTTGTTGAGGCCTGTGTTTTCCCAGATTTCCTGCCAATAATTCTCGATGACCTTAGGAGAGTACCTGTCTTGAGAATCATCAGAGGTAGTGTTAATAGTGGAATCTTCTTTCACTTTTAATATGCCGCATGTTTAATGGTCTCATATTTGTTGCCATAAATGTATTTAAATTTAGATTTGGAGTTATGTATATTATTACAAGGTATATAATAACTAGTCACTAGGGCTTTAATTGTGGATATATGTTTTTCTAAGTATCAAGGTCTTGGTAATGACTTTATAGTTATTGATACACGGAGTAATCAAGAGATATCCAAACTATTTAAGGAAGGGAAATCAATAGTGAGAAATACTTGCAACCGAAAGATCGGGATTGGAGCAGATGGAATAGTTTTGATAAAAGAATCATCTAATAATGCTAATTTTAATATGCAAATTTTTAATTCTGATGGCACAGAGGCAGAGATGTGTGGTAATGGAATTCGATGTTTGATTAAATATTTATATGATAATAGAATAATCAATAAATTTCAAAATATAATAGTAGATACAAAAGCCGGTGATATAAAATGTTTCATTGATGATCAATCTAATGTTGAAGTTGATATGGGTTTACCTATTTTGGATCCTAATAATATACCTACTACTTTAGAAAAAGGAAATTCTAAATTAGCTCAAGGCACATTTAACCTTGACAACACAACTTTTCAAGGATTTGCTGTTGGTATGGGTAACCCACATTTAATAATCTTGGTAGATAATTTAGAATCAGTTAATTTAAATAAGTGGGGACCTCTTCTAGAGACTAATGAGAACTTTCCTCTTAATACAAATGTGCATTTCTTACAAATTATTAACAGAAATATTATCAAGCTATTAGTATGGGAGAGAGGATGTGGTCCTACATTAGCTTGTGGAACAGGTGCTTGTGCTAGCGTTGTTTCAACTGTTATACAGGATTTAACTGATAATAATGTAGTGGTACAACTTCCGGGTGGTGATTTAGATATTAAATGGGAAAATGTTTCAGATTCTGTCTTTATGAAAGGACCAGCTCAACTCGTTTATAAAGGATCATTTGAATCTATTAATAATGACTAAGGACGATAATTACGTTAATTATTATTATTTGGATGCGTGTGCAACTACTCCACTCCATCCTCAAGTGATAGAAAAAATAAATCATATTCAAAGTAACTTTTGGGGTAATCCATCAAGTTTGCATACTATTGGCATTCAGGCAGCAGAAGTATTAGAGAGATCGAGGCTTCAGTTGTCTGCAAAGTTAAAATGTGGATTAGATGAAATTATATTTACCTCAGGGGCAACAGAATCTATTAATTTAGCTATAAAAGGATTAACTGGAAATCTTAATCCTGGTAGGATAGTAATAAGTAATGTAGAGCATCCTGCAACAATCGCAGCCGCTGAAAGTCTAAAATCAATAGGATGGGATGTTAAATATTGGGAGGTAGATAATAAGGGTATGATACGTCTTGATCTTTTAGAGGAGTATCTTAGTCCCCCAACCAAGGTCGTTTCCCTTATTTGGGGGCAGAGTGAAATTGGTACTGTACAACCGGTCAAGATAGTTGGTGAACAATGTCGAAATAGGAATATTATTTTTCATCTAGATGCCACTCAAGTATTACCACATGGATATTTCGAATGTGAGGATTTTAACTTTGATTTGTTAAGTGCTTCCTCTCATAAGATACAAGGACCAAAAGGAATAGGTTTGCTAATATGTAAATCACATATTCAAAAAGATATTACACCTATTAATCAAGGAGGTAATCAGCAAAATCTTTTAAGGTCGGGCACTGAGCCAGTGAATTTAATAGCTGGATTTACTAAAGCAATAGAGTTACTAACAGATAAAATTAAAATTAAAGATACTAGTACTTTATTCCCTAGTAGTAAAGTAAGTTTAATGACAGATCAGCTTGGATATGAATTGTCATTGTTACCAAACCTAATCAGGATTGGACATTTATTAGAACGAATACCTAATCATTTGTCATATATAGTAGTTGATAATAATTCCAATCCTATAAATGGTCGTTTTTTAGTACGAGAATTGTCTAAAAGAGGAATCTATGTAAGTAGTGGTACTGCTTGTAGTTCTTCTAATGAAATTAATAAGACAGTTTTACAATCTATTAATATTAAAAATGATTTACAGAATTCATTATTGAGAATAAGCCTTGGTCCATGGATTAGTAAGAGGGACTTGAATACAATAAAGAAAAGAATTAAGGATACTATATACTATATAAGTAGATCTGATTTAGCATAACTATTATGGACTATCGATTACCTTACGACCTTGAGGAGGCAGAAAAACAATTATATAGATCCCTAATTAATTATATTTCTAATTCAGAACAAGAGAAGAAACATATTGATATTAATCTTAAGTTTGATGGTTTACGGCTTAATCCAGTCGTTTCAAGACTATCGGATAAATTAAGTAAAGATAATTATAAAAATATTCTTTTGTGGGCTGATGCTGGAGGAGCAGCCTTAGCAAAAAGAGATATGCCTGATAAATCAAATAATATTTTTACATATAAGGAATATTTGCTTAAAAAGCAATTTTATCTAAATCATTTTCTTATAGCAGTCTCTCCACAAGCCTTTGATATTGACGAATTTGAACCCATATGTAATGTCCATAAATCATCATTGATTATGATTAATGGCAAGTTAGAGGATTCAATTGTAGGTATAGGTACAGTTGGTAGAGAACGTCGGAAGAGATTTAACAATTTATGGCAATCTATTTATTATATTGAGCCCTTATCAAAAGGCGCTTTGATGAGAGCCTACCCTAATAATTGGCATTTATTTGAAAATAATACTCAAGGTTATATATTTAAAGAATGCTTTGACATAAAACCAAATGATGAAACTATTTTATTGAATTTATAATTTAAACACTTATGAAACGCTTATGGCTATTATTGATAGTACTTGTTTCATTTTTAGAAATAAAATACTCAATAATATATAGATTACTAAGTTACTCTATTCAACTAGATAAAATAGATAAATTAGTTTTGGAACAAAATAATATTTGTTTACCACTTCAAACTAGGATTGATCAATATATAAAAGATTTTAATCAAAATATTAGTATTTCTGTTCTAGATGGAGATGGACGTTTTATAGTTCAAATAAATTCTGATTTACCAAGAATTCCAGCATCAAACCAAAAATTATTTACTACAGCATATGCTCTTGATAAATTGGGTCCTAAATATACTCTTAAAACTAATGTTAGAAAAATTTTTAAAGGGCCCTATATTATTTCTGGCAATGGTGATCCAGATTTAGATATAAGCAATCTGAGGGATATTTCTTACGTAATTTCTAATCATTATAAGTCTAACAACTCTAACAAACCTCTTAAGATATTATTAATTGAAGAACCAATAAGTAGCTGGTGGAACTCTTATTGGACTAGGTCTGATAAGCGAAATGTATATGGAGCGCCTATAAGCAAACTTGCTCTATCAAGTAACTCCTCTACTTTAGCTCTAAAAAACCCTATCAATAATTTTGCTACACAACTTAGAAAATTTTTAGCTCTTGAAGGTTTAAATCCTATTATTGATGTCAGAGAACAAATTAATCCATGGATCAATTTTTCTCATCTTTTATATGAAAATAAATCTGCACCATTATATGTTCTACTTAATCTCGTAAACTCAGAGAGTCATAACTTTACATCCGAGGTTATACTTAGAAAATCACTCTCTAGCTGGTCTAAGGATATTAATAATAAAAAATATAATAAATGGCTTATAGCTAACAAGATTGATTCATCTAATCTTTTCTTTTCTGATGGTAGTGGATTATCTAGGCAGAACAAACTTACAACTAATAGTTTAACAAAAGTTTTACGAAGAATGTCAATAAATAGATATTCAGATTATTATTTTTCTTCATTATCTATAATAGGTTTAAGAGGAACATTATCTAAAGTTACTTATCCCAATAGTTTGTATGGTGACTTTATCGGTAAATCAGGAACATTATCAGATGTTAAATCACTAAGTGGTATATTAAAATCTAAGAAATATTATATAAGTTTAATTTCATATAAATTAGATGGATCATTAAATTATATGATTAACATAATAGATATAATCTCACGGTCTAAAACTTGTTAATATTAAAGATCCTTGTATATTTGTCTTAGATCATTGGATATAAACTCTGGAACCATATGCCTTGTCTCACCACCAAATCTTGCAACTTCTTTTACAACCGAACTACTTAGAAAGCTGTGATGAGTCTCAGTAGCTAGAAAAATAGTTTCAAACTCTGAATCAAGGGTTCTATTTGTATGTGCAACTTGTAATTCATATTCAAAGTCACTCATGGCTCTTAACCCTCTTAAAATCATATTGACTTGATTTGCTCTAGCACAATCGACAGTTAATCCTGTAAACGATGTTATTGAGCATCCCTTAATTGAACTCGTAGCTTCTCTTATTTGTTTTAGTCGCCTTTCTACTGAAAAAGTTGGTTTCTTTAGCGGATTTTCCAATACCGCAATTAATACCTCCCCAAATAGATTAGAACCTCTTTGAATCAGGTCCAAATGACCAAATGTCAACGGGTCAAAACTGCCAGGGTAAAGTACCTTCATACTATTTAAACATTAGAAAAATAAATTTGTGAATATAATATTAATGTATAAACCTATCAAATCGTATGTCACTCAACCTAGAAGCCAAAAAAATCTTGTTGAGGAAGATCCCACATGGACTGTTTATATCTACTGTGAGAGAGGATGATGAGATTAATGGATTTACTGCCAGTTGGGTAACTCAAGGCTCATTTAATCCTCCTCTTGTAGTAATGGCTGTAAGAGCAGATGGATCCAGTCATGGCATGATTCAACGAACTAGGAAATTTGCCTTAAATTTTTTGAGATCAGATCAAAAGGATCTTGCTGCAGTGTTCTTTAAGCCGCAAAAAGGTCTTGGAGGACGCTTTGACTCCTGTTCATACACATTTGGCGAATTAGGATTACCCCTTTTAGAAGATGCTATAGGTGCAGTTGAATGTGAACTTATCTCTGATGTTCAGCATGGTGATCATACGGTTGTAATTGGAGAGGTAAAAAATGCTAAATTAAATAAGGATGGAGAACCATTAATATTATCTGATACAGGTTGGAATTATGGAGGATAATTATCACAAAAATGTCTAAAAAAACGTACAGTGAAATAAATAATATTAATCAAAGTTTAATCTCTACGTTGAAAAATATTCCATCAGAACCAGGATGTTACTTAATGAAGGATAAAGAGGATAGACTATTATATATAGGGAAATCTAAGAATTTGAAGTCAAGAGTTCGTAGTTACTTTAGTTCAGGAGAAGATTTATCACCACGTATTTCATTAATGGTTAGACAAATTAATTCAATTGATTTTATTGTTACAGATACTGAAAGTGAAGCGTTAACATTAGAATCTAACCTTATTAAATCACAGCAACCCTATTTTAATGTTTTATTAAAGGATGATAAGAAATATCCCTATGTTTGTATAACATGGAGTGAGGAATATCCAAGAATATTTATTACAAGGAGGCGTAGGGATAGAAAGCGTAAGGATCGTTATTATGGTCCATTTGTTGATGTTAACTTATTAAGAAAAACACTTTTCACTATTAAAAGGTTATTCCCTTTACGTCAAAGGTCAATACCTCTCTATAAAGATAGAACCTGTTTAAATTACTCGATTGGTAGATGTCCTGGAGTATGTCAGAAGATAATTAGTTCAGAAGATTATATTAAGGTTCTAAAAAGAGTTGAAATGATCTTCCAAGGAAGAACAACTGAACTTGAAAGATTACTTGAAGAACAGATGTTTAAATTATCAGATTCAATGCAATATGAGCAGGCATCTATGGTAAGAGATCAGATTACAGGTATTTCAAGATTATATGAATCTCAAAAAATGATAATTCCTGATTCATCAATATGTAGAGATGTAATTGCTATGAGTTCAGATTCCTCTATATGTTCAATTCAAATTTTCCAGATGAGAGCAGGAAAACTAGTTGGTAAGCTTGGATATATTTCACCCAAATATGAATTAGATTCGCCAACTATACTTCAGAAAACTATAGAGGAGCATTATAGTAATGTTGAACCTGTAGAAATACCACCTGAAATTCTAGTCCAGTTTTCATTACCACAGCAGGAATTAATCTGTAAATGGCTAACTGAAATAAAGAAAGTAACAGTAAAAATTAAAAATCCTGTAAGATCTAAAAAAGCAGAACTAATCAAACTAGTAGAAAAAAATGCAGTTTATGAGCTTGAGTCAATCCGAATAGGCAATGACAAGCAAAAAGCAGCTTTAGAAGATCTTTGTTTGATTTTAGATTTAAAGGATATACCAAGGAGAATTGAAGGTTTTGATATTAGCCACATACAAGGTAGTGATCCTGTAGCATCTCAAGTTGTATTTATTGATGGTATTCCAGCTAAGCATCATTATAGAAAATATAATATAAAAAGCGAACAGATTCAGGTGGGACATAGTGATGATTATCTCTCTATGTCTGAAGTTATTTCAAGACGTTTTAGAAGATGGTCGCGTATTAAAAGTCAACAAGGTAGTCTTCAACCAATACTTGATAAGAAGAAATCTATCTTTGATCCAGCAATGTCAAAAGATTGGCCTGATTTAGTAGTTATAGATGGAGGAAAAGGTCAATTAAGTACAGTTTTAAATACTTTAAGAGATCTAAATCTCGAGGATGATATAAATATAATAGCTCTAGCTAAGAAGAGAGAGGAAATATTTGTACCTGGATTAAAATCTCCATTAGAAACCGAAAAAAATCAACCTGGATTGTTTTTATTAAGAAGATTACGTGATGAATCTCACAGATTTGCTGTTACGTTTCATAGAAAAAAACGAAGTTTAAGAATGAAACGATCACAACTATCAGAAATACCAGGACTTGGCCCTAAACGAATCAAACTTTTGTTGTCACACTTCAGATCAATAGATGCTATTCAGATGGCATCAGTTAAGGAGTTATGTTCTACCCCAGGCTTAGGTATGAACTCAGCAGAGATCATTTGGAATTATTTTCATCCTTCTGAAAATCAATAATTATATTGTTAGTTAAAGTATTTAATAATAATTGTAGAAACAAGATTAATTGCAATACAACTGAAAGTATTCTATTATACAAATAATAATATTCAAACTTATATGAGTCTACCTCCAGAAGCTTATCTATGGTTTAAGTCTCTGCATATTATTGGGGTAGTAGTATGGTTTGCTGGTTTATTCTACTTAGTTCGTTTATTTATATACCATGTAGAGACAGAAGAGTTAAGTCCGGATATAAGGGAGCCTTTCAAAAAACAATATTCATTAATGGAAAGACGTTTGGCAAATATCATTACAACACCAGGAATGATATTGACATTTTTCATGGCGGCAGGTTTGTTATATTCACAACCTCAATGGTTAAGTCAGCGCTGGATGCAGGTTAAATTAGTCCTCGTTTTTCTTTTGTTTTTATATCATTTATTCTGTTACAGGATTATGAATCAATTAGAAAAAGGGGTGTTCGATTTCACAGGTCAGCAGTTACGAGCTTTAAATGAATTGCCAACACTATTCCTCGTGATAGTTGTTATGCTAGTTGTTTTTAAAAATCAATTCCCCACAAGTACAGCTACTTGGTTAATAGTTGGTTTAGTACTTTTCATGGCCGCAACAATTCAATTTTATGCAAAATGGCGAAGAAAAAGAAAAGATTTAGCTGGCCAGTTATGAATCCAAAGAAATCAGACAAAAAACTTGTAGATTATCTATACCTTGTAAATAAAAATAGTTGTCCATTGATATTTAACCTACATACTCATACTAATAGAAGTGATGGTAGCTTAACTCCGATTCAATTAATAAAACAAGCTCAGCAACATAAAATAAGACATCTAGCTGTTACTGATCATCATACGATTGAAGCTTATCCATTAATGAAACAATGGCTTAATAGTAAACAAAAATCTAATACAGAGCCTTTATTTTTGTGGTCTGGTATAGAAATTACATCATTGCTTAAAGGTTGTTTAGTCCACATACTTGGCTTGGATTTTGATATAGAATCAAATTCAATGCTTAAATATTATAAGAAACAATCAGTGACTGGTTATTCATTAGATGCGAAGGAAGTAGTACAAGCAATACATAAAGCTAATGGTTTGGCTGTTTTAGCTCATCCAGCGAGATATAGACTTTCATATAAAGAACTTTTGGAGGAGGCATATAATCTTTATATTGATGCAATAGAAGTCTGGTATGATTATGAAAGATCTTTATATTGGAAACCTTCTGAATTTATTTGTGATGAAATTCATAAGTATGCTAATAAATTAGGATTTTTAGCTACGTGTGGTACTGATAGTCATGGTCTTTCTCTACTTAAAAGGTAGCTTTTAATTACTTATTATTTTAAATTTATCTCCATATTTTTCAACCAAATAATCACTTTCATGTATAATATCTTTAATGAGTTTAATATCTTCTTTGTTTGCATTATTCCACATCGACCTATTAATTGCTTCTAATAATCTTTCAGCTATATCTTTTAGTACCCAAGGGTTATTATCTTTTATAAATTCTTTTGTATTTTTATCTATTAGCCATTCGCTTAGAATTTGTTTATAGCACCAGTTAGGAACAAGATTTGTGGTTGCATCATATGCAAATAAATAATCCAAGCTCGCGGACATTTCAAAAGCGCCTTTATAGCCATGTTTTTTCATTCCTTCAATCCATTTTGGATTAAGTAATCTGCTGCGAACCACCTTATCAATTTCTTTTTCTAGTTTATGTACTCTTGGACGTGAAAATCGAGAGTTATCTGCAATCCACGCTTGCGGTGAGAATCCTGATATCATTTTAATAGAAGATACTAACCCACCTTGAAATTGATAATAATCATCTGAATCTAAAATGTCGTGCTCTTTATTATCTTGACTATGTAAAACTACTTGTATTTTAGATAAACATTCTTCCAGGCCTTTCTTGTTTTGCTGAATATTATTGGATCCTCTATAAAGCCATTTGCTCCATTCCAAGAAAGAATTTGCTAGGTCCGATTGTTCATCCCATACACCAGAATTTATAGGTTCTTGCAAACCAGCTCCATATGATCCTGGCGCAGAGCCATATATACGCCCAATTTGCCCCCCTTTACTTACTGTTGCCGCTAAAGGATTTAATTCCTTATCTTCATCTAGTGATCCGATCATCTGCTGAGCTTTATGCATTAAATCAACTAACTGAGGGAACGCATCTCTGAATAAACCTGATATACGGATAGTTACATCAACTCTTGGTCGATTTAATACTGTTAGTGGAAGAATTTCCAAGTCTATTATTCTTCTAGATTTACCTTCCCACACTGGTTGTATTCCCATAAGTGCGAAAACCTGACATATATCCTCACCTCCATTTCTCATCGTGGACGTTCCCCAGATTGATATAGCCAAATGTGTCAGGTCTTCACCATTCTCAAGTAAAAACTTTTCTAGTAAAATAGAGACACTTCTCTTTGCTAAGTCCCAAGAAGTTTCTGTCGGAATACCTCTTATATCAATACTATAGAAATTTCTCCCAGTTGGTAATACTTCTAACTTACCTCTAGTGGGTGCTCCAGATGGTCCACTAGAAACTCTTTCACCATTGAGAGCTTTCAATAGAGATATTTTTTCTTTTTTTGATGAAGATAATAATCGTGGAATAATATTTTCTACCAAATGAATTATCACGGGAATATTATTATTAGCATCTAATAGTGGGAATAAAGAATGATGAAGTTTTTGTTTTTTTATCTTAGTAGGTAAACCAAAACTATTGATAAGATAATGCTCAATTATTAATTTAGCTTGTGAATCCAAATACTTTATAACATCTGATTTTTTCCTTGCTTTTTTCTTTGTTAAAGAAAAAAGCAAATTGGAGTCAAGAGTCTCTAGCGTGGCACCTTCATCATCCGCCCATGGGTCTATCTTGAAACCAATTTGCTTAGATAACTCTTGAGTTAGACCATAATAATTAAATGAAGGAACTTTAGCTAAAGACAATATCATTTCTACTAGATCTAAATAGTCTGGTTGCTTTCCAAAAATATGAAGTCCTGTTTTGATCTGAGACTCTTTAATTTCACACAAATAAGAATCTATATTATCTATTGTTTCATCAAAAGAATTCTCTAAGTCATGATCTTTTGATAGCGATTCTTCTAGGATAAGCTTAGTCAGTTTTTTTACTAGTAAATCTTTCCTGGGATCTGATAGAAGCTTTGCTTCATAATATTCATCTAACAAATATTCTATTTTGGTTAAATTATTATATAGTCCAGATGTAGATAAAGGTGGAGTTAAATGATCTATGATTATTGCATTAGTCCTTCTCTTGGCTTGTGATCCTTCTCCTGGGTCATTCACAATGAAAGGGTATATATTCGGTACTGGTGGTATTAAGATGTGTGGAAAGCATGAATTACTTAGACCTATTCCTTTCCCAGGAAGCCATTCAATACTTCCATGTTTACCAACATGGATTAAGCTATTAGCTTTAAATACATTTCTTATCCAGCAATATTGTGCAATGTATCTGTGAGGTGGAGGAAGATCTGGTGAATGTAAATCAACAATATTAAATGGATCGTAACCCCTACTAGGTTGAATTAGAACAGCAATATTACCAAACCGTAAACCTGTAATTGCGTATCCCTTTTTCTCTTTTTCAATTGAGAATTCAGGTTCCTCCCACCGGTTAACAACTTTTTCTGCAGAACTTTGTTCAATTGTTTGCCAGAATCTATTATATTCTTTATGAGAGAGATAATCAAGTGGTTCCTTATTATGAGAGTCAGGGCTATTAGTTCGCCCTTCTAGTAATAAACTAATTAATTGATTGCCAGTTTTAGGTAAAGGTTCTCTACCACAATAATAACCTAGTTTCTTTAACCATGTAAGTATTTGTATAACACTTTGTGGAGTATCAAGGCCTACTCCATTAGCGATTCTTCCATTCTTAATTGGATAGTTGGCTAAGATTAAACATACCCTAAGTTCACTTTTCTTATGATATTGTAATTTTAAATGGTTTTGTACATAACTGCTTACCCAGTCTATATTTTGTTTGTCTGGAATTAACCTATGTATTACAGTACAGAGTTTATTATCTGCAATTCTTGTCTCTTTAAAAGCACAAGGTATCGTTATAATCCTACCATCAATCTCTGGTAGTACGACTTGTAGGGATAAATCTATCGGACTCATTCCAATAGATGATTTTAGCCAATTTCTTTTAGAACGAATACTTGTAAGAAGTTGGACAACTGGTATGTTAAGGGCATCCCACAAACTATTTTCAATTTCATAATCGTTAACTGTTCCAGAAGAAAACGAGGTAGTAGTAATAACTAATTTAATATCTTGTTTATTTAATAATGATATAATTTTCCTTTGATTTTCCTTGTCTCTAAGAGTATTAACCCATATAATTAAGGGTGAAAGATCTTTACTCTTAAGAGAGTCAGAAATGCAAGAAGCGTAATCGGTATCAGCAGATTTTAATAGAGAACTATAGAAAATTACTGCGACTTTTGTTTTTGACGAATTATGTTGTTCCCATAGAATTATATTTCTATAAAACCTTATTGGGTGTTTTTTTAGATCAATATATTGATTTTCTAAAAGTTTATCTATAATACTAATAAATGAAGTAAAGTTTTCCTTACCACCTTGATTTAAAAGCTGTTCTAGATATTGAACTAATTTCATATCTATATTACTAATTTCATTTAGTTCAAATGAAAATTCTGATGTTCCAGATAAAACAATTAATTTTGTATTATGATGAGATTCCTGCAATAATTTTAATTGTTCAAAACCATATGACCAATGAGCTCTAGATCCTAAAAATCTAACTATAATTATATTTGCTTTTTCACATGTCTTGTAAATATAGTGATCTATTTGGGCATTTGAAGAAATGGATGATATTGGCAGAGCTCTTACATTTCCAATGAATTTCTTATTTTCTTCTAACTCTAATACTGACGCCAATGTTGAGATGTCAGAGGTGGCACTACTCAAGAAAATTATTGGAGCAGGTGGTTGCTCCACAAGTGTTATTTCTTCTTGAGCTTCATCTCCTGGAAGGCTGGCAATTCTGTGCATTCATTTATTATGCAGATTAATGCTTATAACCGAAGAACCAAGAAAATGAAAATCCTTCTGGCCCAAGATTATTATGCATAAATTCCTTCCCTTTGCCTGGTTTAAAGGAGAATGCATTCCTTTCGAGAAAGCAACTCTTTCTATTGCAACTCATGCATTGCATTATGGGACAGCTGCATTTGGTGGCATGCGAGCTATACCCGATCCAAACAACAAAGATTTTTTAATTCTATTTAGGCCTGATAGACATGCTCGAAGACTTTGTCAAAGTGCTAAATTTCTACTTACAGACTTAACTGAAGATTATGTATTAAATAGTATTCAAAAAATGTTAACCCTAAACAAACCTGCAGTTCCTGTTTATATAAGGCCTTTTGTCTATACAAGTGATCTGGGTATAGCCCCTAGACTTCACAATATTGAAACTGACTTCTTTATTTATGGTATTGAACTTGGCGATTATTTATCTCCTTCAGGTGTTACATGTCGGATCAGTAGTTGGACTAGGCAACAAGACTGTTCATTGCCCTTAAGAGGCAAAATAAGTGGTGCATATATTACTAGCTCATTAGCAAAAACTGAGGCTGTTTTAAGTGGATTTGACGAAGCACTTCTAATGAATACTCAGGGAAAAGTTAGTGAAGCAAGTGGTATGAATATTTTTATTGTCAGAAATGAGCAACTTATAACCCCTGGTGTTGATCAAGATATTCTCGAAGGGGTAACAAGGGCGAGTGTAATCGAATTGGCTAAGGATATGGATATAGATGTAATTGAAAGACCAATTGATAAAACCGAATTATTTATATCAGATGAGGTCTTTCTTACAGGGACAGCCGCAAAAATCACACCTATTAAAAAGATTGAGACTACTGAATTAAAAGATGAGAGGCCAATTATGAATCTTTTGAAAAAGACACTTATAGATATTACAGAAGGCAGAAACTCAAAATATGAAAACTGGATATCAAGAATAAATGTTAATTAATTTAAATATCATAAAATAATATAAAAGAATGATTAAGTAATCATCTATTATTTTCTTATATTAAATAAAGACATCCAGTTCATATAGCAATGTCTGAGTTTCTCTCGTACATTAATTCTCCTGAAAAACCGATAATAGTATTCGATGGTGCGACAGGGACTTCTCTTCAGAATCTTAATCTAAAAGCTTGTGATTTTGGTGGAGAACATTTAGAAGGTTGTAATGAAAATCTATGCTTAGAGTCACCCGATTCAGTAGAGTATGTTCATAAATCATTTCTTGAAGTTGGATGTGATGTAATAGAAACCAATACGTTTGGAGCTACATCAATTGTATTAGATGAATATGGCATTAAAGATAAAGCATATGATATTAATTTTCGAGCAGCTCAAATAGCAAAAAAACAAGCAACTTTATATTCCAAAGATAAACCCAGATTTGTAGCTGGATCAATAGGTCCAACCACTAAATTACCTACTTTAGGTCATATAAATTTTGATGAATTAAGAGAAACTTATTTTGAGCAAGCCAAAGGATTAGTAGATGGTAATGTTGATCTTATTCTAATTGAAACATGTCAAGATGTTTTGCAGATTAAAGCTGCATTACAGGGTGTTAAAAAAGCTATAGATCCTAATAATAAAATTCCAATTATGGTTTCAGTTACCATGGAAACTACTGGAAGGATGCTTGTCGGTACAGATATTAATACAGTACTAACTATTCTTGAGCCATTTGATTTAGATATTTTAGGGCTTAATTGTGCAACAGGACCTGAGCAGATGAAATCACATATAGAATATTTATCTATAAATTCTCCTTTTAAAATTAGTTGTATTCCAAATGCTGGTCTCCCAGAAAATATTGGAGGTATTGCACATTATAAATTAACACCAATAGAAATGAAAATGCAATTAATGAATTTTGTATATGATTATGGGGTTCAGCTAATTGGAGGTTGTTGTGGGACAACCCCGAACCATATCAAATATCTTGCTGATTTAGCTTTAGAATTTAATAATGATACCAATCGTCCCTCACTAGTTAAGTCTAAACGTGAGTTCGAGCCATCTGCTTCATCTATTTATGAATCAATACCATATAAACAGGATAAATCATTCTTAATCGTAGGAGAAAGATTAAACGCAAGCGGTTCTAAAAAAGTAAGAGAACTTCTCAACTCTGATGATTGGGATGGTTTGATTACTATTGCTAAGAATCAGTTAAGGGAAAATGCGCATGTGCTAGATGTAAATGTCGATTTTGTTGGTAGAGATGGTGTATCTGATATGAATCAGATAGTAAGAAGGCTAGTGAAAAATATTAACTTACCATTAATGCTTGATTCTACAGACTATGAAAAGATGGAAAGTGGATTAAAACAAGCCGGAGGAAAGTGTATATTAAACTCAACAAATTTTGAAGATGGACCAGACCGATTTTTCAAAGTCCTTGAATTAGCTAGAGATTACGGAGCAGGAATTGTTATTGGAACAATTGATGAATCAGGAATGGCTAGGACAGCTGAGAAAAAATTAGAAATTGCTTTAAGAGCTTTTAATAAAGCTACTGAATATGGGATATCACCAACGGAGATTTTTTATGATCCGCTAGCACTTCCAATCTCTACAGGTTTAGAAGAAGATAGAAAAAATGGCCAAGAGACTATTAAAGCTATAAAGAAAATTAAAGAAAAATTACCTTTAGTTCATATTATTTTAGGGATATCAAATATAAGTTTTGGATTAAATCAATCAGCCCGTATAGCATTAAATTCTGTTTTCCTTAATGAAGCTATTAAGTCTGGAATGGACTCCGCAATCGTCTCACCATCTAAAATTCTACCATTAACAAAGTTTTCTAAAAAACATATTCAAGTTTGCTATGATTTAATTTATGATAGAAGAAAGTTTATAGATAATATTTGTCAATATGATCCCTTGACAGAGTTAACCACATTATTTGCTAATGTCAAAACTAACAATAATCAAAAAATTTCATTAGTTAATACAAAAGTACCGATTGAAGAGAGATTAAAATCTCATATTATAGATGGAGAAAAAGAAAATCTACATAATAATTTAACTGAGGCACTAAAAAAGTATAAACCTCTTGTAATTATAAATAAATTCCTACTTGACGGAATGAAGGTTGTAGGAGATCTATTCGGGTCAGGGCAAATGCAGCTACCTTTCGTTCTCCAATCAGCTGAAACCATGAAATATGCTGTATCTTTTCTAGAGCCATATATGGATAAATCGGGAGCTAAGATAGAATCCAAAGGTCGTTTTATTATTGCTACAGTCAAGGGAGATGTTCATGATATAGGTAAAAATCTTGTTGATATTATTTTAACTAATAATGGTTATGAAGTAATCAATTTAGGAATCAAACAAGAAGTATCTGCGATTATTGAGGCACAAAAACAATATGAAGCTGATTGTATTGCAATGAGTGGACTACTAGTGAAGTCTACAGCATTTATGATGGAAAATTTAGCAGCTCTTAATGATGAGCAAATTTCAATACCCGTTATCCTTGGAGGTGCAGCATTAACTCCCAATTTTGTAAATAAAGATTGTGCAAGCGTATATAAAGGCAAGGTTATATATGGAAAAGATGCATTTACAGACCTTAAATTTATGGATAGTTATATGAAAGCTAAGCAAACAGATGGTTGGGATAATTATAAAGGTTTTCTTAACGAGATTCCAGAAGGTATCTTTATAGGTAAAGGCAAGGATATCACAGGACTAGATTTAACCCTAGGAACCAAGCCTAATATAAAAGCTGATAAAAAAATTGATACAAGTAGATCAGATAAAGTAGAAGTTATATCTAAAGTGAATGTTCCTTTTGAAGGTACTAAATGCCTATTAGAAGATGATTTAAGAATATCAGATATTGTTAAATTTCTAGATAAAAAGGCATTATTTTCGGGACAGTGGCAAATAAAAAGATCAAGAAATCAGTCAAAGGAAGAATATCAGGATTTAATAAAATATAAGGCCGAACCAATATTGAAAGAATGGTTAGATAAAATTATCCAAGATAATTTAGTAACTCCAAAGGCTGTATATGGATATTTCCCATGTGGACGAAATGGAAATGATATAGAAGTATTTGAGCCTCATTCTATCAAAAAGTTAGGATCATTTACTTTTCCTCGTCAAAGATCTGGTAATAGATATTGCATTTCTGATTTCTTTAATGATATGGATAAATCTGTTCCAACTGATTTATTGCCTATGCAAGCAGTCACAATGGGTTGTTCGGCAAGTAAGTATTCTGAATATCTTTTCAAAAAAGATTCATATACTGATTACCTTTACTTTCATGGTTTAACTGTTCAATTAGCGGAAGCATTAGCTGAATATATACACTCTTTGATTAGAATAGAATCTGGGTTTAAGGATCATGAACCTGATAACATTAAAGATATATTAGATATTAAATATCTTGGTTGTAGATATTCTTTTGGATACCCAGCATGTCCAAATGTTGGCGATAGTAAAAAACAATTAGATTGGTTAAGAGCATCTAGAGTTGGTATTAGTATGGACGATAACGAACAACTTTATCCAGAACAAAGTACAACCGCGATAATATCTTTCCACCCTAAAGCTAAATATTTTGGTACTTAAAAAATAGGAGATTGAATATTTATTTAATTATTTTAGTCGTTACATAATGACTCCATACTTTCAATTACGTCTTGCTGGAATTGATCCATAGAATCTGAATCGCTAAGATCTACCCCTTCACCAGCTGCGTTTTGAGTAAGTTCTTGAAAGTGAAAAGCACCTTCACCGTTAGCTAAAAATTCCATTGCCGATGTTTCGCCACTCTCTCGAAAGGCATCGCAAAGAGCCATAAAGGCTGAGTCTTCAGAGAACTCCCAATCCATTGAGGAGATATTACTGATTGAGGTTTAAGCCCTTCCCCCCCGCTTCCGTCAACCTTTTTTCAGCAGAATGTGTCACTAATTCGCAATTTAACAATAATTATGAGTGGCTACAATCTACGAAAAGCATTGCTATGACTGAATTTTGATTAAAAGATGAAATTTTCTTTAATTTGCTTTTAAAAGTGCTTTTAAATTCACCTAAAATTAGTTTGATTACTCTTGTTGCAAATTTATTATTTACATAAACGTCTAAGGCATCAAACAACTCTCAAGGTGCGACTTTATGGGCCTTGCAAGGCTTAAAAGTCGCATACGAGCCCAAAACCACATTTAGACTTCAAACCTCCTCGCTGAAGGGCTCCTCGTTTCAGGTTCGGATGATGATCAATATCTTTTAATAAATTGAAGGACAGATATTAAGATAATTAAGATTATTTATTTGGTTATAAAATAAAATTTATAATAATTATGCGATTTATTTCAAATTAAGTCTTGACGACTGAATTACTTTGGTCAGAAGCATTAAAGGTTTCTAATAAAGCATTACTTAATGGCGCATTAATACCATTAAATACAAGCTCTATTAAAACTGATATAAATCCTAATCCCTATGAGTTAAGATATCTAAATAGCAAGCTCCCAAACAGTTATTTAATCCAGGGACCAAAGCAAAATCCATTCATCCCTTGGGATACAAGATTGGAAATAAAGTCTTTGTCAGAAACGCACGTTTTAATTTTGAATAAATATCCTGTGCAGAGAGGACATATGTTATTACTAACTAAATCATGGCGAGCTCAGAATGGCTGGTTAGAGCCTGAGGACTTTTCTGCTCTAATTGAAGTTGAAGATGATACTAAAGGGTTATGGTTTTTTAATAGCAGTGCAGAGGCTGGAGCAAGTCAGCCTCATAGGCACATTCAATTATTACGACGTAAAACTGGTCAAAGAATATGTCCTAGAGAATATTGGTTTAAGAGTAAATTGAAAAATAAAGATATTCATAATACATTAATAGAAAAATCAACAATTATTTTAAAGAGACAATATTCAGAAGATAAGTCCCAAGAATTATACGAGAGCTACATAAAAATGTGCTTTCAAATGAATATAGGCTCCCCACAAAATGATGAAAAACCAATTTCACCTTATAATTTACTTATTACCCCTGAGTGGATCAGCTTAATAAGACGATCAAAAGAAAAGACAGAAGGGTTTAGTATAAATGCACTAGGATTTGCTGGTTATTTTCTTGCAACGCAAAAATCAAACTTGTCTTTGCTAATGAATGAAGGACCAGAAAAGTTGCTAAGTAAAGTTGTATCTCCATTAAAGAGATAACAATCTTCAAAAGATTAATTATATTCTTAATCTTGAATAATATTGCTATTAATTTGTTCTTCAAGCTTTGATATTGATGCAGTTACTGCAGCTAACTTTCTTTCATACGATTCTTTTATAAAATTCAATATACGAAGTTTTCTATTTTGATACTTGAGCTTTCTTTCAGCCCAACTTGTTGAATTAGAGCAATTGTCCTTTGAGAACATGACATTTATCATATTTTTCTAATTTTAAAACATAATTCTAAATATCGTGGATGAGTTACTATAAATGAATTATGTTATATAAGTATAAGATTCAAGAATCAATAATTAATAGAATATAAATAGAGTCAGAAATGGCTTAAACTAAGGATAGTTTATTTGAAATTGTGAAATCTAAAGTGGAGGTAGAAGTCAGAAGAATATCTGTTGATTTGCCTACAGAGCTTATAGAAGTTGTTGACGATTTAAGAAAAGAGTGGGGCATGAGAAGAAGAGGCGCTGTACTTGAACGACTGCTTGAAGCCTTGCTTGCAAAGGACGAGAGTAATTTTTTCCAAACAGATGACAGAAATGATTCTCAAATAAGCGAAGAATCAATTGAAAACATTAAATATAATGAAAATGCACTAGTTATAATTAATAACAAGCAAATAGAAATTAAGGAACTAACGGAACAAATCCCTGAATCATTTGAAGAGACACAAAAAATTGATATAAGTAACCAAGGTATTGAGTTGCCAGGTTTTATCGGAAGAAAAACTAAAATCCTTCGAAATAGCCTTGAAAAAAGCAAAACGGAGAAATCACCACAGGATTCATTTTTTATAAATATAAAACTCGCTGATCTCCAATCTGCCCATAACTGTGCCTCAGATCATTGGCAATCTCTTTATGGAAATAAACCCACAGCTAATGTAATAGAAGCGGCTATGGCATGGCTGGCTAGAGATATTTGGCCTCAAATAGATGGGACTGAGAATATTTCCTTTACGTGGAGTGCTGCAAATAAAATTGTGAATTCCTATTGTATTGCTTGGAAAAAAAGTCCCATCACATTTGAAAATGTGATTGTAATTGCTGGGATATTAGAGGATCCATTTTCATCAGAACACTTATCAGAGAGAATACCAACGCTAATTAGACGCTTTGTAAATAAATTCAAAAGAAGTCAGAACGTAACTTCTTTTCAAACTCTCGAATCTACAATGACCGTTCACGGTGCATTAAAATTATTAGGATTACCAACTTATTCTGGCTCATCACTTAGCTTATTAAATATTCGAGAAGCTTATAAAGATATGGCATTAAAAAATCATCCCGATGCTGGAGGGTCTACAGAATCAATGCGTAGGTTGAATGAAGCTTATCAATTACTAAAAGACTTATATAAAAAAAAGAACTAATAGGAAAATATAACAAAAAGGCCAAAAAAAGAACAGATCATCTATCTCGCCTAAGACTCAGCATTAGACCCATCCATAGTCTCATACAAGACTTGTCAGAAGAATTTTTCTCGAAAACAAAAGTAGAACAGACTCAAACAATCAGCAAAAGTGCTGAATAGATTATTATCATCATTATCGTATAAGTCTAAATATTTGACTTATCATGAGACTTGTCTGATACAGGTGAATTGATTATGTTTTCTTTGTTTCCCGTGTCTTTTGGGATCGTCACGATTAACAACTTTGGTCCGCAACTTGTCCATCGTTGAAAATATCAATAAAATCATAGTGATAAAAAGCTTTCTTGGCCTTGCGTAACTGTCTACTAGGCAGTTACGCAAATTAACAAGGGATCACGTCACTTTAAATGAAGCCTTTTGGTAACTTGATTATTTAATCATGAGATATTTAGGTCATCAGGGACAAATTAAAATTCAAAAAAAAAGCACATATTCGCTCTAGTTAATCTTATTCGAGATTCAGTCTTGGACCTATTATAGGACTATTATAAGACTCTTGTAATACCATTTCTTTATTCTTCATCGATATTCAGCTAGTGCACTCATTGAATAATTCCTTTATAGCAATCTAGATATTCATGTTAGAAGAATTCTGCAAGAAAATATATCTACACTATCTCATGTAAGACTAGATATTAGTCCAATTGTTAGTCTTATTATGTACAGATAATACTTAGCTCCTGAGTTCTGCTTTGAACTTTGAAACTAATGCTTTGCGAATTTTTTCGTGTACTGGATTTATTTCTTCCTCTTTTAGCGTCTTTTTTTTATCTCGGTATCTAATCCTAAATGCATGACTAATGCTTCCTTTAGGTATATTATCCCCCGCATACTTGTCAATTAATTCAGCTTCTTCAAGTAGAGGACTACCTGTCTTCTTAATTAAATTAAGAATATCCTTTGAGGAATATTCCTTGGAATGAACCAGAGCGATATCTCTTTCCATTGAAGGTACAGTAGGAAATTCCTTAAATGATTTAACCCAAACATTTCTTCTTGTTGATGCCATAATAACTTTTTCGAGGTCTATTTCATAGATATACGTTTCCATACTCAAACCATTATCTTCAGCAATTTGAGGATGAATTTGACCAAACGATCCACAATTTTTACCTTCTATAAATATTGAAGTAGATCTTCCTGGATGTAGATGATTGGATCTATCTAATTTCTTATCTATTTCATTGATACTTATACTTTGAAGAACTTGTGTAAGCTTTCCACGTGCCTGATAATAGTCTAAACCATCATTTTTGTCTCTTTTCTGCCATTTCCCTAGTGCTCTTTGTCCAGTTATAGCTCCTGATAAGAGCAATGTCTCCTCGTACTTATCATTGATATAATTGTATATTTTTCCGACTTCATATATCCAGCAACCGTGTGAACCAGAAGAAATATTTCTTTTTAAAATTTCAACATGTTCAGGCCAGATACTTCTCCTTAAATGGCTTGCTTCTATTAACAATGGATTAGCTATAGGTATAGATTTCGAAATCTCTTTAGATGGGGGAGATACTAGTGAAGACGTCACAACTTCTTGAAAACCTTGACATGCAAATGAATGTCTTAAACGTCTTATTACCTTTTCATGAGGATTAAGAACACCAGGCTGTAGAGGTTCTGGCAGCTTTGCATCAAAATTGTCATAACCTATAAGCCTTGCTAATTCTTCTATTAAATCTATTTCCCTTGTTAAATCTAATGACCTATAAGGAGGAATTACAACATCCCATCCTTCATTATTCCTTTCTAAATTACAACCAAGAGAAGTTAATAAGCCGACTATTTCATTATCATTTATATATCTTAATGGCGAAGTAGTCGTTACACATTGCTCATTCAGCTTAATATTTGGTATTATTTTATATTCCTTAATTTGACCTAAAATCTTATGAATTCTATTACTTCTTAATTTAATTTTGTTAGTATTTTCTCTTGTTTTTTTATTAGCATATTTTGATATTATCTTTCCTCTTAAAATATCACTAATCATTTTAGTAACTCTGTTTGCAACTGGAAAAACATTTTGATTTGGTATACCCTTCTCAAAGCGTGAGCTTGACTCAGTTCGTAGTCCAATTTCTCTACTGTTATTTCGTACACTTATGGGGCTAAAAACGGCACATTCAAGCCAGATTGATGTTGTTTTTGATGTTACAGCTGTTGACTTGCCACCAATTACGCCTGCTATGGCAATAGGTATATTTGAACAAGTAATTACATGCATGTTCTCGTTAAGTTTATATATCTTGTCATTTAAAGCTTCAAAGGACTCACCTTGTATTCCACGCCTAATCCCAAAATCGCTCATCAGAACATCTCTACCAATTAAATCTTTTAGCAATCCGTTGTCAAAAGCATGTAATGGTTGCCCTTGTTCTAGCATTATATAGTTTGTAATATCAACAATAGGGTTTATGCTATTGATTCCAATCTTCTCAATTCTATTTTTAATTATTTGGTTTGAATGATACTTAGTATTATCAATATTATTGATTAATGTTAAACTATAAAGTCTATTCTCAGATAAACAATCAGAATTAGATATATCTAAATCAAACAATTCAAAATCTGAGTTGTAGTCTAATTCTGGAATTGTTAATTTAGAGTCTGTTATAGTTGATATTTCTCTAGCTATTCCAACTATTGACATTCCATCTGGCCTATTGGCGGTAATTGCTAATTCAATTATAGAATCATCTAGATTTAGATATTTTATTACTGATTCTCCTATATTTGGAAATTTATCGCCTCTATTTTCTAGGTTTTCTATACCTTCACTTTTACTTTCTATTCCTAATTCACTTAAAGCGCAAATCATTCCTTGACTCTTTATACCTCTTATAGTTGATTCCTTAATTGTGACTGGAATGCTCGAAAGAACCGAACCTACTGTGGCTACGAGTACATGGATATTGGCTTTAACATTTTTTGCACCACAGACTATCTGTAGTAAATCTGAGCCTCCTATATCAACTGAGCAAATATTTAATTTTGTAGAATTCGGATGTGGTTCTACTTTTTTGACATAACCAACAACTACACCTTGAGCTTGAACGGAAAGGTCAGTGACCTCTTCGACCTCAAAGCCAGCCATAGAAAGGCTTTCAGTAAGTTCAGTGATTGGCTTGGTAAGTTGAACTAGCTCTTGTAACCATGAAAAGGAAAGTTTCATAATTTCTTAGGTATAATTTTGAATTTGAAGTAGCGATTCAATTTTGAAAAATGGCAACCACCTTGTAAGATAATAGTTTGTAGCTACTACTCCTTCATAAGGAGTTACTTCATAAGCAAGGAACAAGGACCTATAGAGGTGTGATCACCTATGAGAACACAGGCTTCAGGTCCAATCCACTAGCGTTCTCCTGTTGTATCTATCTAGGTGCAAATCTGCGAATAACAGAAGAAACAGAAATGAACGTTTAGTAAATAAAAGGTTCTGAACTTATAGTTGCAAATCTACTCCCTACAAGGAGATTAAATAATAGTTTATTTGAATTTCATCAACTAATCTAAAATGACTAACTCATTATTTAAGCAAAAGTTGTCTCCTATCAAACCAGGGGATCCAATAGATTACAAAGATGTGGAGCTATTAAAGAAATTTATTACTGACAGAGGGAAGATTTTACCGAGGAGATTGACAGGTTTAACAGCCAAACAACAACGTGATTTAACTACAGCTGTAAAAAGAGCAAGGATTATTGCTTTATTACCATTCGTCAATCCTGAGGGATAAATAAAAGATTTAAATGTTAAATATTAGAATATACAATAATGTATAATTCTTTAATTGAATTTTAAGCTGAATATAGAAATTATATATGTCAAAAGAAAATGAAGTTAATAGTTTCAATCTCCCAATATATAAGGACCTTACTTATCTAAAGACTTATACAATCGACGATTCAGATACTTTAGAAATCGATGATGCATTATCACTAGAGAAAAATAAGAATTC